>DATKBB010000077.1:0-3163 GCA_035514295.1 Candidatus Limnocylindria bacterium | reverse complement strand
GGCGAGACCATCGTGCCGCTCGTCAACGAGGAGGTCGAGAACGCGCTGGCCGCCGGCGCAAAGGTCGTCTACACGCAGGACTGGCACCCGGAGTCGACGCCGCACTTCCAGAAGGACGGCGGCATCTGGCCGGTCCACTGCGTGATGGACACGTGGGGCGCGGAGCTGCATCCCGATTTGCGCGTGGAGGGCCCGATCGTGCGCAAAGGCAGTAACGGCGAGGACGGCTACTCCGCCTTCAGCATGCGCGACCCGCAGACCGGTGAGACCAAGCCGACCGAGCTGGCCGGCCTGCTGGCCGAGGCCGGCGTGACCAGGCTGGTGGTGGTCGGGCTGGCGACGGACTACTGCGTCAAGTCGACCGTGCTCGATGCGCGCGACCACGGCTACCCGGCGACGGTCATCGAGAACGCCTGCCGCGCCGTGAATCTCAAGGCCGGGGATCGCGAGCGAGCCGTGGAGGAGATGCTGGGCGCCGGAGCGCTGCTGGAAAGCCGGCGCGGCGGATAGACTTGCCTTGATGGAGACCCCGGCCGACAGTCGCCCCTACTCCCCCGGGCTCGAGGGCGTTCTCGCCGGCGAGACCTCCATCGCCCTGGTCGACGGCAAGAACGGCAGGCTGCTGTACCGCGGCTATCCCATCGTCGAGGTCGTGCGCGCCGGCACCTACGCGCAGGTGGCCGAGTTGCTGTGGACCGGCGAGTGGCCCGCCGAGGCCAGCCTCCCCACGGCCGAGTTGCACGAGGCCGTGCTGACGGCGCTGCGCGCCCTGCCGGCCAAGGCACATCCAATGGACGCGCTGCGCACCGCCGTCTCGGTGTGGGGCTCGGCGACGAGGCCCGGCTGGCCCCCGACAGTCGAGCAGGCTCGCGCTCTGACGGCCCTGGCTCCCTCCGCGCTGGCAGCCTTCGCCCGGTTGCGCTCGGGCAAGGAGCCGCTGCCGCCCGACCCGGAACTGGAGCTAGCCGCCGGCTTCCTCTACCAGCTCAACGGAGAGCGACCGTCCGAGGCCGCCGCGCGTGCACTGGACGCCTACTTCATCACCGGCGCCGAGCACGGCTTCAACGCCTCGACTTTCACCGCCCGCGTGATCACCTCCACACGTTCGGACATGGCCAGTGCCGTGGCGGGGGCGATCGGGGCGATGAAGGGGCCGCTGCACGGCGGCGCGCCGTCCGAGGTGGTCAACCAGCTGCACGAGATCGGCTCTCCGGACCGCGCCGAGAAGTGGGCCCGCGACACGATCGAACAAGGCGGGCGGATCATGGGTTTCGGTCATCGCGTCTATCGGGCCTACGACCCGCGCGCGGCGGCACTGCGCGACGTGGCCGAAGGCATGGCCGGTATGGCCGACTGGCTGAAGATGGCCGTCGCCGTGGAGGACACAGTGCTGCGCGTGCTGGCCGAGATGAAGCCGGGCCGGGTCATCAAGACCAACGTCGAGTACTACGCGGCGGCCGTGCTGCAGGGAGTGGGCCTGCCGCCCGACCTGTTCCCGGCCACCTTCGCCCTGGCCCGCCATGCGGGCTGGACGGCGCACGTGCTCGAGCAGGCCTCGGCCAACCGTCTCATCCGGCCGGACGTGCGCTACACGGGCCCCGCCGAGCGGCCGCTGCCCGCGGGGGTCGGCGCTAGCCGCTAGCTGGCATGTCTGCCGGCGAGCACACGTGGCCCGCCTTGTCGCGACGTCACTTCCTGCAGGTGTCGGCGGCCTCGGCCGTGGTGCTGGCCTGCGGGCCCGAATCGTCCCCGTCACCTTCAGCTCTGGCACCGGCACCGACTTCCCCCGCGCAGCCGACCAGCGGCGCGTCGCCCACGCTGACGCCCGGCCAGCCGGCCACCGAGCCCCCAATAACGATGCCCACTGACAGCGCCACCTCGTTGCCCAGCGGGAACGGCCGCCGGCGCGTGCTCTACCGCGATGCCGCGCTGGCCGACGGTCGCTCGCCTGACCTGCAGGTTGGCGTCAGCGTGCTCGTCGACGATGGACGGGTGGCCTGGATCCGGCCGTCCGATGCGGAGGAGGACCCTGGGCCGGATGAGGGGCTGGAAGTCGTGGATGCGTCCGGCTCGACGATCGTGCCGGGCATGGTTGATTGCCATAGCCACCTGACCATGCCCGGCGGCGCGCGCTGGATCGAGCGGGGAGGGGACTCGCCCGAGCGGCTGATGGCGTATGCCGAGCACAACGCGCGCCTGATGCTGGGCGCCGGCGTGTTCTGGGCGCGCGACGTTGGGGCGCCGCGCGGCGTGGATCCGTTCGACGGCCGCGAGCGGGCTCTCAGCCTGGGCGTGCGTGACCGCTGGGCCGGCCGGCGCGAGTACCCGGTTGTTCGCGCAGCCGGAACGTGGCTGACCCGGACGGGTTCGCTGCCAGCCGGCCTGACCGTGGGCGTGGAGAACGCCGACCAGCTGCTTGCCGCCGCCACCTCCCAGCTCGACGACGGTGCCGACTTCGTCAAGCTCTACCTCGACGGGCCGGACCCACAGGCGGCGCCCTGGTCGGTGGCCGAGGTGCGCGGAGTGGTGGAGGCCGTGCGCGGGCGTGGAGCGCGGGTCAGTGCACACTCGGGCCGGCTGGACGGCGCGCGCGTGGGCGCCGAGGCGGGCGTCGACTCGCTCGAGCACGGCTTCGAGCTGGACACCAGCGTCTGCCAGACGATGGTCACTAACGGCGTCCGCCTGGTGAGCACTCTGACCGTCTTCGGCTCGTGGCTGAGCTTCGGGCGGACGACACGCATTCCCCGCTTCGCCTCCGATGACGGCCGACAGGCGGTCGAGGCGCGGCGCGAACGGGCCGTCGAGAGCGTGCGGCTGGCGCGCGCGGCCGGAGTGGCGATTTGCGCCGGGACAGATTTTGGCGGCGGGTCGGCGCGAGCCAACCAGCTGGCCTGGGAGGTGGAGTCGCTGGTCCAGGCGGGGCTCGATCCGTGGGAGGCAATGGGTGCCGCCACCTGGCGCGGCGGGGAGCTGCTCGGCGAGCCGGAGGCCGGCACGCTGCGCGAGGGCGGCCCGGCCGACTTCTTCCTGGTTCACGGCGATCCTCTGAGCGATCCGTCAGCGCTGTGGAGGGTGTGGCGCACGTCGCGCTGACGGGCCCCCCGGCACTCTCTTTCTGGTCCAATTCAACTCCGGGTAGCAGTAATCGGAGCCACGCCACCCG
>DATKBB010000076.1:0-29718 GCA_035514295.1 Candidatus Limnocylindria bacterium | reverse complement strand
AGAGCTGCGCGCAGTGCCTGTAGCTGGCAGTACCGCGAATGTCGGTCGGCTCAGCGCTCGGTTTCTGGAGGACGAGCGGTATGCAGTTACTTTCAGTGACGGCGCGCTGATCGTCATGACGCTCGACACGGACGAACTGCTTCGGGTCGCTCGCGAGCGGGTGACGCGCTCCCTTACCGCTGCCGAATGCGAGAAGTATCACCTTGACGATTGCGGGGCAGCGCAGCTTGAACCAGGGGTGGGGCCGTAGCGCAGATCACGAGCGCTCCCACTCAGCCTGACCTAGCCGTGCTGCCGCCTTCCGCCCCGCTGCCTAGCGCCTAGCCACCCTTCCTGCAATCCGCCCAGCGTGCGCTTCACCACTTGATCGCTTGAGGAGGTCACTCGGACAGGAACTCCACGCGGTCGATCCACTCAGCCTGCTCGGGCCGTCGGCGGAATAGCCCATCGAGCCCTCGCAGGATCTCGCCGTACGACTGGTGCCCGTGGGTGACCAGGATCACGCCGGCGTGATTCATGCCCACTTCGTTCCACCGACGGGCGATGGGGACGAAGTGCCGGACGTTAGATGTCACGACAGTTCGTTGCTCTTGGGCAGCGAGGACCATCACGTCCTCGTCGGAAAGGGTTGAGAGTTCATCGTCCTCGATCAACGCCAGCACATCGTGGCCGCGCGAGCGAAGCGGATGGCCGATGTGCCTGCCCGAGATGTGCGCGTCGAGGAGGACGCGCACCGTCTAGCGATCCTCGCCGGCAACGACTCTGGCACTGAAATGCGCGAATGGATACAGGTCGCGCAGCTCGGACAGCGGCCGACGGTTCTGGGCAATCTTGTCGTCGATCTCGTCTCGATAGTGCTCGTAGTACGCCAGCGCGACGTCGACTGCACGCGCAGAGAGTCGCTCATTGCCTTCGAGCAGCTTCTCGACGGAGCCGTGGTCCTGGAGCATCTCGATGATTTCCCACACGTCCAGGCCCGTACCCACGACCCACTCCTCGCGATAGGGTCCCTCGCCGCGGAACGCGATGCCCGGAAAACGGTGCATGCGCGCTCCCTCCTCGGTCAGCGCCTCGACGATCGCACCCTTCGAGCGCTTGGTGCGTTGCGCCTCGGCGGTGACGTAGAGGTCCGTTGGGCGGCTGAGGCGGATGCTGAACGGCTTGGACTTCGTGACGCTTCGCATGTGACAGAAGCTAGCACATCGGTTACGTCGTAACAAACGTAATCCGTTCGCCGACCTCGACGGCGGTTCGGCGACGCTAGTCGAGCCAGATCTCGCCGCCCCGGCGGATCACGGCGTCATCACCGGGGTGCGATTTCAGCAGTGCATCCAGGGCACCCACCAGGGCTCCGATACCCTGACGGTTCAACGGGTAGCGACGCGGCACGCAGACCAGCCCGTACGTGGGCGTGCTCGACCGCAGCGCGTCGGCAATGAGCGGCCGGAAGTCAGCGACGTCGCGAGTGACGATCACGCGTCGCTCGTTTGGCGCGGCGGCGAAGTGCACGCGGTCCGACCGCCCGCGCAGATCGTCGCGTTCGCCCACCGCGATCACGTCGTGGCCGCGATTGCGGAGCTGCCGAGCGATCGCCGGGGACAAGTGCTCATCGAGCAGCAGTCTCAAGTTGACAGTGCTGCCTGAGCAGCACGCCAGCGCGCTTCGTCGTGCTCATTCGATTCGTCGACCCGCGCGATCCAGTCGTCGACCTCCTCGCGGTTGGAGCCGTAGTAGGCGATCGCCACATCCACCAGGCGAGGATCGACCTCGAGGTACGCGGCCGTCTCTGCCACCGAGCCAGCGCTGTCCCGTGCAACTACCACGATCTCCCACACGTCGAGCCCCGTACCGATGACAGCGGGTCGCCGACCCATTGGGCCGTCGACGAAGTGGATGCCTGGGTGCTCGTCCATCAGGACACCTTCCTCGAGGTACCGCTCGGCGAGCGTCGTCGGCCTCACTCCTACTCGGCGAGCCCGCTGACGCAGGCGCTCCAGCGTGCTGACTGGTGGTCGCATCGAGAGCTGCCCGCGCTTGCCCATTGCGCACACACTGTACCACAGTGCACACAACACGCGCGGGTGGCTCGCTCCTACGATGGTTCGCCGAATCTGAAGAGCTGCGCTTCAATCTCGCCGACGAGGGCGCACGGCAACGCCGTAGTCGCTAGCCAGCGCCGCTCACCTCGAGCCTGTCATGGTCCAGTTCGATTACTCGGCCGTCGCGCTGGAAGCGCTCGCGGCTGTCAGGCACGTCTACCAGCTCCAGCCCATCGCCAAGCAGTCGCCGCAGAAGCCCTATCCACGCTTCGGTCGAGGTGAAGCCGGCGTAGACCAGGTTGCCGTTGCGAACGGCCGCGGGGCAGCCGTCGAGGTAGCCCTCGCCGCCGTAGGTGGCCAGCACCTCGGCCCGCGGGTGGGTCAGCTCGAGGACGTCGATCCAGGAACCGCTCGGCGCATCGAGCGGGTCGATGCGCAGCTCAGAGGAGGGCGCATGGCTCTCCACGACCTGCGCCCCCAGCTCGGCTGCCAGCCCGCCGGGCAACGGCTCCTCCAGCCAGCAGTCCTCCATGTCCTTGACCAGCGAGCGCGCGCCGAGCACGACCAGCACACCCGCTTCAAGCGCTGCACGCAGCGAGGCCAGCCGCTCCGCTGCGCTCATGTACAGGGCAGGCGCCAGAACGGCGTGGTAGTCGGTAAGGTCGTCCTCTGGCGAGCGCACGTCCACTTCCAGCCCAAGCTGGCGCGCGGCGGCATGGGCGGCGACGACCAGCTGCAGGTGGGTCAGGCCCGGACGGCGTGGCTCCAGGCCGATGGCCCAGTGGTCGTCGATCGACCACAGCACCGCCACCTTCGCGGCCGGGCGCGCCAGCAGATCGGCGCTTTCCCTCAGCTCGCGGGCCAACTGGGAGACCTCGCCCAGCGCGCGGTCGGGCGAGCCGTCATGGCGCAGCAGCCCACCGTGGTACTGCTCCGATCCGGAGCGTGTCGGGCGCCAGGAGAAGAAGAGCAGCGTCTCCATGCCGTGCAGCGCCGCACGCCAGCCCCATAGCCGAACCTGGCCGGGGGCCACGGATTCCGCAGCCGCCGTCCAATTGACCGGACCGGGCTGGTGCTCCATGACCCAGGCGCGCCCGGTGTGGCCAACGGCCAGGTCGTGCAGGAATGACCCAACCGCTGGCGACTCCACGCCGGCCGGGTAGACGTTCACGGCAGCCACGCCTGCCAGCCGGGCGACGGAGCAGTGGTCCACGTCGAGCGTGTGAGCCGGCAGGTTGACCAGCACCTGCCGCCCGGGCGCCAGGCGCTCAACGATCTCCTTCTGCTCGGCCAGGCCGTCGAGGATCTCGGCCGAGGAGAAGCGCTGGTGGGCCAGCAGCAGCGACGGGTTGTGGGCGGCGGGCGTATCGCGCGGCAGCTTGACCGTCTCGAAGGAGGGATAGATGCCGCTCCAGAAGACCGTGCCCCAGGCCTGGTTGAGCTCCTCGATCGTGCCGTAGCGACGCTCCAGCCAGCGCTGGAAGGCAGCCTCCGACTCGTCGCAGCAGCAGCGCCACGAGCCGTGATGGCCCGGCTCGTTGTCCAGCTGCCAGGCCTCCACGGCCGGGTTGGACCCATACCGTTCGGCGAGCGCCGTCACGATGCGGCGGCTCTCTTCGCGGTACGCCGCCGAGGTGGGACACGTGAAGCGCCGGCCGCCGTAGGGCAGCCGCTCCCCGGTGGGTCCGACGGTCATGATCTCCGGGCGCTCCAGGCACAGCCAGATGGGCGGTGCAGCCGTGGGTGTGCCCAGCACCACCCGCAAGCCGGCGCCCTGGGCCAGCTCGATCGCCTCGTCCAGCCACTTCCACTCGAAACGGTCACGCTCCGGCTCGATCACCCCCCAGGCGAACTCGCCCATCCGCACCAGCTCGAGGCCGGCGCCGGCCATCCGCGCGACGTCCTCCGACCAGCGCTCGCGCGGGTGCTGCTCGGGGTACCAGGAGACTCCCAGGCGCATGTCGCTCAGCCTCCGCCGGAAGTGAGCCCAAGGCCGCGCGTGAAGTGGCGGCGCAGGAACAGGAAGAGCAGCAGCGTGGGCAGGGCGATCAGCATGGCCGTGGCGGCCACGACGTTATGATCGGTGAAGAACTCCCCCGAAAGATTGGCCAGTGCGGTCGTGACTGGCCGCTTGTCAGCGGTCTGCATCAACACCAGCGCCCACAGGAAGTCGTTGTATATCCACGTCGCCTCGAGCGTCGCCAGCGCAGCAATAACCGGCCGCGAGAGCGGCAGAATTATCGAGCGCAGCAGCCGGCCCACGGAAGCGCCGTCAAGCCGTGCCGCCTCAAGAATGTCTTGCGGAATCGTCTTCATGTACGCGCTGAGCACGAACGTGCAGAAGCCGAGCTGGAAGCTGACGTGGGCCAGGATGACGCCCAGGTGCTGGTCGTAGAGGACGCCGTTGTCGCTCAGCGGCGGCGGCACCGGCAGCGCAAGGAACAGGCGAAAGAGCGGCGTGATGAGCACGTGCGGAGGCAGCAGGTTGCCCGCCGTGAAGAACATCAGCAGAGCCACGTTGAAGCCCCAGGAGAAGCGTGATACGGCGAACGCGAGCATCGCGGCCAGCCCCAACACGAGCACGACGGACGGCACGACGATGACGAGCGTGTTCAAGAAGTGCTGCAGCAGCTCGCCGTCGCGCCAGGCGATCGCATAGTTGTCCAGCGTCAACCGGCCCGGCGGCGAGACATAGCCTCGCTCGGCCGTCTCGGCGTAAGGACGCAGGGAGGTGTACAGCGCCCACAGCAGCGGGAAGAGCCAGAGCAAGGCCGCGCCCAGCAGGAAGACATGAAGAGCCACGCGCCCGCGGTGAGGCAAGCGCGGCAAACGACGGGCGGCGGCCTGGGTCGGCAGAGGCACGGGCGTACCCGAGCTCACGCCGCGTCCTGGCGAAAGGCGCGCCGCATGTAGAGCAGGATGGGCACGAGTGACATGGTCAGCAGGACGGTGGCCACGGCCGAGCCGTAGCCGATCCGGCCCGCCTCGGCCAGAATGCTGTTGGCCACCAGCACGGACAGCAGTTCCAGGCCGTTCTGGCCGCGATTGATGACATACACGATGTCGAACGCGCGCAGGGCCTCGATGACCGTCACGACAACGATCACCACGTTGATCGGGCGCATGACCGGCCAGGTGACGCGCCGGAAGGCCTGCCACTCGCCGGCCCCATCGATCGCCGCCGCCTCGCGCAGCGTGGGATCAACGCTGCGCAGTCCGGCCAGGTAAATCAGGGTGATGTAGCCCACGTGCCGCCAGCCGGCGGCGACCAGCACGGCCCAGATGTTGATGTCGCGGTTGCCCAGCCAGTCGATCAGGTTGTCCTGCCGGTTGGTGCCCAGCAGGTTGTTGATGAAGCCCTGCTCGGGTGAGTACTGCAGCTGCCAGATGAAGCCCACCAGGGCAAGGGAGAGGACCACCGGCATGTACAGCGCGCTCTGGTAGAAGGCCGAGCCGCGCAGGCGCCGATCGAGCAGCACGGCGAAGAGGATGCCCAGCGGCGTGGCCAGCAAAACCAGCACCAGCAGCCAGGCGACGTTGTTGTGCAGCGCGCGGCCGAAGGCCGGCTGGCCTACGAACAGGTCCTCGTAGTTGCGCAGGCCTACCCACTGGATGTCGGCCAGCCCGCCGATGCCGTCCCAGCGCGTGAAGGACAGCGCCACACAGGCCAGCGTGGGCAGCCAGATGAAAGCGACCACCAGCAACAGGGGCACGGCGACGAACAAGGCCAGGGTCAGGCGATCGACGCGCGAAGTTCCGCCTAGGATCTTCAGGCCCCCCTAACCCAGCGAGTCCCAGAAATCCTGAATGCGCTGGAGGTACGGACCGAGCTCAAGGTCCGGCTCGTGCAGGAAGTCGCCCAGCAGCCCCTGCATGCCGTTCGCGCCGGCGAAGTCGGGCCGCGTGTCGCGGTCGAAGAACTGCGCCAGCCGGCCGGCCTCGCCGATGACCTGCGCCATCTGGCGCTGGAAGCTCGTGTAGCCGCTGGTGTCGGCGTCCGTCGCGACAGCGATGCGGTTCGGATTCTGGGCGACGAAGATGCCCTGCGCCTCCGGTCCGCCCACGAACTCGAGGAAAGCCCTGGCGGCCCCTGGCTGGGCCGGCCGCGGGCTGAGCATGAAACCGTTGATCGGGGCATCGAGGGCCAGCTCGTCGTCGTAGGGCGTGCCGAGTAGGGGGAAGTGGAAGAGGCGCAGGTCGTCGCGCTCCTCCTCGCTGGCCTGCTCGCCGGCGAAGGTGGCCAGGTAGATCATGCCTGCCTCACCGGCGATCATCGAACGGGCCGCTTCCTGCCAGGTCCTGCCCAGCGCGCCCGCCTGGTGGTAGGGCAGCAGATCGCGCCAGGTCTCGAACACGCGCCGGACGCGTTTATCCGTCCACTGCTCGCGCCCCTCGAGCAATGCGAGGTGGAAGTCGTGGCCGTTGAGGCGCAGGTTGAGAATGTCGAACGTGCCCATCGCCGGCCAGCCCTCGCGGTTGCCGAAGGCCAGCGGGACGAGGCCGTCCGCGCGCATCCGCTCAGCGAGGACGACCAGCTCGTCGAGCGTGGCCGGCTGCTCGTAGCCCATTTCCCGCCAGACGCTCTGCCGGTAGATCATCACCCACGGGTAGGTGATGAACGGCACTAGGTACTGGTTGCCGTCGCTGGCCGTCGAGGCCTGCCGGGCCGCCTCGGTGTGGTGCGCGGCGATGCTCGACCACACTCCGCTCACGTCGCCGGCCAGCCCCTGGTCGGCGAAGAAGCGCATGCGCTGCCCGCCGAACCAGGTGAAGACGTCGTCGGGCGTGCCCTGGAGATAAGCCGAGATGCGGTCCTGGAAGGCCTGCGGGGCGACCGTGTTGACCACGACCGGCACGTCGGTCAGCTCGCTGAACCGATCGACCACCGCCTGCATGGCCCGGCGTGGGACGTCGTCCGAGTAGTTCGAGCCCAGGGTGAGCGCCGGCGGGGCCGTACCCGTCGCACCTGGACCTGAGCACGCAGCCAGTCCGCCGACGGCCAGCAGGCCGGCGGTTCCGGCCACGCCGCCCAGGAACTGCCGGCGCGTTAGCCCCCCGGGAAGATCCTCCGCAGAGGGCGCCACCGGCGGGCGGCGCGGGCTGGGCGGAGGGCCGGCCAACTCCTTGCCTGCTCGCGCCGCTTAACCGCTTACCGTGGGATGCCCGGCCGTGCCCAGCGAGTTGGGCACGATCTCGTAGTGCGTCGCATCTCCGGCAATCAGCCGCTCCGAGTGCTGCGTGGCGATGGGCGCGAGAAGGTTGCCGCCCGTGGCGGCCTGGATGTGCTCCCAGGCGGACCAGACCGACACCGTCACGAAGCTATCCGGGCGCTTGATGCCCAGGAAAAGCGCCAGCGGGCCGTGCTGAGCCATGACGTCGGCGTAGGTGCCTTCGCGCACCTCCTCGACGTAGGCGTCCAACTCGCCCGCCCGCGTCTGCCCGCGGAAGACGCGCAGGATGCGCGGCTCGTCGGGCTGCTCGAAGGGCAGCGCCAAGGCCACCGGTAGCACCTCGAGGGCAACATCCCGGGCGGCGTCGCTACGTTCGAAGCCCAGCAGGGACACGAGCTCGGCGGGCGGCTCCCCCGGCGCAACGTCGAGCTCCCACACCGACGCCACCAGCCGCGGCCCGGTGTCGGAGGCGCCGGATCGTCCGGCATAGGCGTGGCGCAGGCCGGGCTGGGCACGAAGGCCGGGCAGCACGACCTCGCGCAGCAACTGGTCCAGGACGACCCCCGGGCCCTCCGGGACGAAGCTGAGGAGTCGGACGAACGCGGTGACGGCGCACCTCTGATGCTGGGACCCCCACTTGGCCGCCACATTCTGGCAGGCACGCCGCGCACCGCGCAATGGTCAGTCGGGCTGATACGTCAGCCCGCCGCCCTGCTCCGTCAGCCCTCCAGCAGCTGCTTGAGGCCCGCTAGGCGCTCGCGCCAGAAGGCCTTCATACGCTCGGCCGACTCCGCATCGGGCAGCTTCTCGTGCTGAACGGCCACCTGCACCTTGTCGTCGCCCCGGGCGGTGATGTCCACCACCACCCGTGAGCCGTCGGGCGGCCAGTCGAAGCGCGCCGAGCGCGGCCTGATGCTGGTCCGCGGCCGGAGCTCCATGCCGGCCAGCCACCGCTGTCGCTGGGCCGTGTCCGTGAAGGCGTCGAAGGCACGCTGCGCATCGACGCCGATCATCTTTGTCGCCCCCACGGAGAACCCTCTCGCGACCTGGTGCCTGGCGCGCATGCCCCGGGCTCGCTCGTAGGCGACGGTGATGTTCTGCGACCACCACGGCTCCACGCCGTGCTCCTGGGCCAGCCAGCGGGCGATCTGGGGGTGACGCTGAGACGTCGCGCCCCACGCGTCGAGCAGGTCGAGCCACTCGGCCCAGCTGCGCCCGGTTGCCTCGCGCAACCTGGTTTCGGAGACGTCCAGCTCCGCGGGCGCGTCCGCCCCGGGCCCTGTTTGGCCGGCTGGCGACGGCTGATCCGCGGCCCGCGAAACGGCTGGCGGCTCGCTTGCCGGCGTGCGCAGCAGTTGGTGTCGGGCAGCGCTGTAGCGCTCACCGGTCTTCTGGGCACGGGCACGCACGCTGCGCTTGAAGGTTTTCTGCCTGGTCATCTCGAGCTCCTTCCACGGGCGATCGCCGCGACTCACGCTCTCGACGTCCGCCGGAAGGGCGAACAGACCGGCATCCCGAGGAAGCGAGTTCCCCTTTGGCCCGCGAGGCCGGCGGCGTGAGCGCCGGAGTGGGCTTGGGCGCGGGAGCGCGCCGCGCCGAGAATAGCAGGGCCGCGCCAAGCAGGAAACCCCTACGTGGACGGGTAATGCCCAGCCCGCCGCGCCAGGCTGAACGGGCCATTCGGCACCCTCCCTGCGGGCCGCTCAGCAGGCTGACCGTCGGCCGCCGGCCTTCCAGACTCACCTGCATGAAGTACCGCCCGGCCACCCTACTGACCACGCTTCTGCTGGCGCTCCTGCTGGGCGGCTGTGCCGCCGCACCACCGACGGCGGCGCCGCCAGCGCCCCAGAGCGACGCGCTGGCAGGCGTGACCGCCGTCGTCTTCCGCTCGCCGAGCTGCACCTGCTGCCACGAGCACGAGGCCTACATGCGAGCTGCCGGCATCACCGTGCACTCGGTGGTGGACGACAACCTGGCCCGCGTCAAGGAGTCGTACGGCGTTCCGGGCGAAATGCTCAGCTGCCACACCACCGCCGTCGAGGGCTATTTCGTCGAGGGTCACGTCCCGCTGGCCGCCATCGAGCGCCTGCTCGACGAGCGACCTCTGATCGACGGCATCGCGCTGCCGGGCATGCCCGCCGGCTCACCCGGCATGGGCGGCACAGCGAAGGGGCCGCTGACCGTCTTCGCGGTGCGTGACGGAGGGGCCACAGACGTCTTCGGCGAGTTCTGAACTCCCAGCTGGTTCACAGCAAGCTCTAAGCTTGAGCCGGTGAAATACGTCCTGTGACTCAGCCACTTCCCGCCTCGCCTGCCTCGGGGCAGCAGCCCGCCGGCCGGGTGCTCGTGGTCGATGACGAGAAGACGATCACCGAACTGCTGGCCACCGCTCTGCGCTACATGGGCTACGAGGTGAGCACCGCCCACAACGGATTCAGCGCGCTGCAGCAAGCCTCCAGCGGCGCGCCGGACCTCATCGTGCTCGACGTGATGCTGCCCGACATGGACGGCTTCGAGGTCTGCCGCCGGCTGCGCGCCGACGGTGACTTCGTGCCGGTCATCTTCCTGACCGCGCGGGACGCTGAGGACGATCGCGTCACGGGCTTCATCCGCGGCGGCGACGACTACGTGACCAAGCCTTTCTCGCTGCAGGAACTGACGCTGCGCATAGGCGCCCTGCTGCGCCGCACGCGAGCCGCCGGCGAGCCCGGCACGGCCCGCCTCCGCTACCGCGACCTGGAGATGGACGAGGATCGCCACCAGGTCTGGCGCGGCGGCCAGGAGGTCAGCCTGTCGCCCACCGAGTTCCGCCTGACGCGCTACCTGCTGCTCAACGCCGAGCGCGTGCTGTCCAAACAGCAGATCCTCGACCACGTCTGGCAGTACGACTTCAACGGCGACGATAACGTCGTGGAGACCTACATCAGCTACCTGCGCCGCAAGCTGGACGCGGCCGACGACAAGCTCATCCAGACCGTCCGCGGCTTCGGCTACACGCTGCGCGCCGACGGGAGCTGAGCCGCTGAGCCGGCACGCGGCATGACGCTGCGCACCCGCCTGCTGCTGTCCGTCGGCCTGCTGCTTGCCGTCGCGCTGCTGGTCTCCGGCGCGCTGGTGGTCGGGCTGACCCGGGCCAGCCTGGTGGCCCAGGTTGACGACGAACTGCGCGGCGTCACGTTGCAGGACCTCGACCTAGGGCCGGGCGGCCTCCGCGGCCGCGTCGACCCCACCGGCCGGCGTTTCGCGCTGCTCGTCCTGGACGCAGATGGCCAGATCGTCGAGCAATGGACGCGAGCCTCCGGCTTCGCCCGTCAACCTGACCCCCTGCCCTCCCTCCCAAACGCCGACGAGCCGGCGCTGCCCGTCGGGCGCATCGTCGAGCGGCCGGCCGTCGACGGCAAGCTCGACTACCGCGTGCTCGCCCTCCGGGCGCGGGGTGGCGAGCTGACGGCCGTGCTGGGAGCGCCGCTGCGCGAGGTGGACCAAACGGTCCGAGCGCTGGCCGTCGCGCTGCTGCTGGTCGGCGCGCTGGTCGTGATTGCCTCTCTGCTCGTGGGCTGGTGGCTGATCCGGCGCAACCTGCGCCCGCTGGAGCAGGTGACCGAGACGGCCGAGCGCATCTCGGCCGGCGACTTGACGCGTCGGGTGGGCCTGGGCGGCGGGGGCGGCGAGGTCAACCGCCTGGGCGGCGCCTTCGACTCGATGCTCGACCAGATCCAGACTGCCTTCGAGCGCCAGCAGGCGGCGCTGGCAGCCAAGGAGGAGAGCGAGGGCCGCCTGCGCCGTTTCGTGGCCGATGCATCGCACGAGCTGCGCACGCCGCTGACCACCCTGCGCGGCTACGCCGAGCTCTATCGCGCCGGCGGTCTCGAGGACGAGGCGGCCATCGAGCAGGCCATGGCGCGCATCGGCAGCGAGAGCCAGCGCATGGCGGCGCTGGTCGAGGACCTGCTGCTGCTGGCCAGGCTGGACCAGGGCCGGCCGCTGCGACGCGAGCCCGTTGACCTGAGCCGCGTCGTGTCCGACGCGGTAGCGGACAGTCGGGCACTGGAGCCCGGCCGTCCGCTGGCGGCCGACGTCGAGCCGGGCGTGGTGGTCGAGGGCGACGAGGACCGCCTGCGCCAGGTCATGGGCAACCTCTTCGCCAACGTGCGCATGCACACGCCGGCCGACGCGCCACTGGAGGTCAGCCTGGTCGCCCGCGACGGCTTCTGTCGGGTGCGCCTGGCCGACCGCGGGCCGGGCATCGCGCCGGAGCACGAGGCGCGGATCTTCGACCGCTTCTACCGCGCCGACGCGGGGCGCTCGCGCGACAGAGGCGGCAGCGGCCTGGGCCTGTCGATAGCGGCCTCGGTCGCACTGGCCCATGGCGGCAGGCTGAGCTACGAGCCGACGCCGGGCGGCGGGGCCAGCTTCGAGCTCAGCCTGCCCCGAGCATAGAAGAACCGGAGGGTCCGGGAGAGGACCCTCCGGTTTCACGGGTGAGGAGGAGCGGAGTCGGGTTACTCGTCTGCTTCGGCGCCCCAGCCGGGAGCGAAGTGGCGGAACCTGCCCGGTCCCCAGTCCGGGCGTGACCAGCCGGCCAGCTCCTCCAGCTCCTCGCGGGTGAGCTGCCCATCCTCGAGATACGTATCGAGGTTGCGCAACGGATGATCCTCGGGCAGCTGAGCCAGCTCGTCCTGGGTGATCACGCCGTCCTCCAGGAACAGGCGAAGTTGCTGGCGCACCTCCCGCATCTGCTCGCGCAGCGCGCGGACTTCGTCCCGCTTCTGCTCGGCCCGCTCGCCGGCCCGCTCGACGATGGCGTCGGCCTGCTCGTCGTCGATGACACCCTCGTCGACGAGCTCGTCGAGGATCTCCTGCAGGAAGGCGCCCGCGCGGTGGATGGGCGTGACGATGGCGTCTGTCGCCGAATCGACGGCGTCTGGTGCGGCCGTCGCGATAGCGGCGCCTGCGATGAGCAGCACGCCTGCCAGCGGCAGCCAGATGAGCCTGCGCATGTTGTCCTCCGAGTTGTGTCCTGTCCTGGCCGGTGGTCGGGTGTCCAGGGCCACGCTAGGAGGTGCAGCTTGAGCAGGGCTGGTTGTCGCCTGTGGGCAGGCTGTGAAGTGCGCGCCGGAAACGCCTCAGCCAGCCGGAACCGGCGTGGCCTGGGAGTCGTCAGCCGGCAGAAGTGCGCCGAGCAGGGCGCCCGGCCACGCGAACCAGGGCCGGGCCAGCAGCCGGCCGGTGTGCGAATCCGACGCTTCGGGCAGCGAACCATCCGACATGGCGCAGTCGACCAGCCGGCGCACGACGGCTTCCGCCGCAGCCTTCTCGCCGGTCAGGCTGTGCACGACCCACTGCTGGATCAGGCCCAGCGACCAAACGCCCGGCGTGTGCCGCGAGCCAAGGCCGCCCAACGGACCCGCGGCGTAGGCCGGATTGGCCGGACCGAAGGCGAAGTCCATCGTGCCCCGCCAGTCGGCGTCGTCGGCAGAGCAGAAGCCCCACAACGCGGCGAAGGCGGTAGGCACGTCGTTGGCGTCGTGGTAGAGCTCGCTTCCGCCCTTGCCATCGACGGCATAGGCCCACAGGTGACCGGCGGGGCCGAGCAGCGTGAAATGCCGCCTGGTCGCAGCCGCCAGGCGGCGGGCGGCCTTGTCGAGTCCGTGCGGCAGGCGCAGGACCTCGGCGAGCTCGCCAAGGCGGGTGAGTGTGTGCCAGGCCAGGATCTGGTTGGCCAGCACGAAGGGCAGGCCGGCCGGATCGTCGGCGGCGTTCTCATCGGTGGGCAGAAGTTCGTGCTCGGCCAGGCGGGCCAGCAGGTCGTCCAGCACGTCCGCCGCGAGGCCACTCCAGGTTTGGTGGTCGCCGGACCCGTTGCCAAGCGTGGGCAGGCGGCCGGCGGTGCGCCAGAAGTCGGCCAGCTCGAGCAGCGGGTAGAGCTGCTGGTCCGCCTGGTAAACCTCGTCCTTGCGCCGCCCGTCCGCGTGGTGGCTGCGTGCCCACGTCGCCGTCGGCCGATGACAATCCAGCCATAGCCAGCGCAGGTGGTCCTCGACCAGCTCGGATCGGCCTGCGCGCAGCAGCAGCAATGCCTGGAAGTAGGCGTCGCGCGTCCACGAGAGCGGCAGCAGCCGGTGGTCGGTCAGGATGGCCAGCCGGCCGGGCGCGACCTGCAGGGCGGTGCACTGGGTGACGTACGCCAGGGCGCGGTCGCCGATGCGCCGCAGCTCAGCGCGCAGCGTCGCCGGCACGAGCAGCCCAGCGGCGAGTGGCAGGGCATGCTTCTGCTCCCCTGCCGTTGGCCGTCGCGCAGCCGGAGCGGTGCCGGCCACGCGCAGGCTGCACGAGATGTCCAGCCGAAACTCAGACTCGCCCGCGGGCCACTCAAGCGGCATCTCGGCGCCGTCGCCGCTGAGCCGCCAGGTGGCGGGCGGGATGCCCCGCGCCTGCACGCGCATGACGGCCTCCGCCGAAAGTCCGGCCGCGCGCACTCTGAGTTCGCCACCATCCGCCGCCAGCAGGTTCGGCTCCAAGGGCCGGACGGACCCGGAGCCGGCCTCGGTGATCATCGCCAGCGCCGGGCGGTCCAGGCGGCCGCGGAAGCGAAGGCGGAGTGCTGCGGGCCGGCTGCCGGCACCGGTCCAGTGCGCGACCAGCTGTTGCTCGAGCGACTCGGAGCCCGGAGCGCCCCCAACCTCTACCGACAGCGTGACCCCGTCCCCCAGCCCCTCCAGCCAGAGGAATGAGCTGCTCTCGTTGGCCAGCAGCGCCCTGTAGCGGCGCACGTCCGCTGGCCGGCCGCGCAGCCGCTCGTCGAAGGGTGGTGCGCCGGACAGCTCGATGAAGCCCTCGGCCGGGTGGGCGCGGCCCAGCGACAACCATTCTCCCTGCGCCCCGAAGGAGGCACAGACGACGCCCGTGCCCCTGTCGAGCGGCTTGTCACCGCCCCGCACCGGGTGCGCCCGCTTGCGGGCCGGCTAGGCCGGCGGCACCGGGCTCCCCGCCTGCGGCGGCGGCCCGATGGCGAGTCCGCTCTCGCTGTCGAGCCAGCGGATGCGCCGGGCGTCGATGTGCAGCGCCACGTCCTCGTCCGGCGCGACGTCGTAATCGGGGCGCGTGATGGCCTTCAGGCGCGTGTCGCCCAGGGCCAGCGTCAGCAGGTTGTGTGAGCCCAGCGGCTCGACCACCAGGCAACGCGCCACGACGCCGTTGCCGGGAGCATCCGCGGCCTGCCGCGCCACCTCGATGTTCTCGGCGCGGATGCCCGCCACAAGGCCCTCCCCCACGCGTTCAGCCAGCTCGGCCGAGGGCTCGTCCAGCGGAATGCGGCCGCCGCCGGCGACAACCGCCGTCAACCTGCCGCCATCCCGCTCGAGCTCAGCGGTCAGGAAGTTCATGGGCGGGTCGCCGATGAAGCTGCCCACGAAGCGATCGGCGGGTGCGCTGTAGACCTCCAGTGGATTGCCCACCTGGACCACCTTGCCCGCGCGCATGACCGCGATACGGTCGCCCATCGAGAGCGCCTCGACCTGGTCGTGGGTGACGTAGATGGTGGTGGCCTTGATCTCGCGCAGCAGCCGCTTGAGCTCAGCGCGCATCTCCACCCGCAGCAGGGCGTCCAGGTTCGAGAGCGGCTCGTCCATCAGGATCACGCCGGACTCCATGGCGATGGCCCGCGCGACGGCCACGCGCTGGCGTTGCCCGCCGGAAAGCTGCGCCGGGTGGCGCTGGAGGAACTCGCCGATGTGCAGCAGCTCGGCGGCCGACTCGACGCGCCGCTTGACCTCCGCCGACTGGATGCGCTTCATACGCAAGCCGAAGGCGATGTTCTCGAAGACGGTCAGATGGGGGAACACGGCGTAGCTCTGGAAGACCATCGCGATGTCGCGCTTGCGCGGCGGCAGGTCCGTCACCTCGCGGCCGCCGAGCAGGATACGCCCCGAGTGGATCGACTCCAGCCCAGCCACGCTGCGCAGGAGAGTCGTCTTGCCGCAGCCCGAGGGGCCCAGCAGGACCACGAACTCCTGGTGATTTATGGTCAGCTCGACGTCGTCGACCGCGCGAACTTTTCCGAAGATGGTGCTAACTCTTTCTAGTCGGATCTCAGCCACGCCTGCCCCTCACTTGATTACCCGCCCCCACAGGCCGATCAGGTAACGGCGGATGAAGAAGATGACGATGAGTGAAGGCGCGAGCATGAAGAATGCCGCCGCGAAGCGGAAGGGCAGCGGCGACTGGGTCAGCACGCTCAGCACGAGCGCCGGCAGCGTCCTCTCGCGCAAGGTCAGGATGACCGCTGCGAAGACCTCGTTCCATGACAGCACGAAGGTGAAGATCGCCGCCGCGGCCAGGCCGGGCAGGGCGAGTGGCAGCGAGACCTTCAGGAATGCGCGAAGCGGCGTGCAACCCAGCGTCTGAGCGGCCTCCTCCAGCTCGCGCGGCACTGACACGAAGACGCTGCTGGTGATGAGCACCGTGAAGGGCAGGGCCAGCGCCGTGTGCATCAGCGCGACGCTCCAGATCGAGTCGTAGATGCCGGCCTGGATGAAGGCCACCGCCAGCGGGATCGAGAGGATGACGATGGGGAAGGCTTTGGTCGACACGATCAGGAGCCGGAAGGCGTTGCGCCCGCGGAAGGCGTAGCGGGCCAGCGCGTACCCAGCCGGGGCGCCGATGAGCAGCGAGAGAACCAGCGCCACGAGCGCGACCTGCACACTGCGCCAGAGCGCCGGGATGACGCCGGTCGAGTTGGCGAAGAAGAGAATCGAGTCGGCCGAGACCTCCTGCGGGATGAGCGACTTGGGATAGTCGAAGATGACATCGCGTGGGCTGAAAGAGCTCACCGTGATCAGGTAGATCGGCAGCAGCACCCACAGCGCGAGCAGTGTCGCGACGCCGTAGATCAGGCCCTGGTTGAGCAGGCGCCGGCGGCCGATGCGCCGACGGCGGAGTTCAGCGGCGGTGGCCAGGCTGGCCGGCATCGGCCGAGCTTCGGTACTCATCGCTCCACGCCTGCCTTCATGCCAGGCGCTCCTCGCGCGTGGGTAGCAGCCACAGGTAGAGGATCGTGGCCATCACCGACAGCAACAGGATCAGCCCGGCATAGGACGCCGCCACGTTAGTGTCACGCAGGTCGCCGTACCAACGATATGCCTCGGCGGCCAAAACAGTCAGGCCTCGGCCGGCGATGGCGATGACAGTGGCGAAGACCTGGAAAGCCAGGATCGTGCGCAGGATCAGCGCCGTCTGGAGCGCCGGCCGAAGCAGCGGCAGGATCACCCGCCTGATCTTCTGCCACGTGCTGGCGCCAAAGACATCGGCCGCCTCGAGATAGTCGCGCGGTATCGACTGCAGCCCGGCGACAAGGATGATCATGATGATCGCCGTCGCCCGCCACGACTCGGCCAGCACGATCGCGAAGATCAGCCAAAAGGGCTCCTGCGGGTTGAGGAAGACGTACGGGCGCTCCAGGATTCCCAGTCCACCGAGGAACGTGTTGAGCCAGCCGCGTTCGGTGAAGATCGAGAACCAGATGATGCCCGCCGCGAGCTCGCTGACGCCGAGGGGCAGGGCGAAGACGTAGAGCCATAGCCCGGAGCCCTTCAGGCGCGCGTTGATGATCAGCGCCATGCCCATCGCCAGCACGAACTGGATGGGAATGATCAGCACCAGCAGTGTGACCGTGGTCAGCAGCGCACGCGAGAACTGGGCGTCGTTGAGCATGCGCTCGATCGAGGCGGTGCTCCACGCGCCCGTCGAGTCCTGGAAGGCCAACCCGAAGGACTGGATCATGGGCGCGGCGAAGAAAATGGCCATGTAGACGAGCGAGGGCACGAGCAGGACGTAGGGCGCCCAGCCGAGACCCCTGGCTCGCACGGCTCAGCCTCCGCTGCGGGATAGGTGCGGGGCCGCCTTTCCGGGCGGCCCCGCGCGCTGACGAACTACTCGGCGCCCTGCACCTGGCAGGGTCCGTCGCTGGGTGGATCTGGACTCCAGCAGGCGGCACCCGAGGTGTCGAAGACTGCCTGCAGGTTGGGTGTCTGCTGGTCGAGCACCGTCTGGATGTCCTGACCCCCAATGACGACTGACTCGAAGACGTCTCGGAAGACCTGGTTGTAGGCGCCGTTCTGCTCACCCAGCCCGACGGGCAGCAGCGCCGGCAGCGCGTCCGAGGCGCCGGTCATGCCCACGACCGCATCGGACATGTTCTGGATGCCGGGGTCAAGGCCGGCCGGCAGTTCGGCCTCGGTGGCCGGGAAGAAGCCCACCTCGCGCAGCGTGACGGCGGATGTCTCGGCCGAAACGAGGTAGCGGATCAGTTCCCGGGCACCTTCGGGATTGGGTGCCGAGGCCGGGATGGCGAGGCCCGCCACCACCGGCATGAAGGCACGCCCCTGCGGGCCGGCCGGTGCCGGTAGGGCCACGTAGCCCTCCGGATTGGCGGTAAAGGCGTCTCGCAGGCGGGCGACGTGGTCCCAGGCGACCCACACCTCACCCGACTGGAGCGGGTCCTGCATGAACCCGTAGGTGCTCGACTGCGGGTTGACGAACTCCCACGTCTCCTCCAGCCAGCTCCACATCTCGACCGCCTCGGGCGTGTTGAAGGCCGTGTTGACGCGACCCGTGAAGGCGGGCAGGGCGAAGCCCTGGAAGAAGCGGTGCCACAGGCCGTCCGGCCCGGCCGGGAAGCCCAGCCGCTGGCCGTGGCCGGCGTCGGCGATATTGCGTCCCCACTCCGTGACGTCCTCCCAGGTCAGCGCATTCTGGTCGGCGTCCTCGGGCAGGTACTCCATGGCCTCCTGGCTGGCGGCCATGATGTAGGTCGCCTGCATCCAGGGGATCATCAGCTGTTGGTCCGTACCGAAGCGGCCGAGCTCCACGTAGGACTCGAGCAAGCCAAGGTCGCCGAGCTCATCGGCCAGGTCGCTCAAGTCGGTCAACTGGCCGGCGTCGGCGAGGATCGAGAGGTCGCCATGCAGCGCGCCGAACAGGCTTACCTCGCCGTTGCCCTCGCCTGCGTTGGCTTCTGCTTCGGCGCGGTCTGTGAACTCGGCGGCCGTCGCCGCTGGCACGAAGTTCTCGGCCGGGAAACCTCCCGGATACTCGGCCAGGATGGCGTTGCGCATCTTCTCCGCCTCCTCCAGCGGAGCGAGCTGCGTGGACAGCATGATCACTTCGCCGCCGGTGCCTGGGCCGGGCGAGGCAGGCTCTGGGCTCATGCCTTCCGGCGGTGTGCCGCTCGGCGTGCCGGCGGGGGGCGTGTCCGCCACCGGCGTGGCCTGCCCGCCCGTGCCGCAGGCGGCCGCGAGCAGGATGACCATCAGCCCGATGGACAGGGCACGAGTCCGTGGTGAGCGCGTTAAGACGTGCACAGCTCCTCCTCCTGGTGCTGGGTCGCTTCCGGGCGCAAGGGCCCCCGCGTCTGCCGTCAGAGTAGTCGCTTGCGCAAGTCGCCGCCCGCGCAGCCGGAGATCAGAGCTTGCGCGCGAGGGTCAGGCCGTCGCGCACGGGCAGCATCACGCACTCGACGCGCGCGTCTGTGGCAACAAAAGCATTGAACTCGCGCAGCGCGCGTGTATCCGCGTCGTCGCTCGCCTCGTCGAGGACGCGCCCTGACCAGAGCACGTTGTCGGCCGCGATCAGGCCGCCTGACCGAAGCTTGGGCAGCACCGCCTCGTAGTAGGCCAGGTAGCCGGTCTTGTCGGCGTCGATGAAGACGAAGTCGAAGTCGCCCTCGAGGGCGGCCAGGGTCGCGCCCGCCGGTCCGCGCCGTATCTCAATCTGAGCGCCGTGAGGCGAGCGATCGATGAAGCTCTGGGCCACGTCCGCGTGCCGCTCGCTCAGCTCGCAGGTCACGATCCGGCCGTCCGGCGGCAGGGCCTCGGCCATGGACAGGGCGGAGTAGCCCGTGAAGGTGCCTATCTCCAGCACCCGCCGGGCACGGCTGATGGCGACCAGTAACTTGAGCAGGCGCCCCTCCAGCCGGCCGACCATCATGCCGTGATCGTCGGAGAAGCCGCGCGTCGCCTCGGCCAGCTCAATCAGCAGCGGCGGCTCCGGCGACGAGTGGCGGGCGGCGTAGTCTTCGATGCGCGGGTGGGTGATGTCAGTCATTGCACAATGGTGGCACGCGCCGCTGAGGGGCAGGCGACGGAGCGCGCCAAGTACGGAGATACCGAGTGCGACAGGGGTATCAGCGGAGTACGGTCGGGGGCGGGCTGACGATCCTGCTCGTCGCCCTCCTGCTGGGTTGCGGGACGACCGTCCCGAGCGGGCCGGTGAGCTTCAGCATCGACTACGCCACGGGCTCCATCCCGCCGCCCTACAACCATCACTACGCGATCGACGTCGAGTTCACCGATGACGGGGCGCAGGTGACCTACCAGCTCGAGTATCGCTACCGCGAGAGCTTGACCGAGGAGGAGCTGCTCGAGGCCGGCTACGGTCCGGACGATGACATCCGCTGGAGCGGCACGTTCCCGCCGGCGGTGGCCGAGGAATGGCTGGCGGTTGCCCGCAGCGGCACGCTGACCGGCAGCGCGGAGCCGGCGCCGGGCTCGGATACGCTGCTCGTCCGCGTGACGCACAGCGACAACCTCTCCCGGGCCGGCGCGCCGACCGAGCGCGAGCCGTGGGAGGACATCGCCCGACAGGTGGACGGAACGGCGCGGCGGGAGTTGGGCGTCGAGCGACCGTCGCCCTAGCCGCGCAGAACCGCCTTCAGTCGGACGGGGGCTCGTCGGCCAGGCGCCGCTGGAGCGCGGTCTTGCTGGTCATCGAGCGCACCAGCTGCTCGCTCTCGTCGGCCAGCCGAGCAGCCTCAGGATCATCCGCGCTCAGCTCCAGCTTGCGCTGCTCGATCCGCTGCAGTTCCTCAGCGTCCGCGATCAGGTCCTCGCCCGTCGCTCGCAGGTCATCGTCTCTGTCCGTCATGTGCCTGCCTCCCACCCCCCGCTTGCGCGGCCGAAGTCCAGCGCCCGTCCCGGTAGACGTACCAGACCACGGCCGACTCGCCGGCGAGTCCGCGCGCCCGTGCCACCGCCCGCGGGTAGCTCTCGCGCAGCCGGTCCTGCAGTTCCTCGGCAGTCTCCGCGTCCTGCGCCAGCCGGTGCACGAGGTGCGCGAAGCCCTCGTCGGTGCGTGGGTTGATGACCAGGACCGGAACCAAGAGCAGGACCTCAACGGCGGCAGTGATGGGGCGCAACGTCGCGCCCAGTGTTCGCCCATCGGCCTTACAGAAGCGCGACGGGCCGGCGTTGCAAGACCAGCGCGAGCGCGACAGCTCGCCCATGCCCACACTGTCTACCGTCGCTATTGTCCATTGACTTGACAAAGCCAGCCCAGGGAGTGATCATCGATCTTTGCAAAGGCCGTTCACAAAGCTGGAGAGTGAGACGACGCTTCCCGAGCGAGCGACCCACCAGCAGACTCGCGCCTTTAACCAGCAGCTGGTGCTGCGCGCGATCTACGACCACGGCCGCATCAGCCGAGCCGAGGTCGCCCGCCAGACCGGCCTGACGCGAACATCCGTTTCACAGCTGGTCGGCGAGCTGCTCAACGTGGGCTTGGTCAGCGAAGTAGGTCGGGGCCCCTCCAGCGGCGGCAAGGCACCGATCATGGTCAGCGTCGCCACCGATTCGCGCCACGTGCTGGGCCTGGACCTGGGCGAGGAGAGCTTTCGCGGCGCGCTGGTCGACCTGCGCGGCGAGATCCTGCATTCGGTCAGCCTGCCGCTCGACGGACGCGACGGCCAAGCCGCAGTCGACCTGGTCCTCGAACTGGTCGATCGGCTCCAGGCGCAGACCCAGCGGCCGCTGCTGGGCATCGGCATCGGCGCGCCAGGCCTGATCGACTCGCGCAGCGGCACGGTCCGCTGGGCCGTCAATCTCGACTGGGCGGACCTCGCTCTCGGGCCGCTCATCGAAGAGCGCTACGGGTTGCCGGTAGCGCTGGCCAACGACAGCCAGGCGGCCGCCCTGGCCGAGTACACCTTCGCGGCCGATCCGCGGCCCACTGCCCGGCCCAACAGCATGATCGTGATACGCGTCGGGCGCGGCGTGGGCGCCGGCATCATCCTCAACGGCCAGCTGTACCAGGGTGACGGCTCAGGGGCGGGCGAGATAGGCCACACGGCGCTCGTGCCGGACGGCCAGCGCTGCCGCTGCGGCAGCGTGGGCTGCCTTGAGACAGTGGCCAGCCTGAGGGCCATGGTGAGCGCCGCCACCCAGGTCGCTCCCCACGTCCGTGACGAGCAGCAGCTCCTCGCTGCGCTGCGCGCCGGCGAGCCGGCCGTGGCCGCGGTGGTGCGCAACGCCGGCGCGATGCTCGGCCTGGGCATCGCGGCCCTGATCGGCTCACTCAACGTTCGCCGCATCGTCCTGGTCGGCCCGGCTGTGGCCCTCGGCCCGCCGTGGCTCGAGGCCGTGCGCGAGCGGGCGCGGCGGAGCGCCCTGCCCCTGCTCGCTCAGGACACGCAGATCGAGCTGGGCGCCGAGCGCGACGACGTCCTGCTTGGCGCCTCGGCGCTGCTGCTGACCAACCAGCTCGGCCTGAGCCTGGTGCGCCGATGAACGGCGCGGGCACAGGCGCCCTTCCCTCGCCGCCGGCCGGTAGGCTGGCGGCCGGCATCGACGTGGGCGGCACCAAGACGGCACTCGTCGTCTGCGACGACGCGGACCGGCTGCTGCTGCGCGAAGTTGTGCCTACCCGTCCAGCCGACCTCGCCGCTCAGGTCATCGGCCTGGCCGGCCTGGCCGTCGATCGTCTCCGGTCGGATGGCCGACAGCTGGCGGTGGTGGGGGTTGCCGTGCCGGGACGCGTTTCGCCGCTGGAAGGCACGCTGGCGCTGGCCGTTAACCTGGGCGCCCCCTCGCTGCCGCTGGCCGACCTGGTCCAGCAGGCTACCGGCCTGCCCTGTGCGGTCGAGCACGACGCTCGCGCTGCCGCCGCGTGGCTCGCCACTCAGCCCGAGTACCACGCTCGGTTCCTGGCTTATCTCAGCGTGGGCACCGGCATCTCGGCGGGCGTCGTGCTCGACGGACGGTTGCTGCGCGGTGTTGGCGGCCTGGCGGGAGAGGTAGGCCATACGCTGGCGGAGCTGGGCGGCCCGCGCTGTGCCTGCGGCCTCGAGGGTTGCCTCGAGGCAGTCGCGGCCGGTCCGGCCATCGCCCGTCGGGCGCAGGAGGCGATGCGCGCCGGCCGGCAGAGCAGCCTGGCAGTCGACGCCACCGCCGCCGAAGTCTTCCGAGCCGCCGGCGGGGGCGACGTGCTGGCTGCGGAGATAGCCGACTCGGCAGCCGGACACCTGGCCCGTGCCGTGCGCGCGCTGGTGCTGGCCTTCGGCGTCGAGCGCGTGGTGATCGGCGGCGGCCTGGCCGCCGCGGGGCCGGCGCTGTTCGATCGGCTGCTGGCCCAGCTTGCCCTGGAGCGGAGCGCTTCCCCGTTGATCGAGGATGCCCTCTCCGCGACACTCATCGATCTGCTGCCACCGGCGACCGAGGCTGGTGCCCGCGGGGCAGCACAGATCGCCTTGTCTGGCGCTATGGGTCGCGCCACCCAGCGGGAGGGGGTGGGCAGCACATAGAAAGGAGTGCAGAAATCGGCAAGCAGGTGCAATGTAGAGTGGTGGATCCATTGAAGAGGAGGAGTTCAGTCTCATGAGGAAGCAACCATGGCTGGTTAGCCTGGTCGTCCTGGCGCTGCTCGCAGTAGCCTGTCAGGCCGCCCCGGTGGCCAGCCCTACGGCCGCTCCGCCGGCCGCCACCGACCCGCCGGCCGCTCCGGCAACCACGGCCCCCACGGACGCACCCGGGCCGACCGATGAGCCGGCCGAGCCGACCGATGAGCCGGCCGAGCCGACCGACCCGCCGACGGAGCCCACCGGCCCCGCCGTGCCCAGCACGCCGTCGGGCTATACCGAGCTCGACGCGGCTTTGGCCGGCGATTACACGGGCACAGCCGTCTCGATCCAGACGCAGTGGATCGGTGGCGAGGGAGCCAACTTCTCGGCGGCGCTGGCTGATTTCATCGCTGCGACCGGGATCACGATCCAGGTAGACAGCATCGGCTCGAGCCACGAAACGGTGCTGCGCACGCGCATCCAGGGCGGACAGCCACCCGACCTGGCCATGCTCGCCCAGCCGACGGCCGTCCTGGCCTACGGTGCGGAGGGCAGCCTGATCGACGTGTCCACGATCATGGACGTCGAGAAGCTCCGCAACGAGCACGAGGCGACCATCGGACTGGTCTCTACCGACGATGGGGTGTGGGGCATTCCCTACAAGGCAGACGTCAAGTCGACCGTCTGGTACCCCATCCACTACTTCGAGGCGAATAACTTCCAGGTGCCCACGACGTGGGACGAGATGATCGCCCTGTCCGACGCCATCCTGGCCGCCGGCAGCGCGCCTTGGTGCATGGGCATGGAGGCCGGCACCGCCACGGGCTGGCAGTTCACCGACTGGGTGGAGGAGGTCATGCTCCGCACCACCTCGCCGGAGAACTACAACGCCTGGATCGCAGGCGAGCTGCCCTTCACGTCGCCCGAAGTGCGCAACGCGTTCGAGATGGTAGGCGAGCTGATGTTCACCGAGGGCTACGTCTTCGGTGGCACGACGGCCATCGTCGAGACGCCGCAGACCCAGCCTTTCGATCCGGCTTTCCCTGTGGACGACAACTGGGATGGCTTCACGCCCGGTTGCGTGATGCACAAGATCCCGACCTGGTACGGTCCCGACTTCTTCCCGGACGTGCGGGCAGGCGGTCCGGGCACGGAGACCATGTACGAGATCGGTGAGGACATCGGCATCTTCTACCTGCCCATGATCGACCCGGCCTACGGTGAGCCGGCTCTCGGCTCTGCAGACACGTTGATGGTTCTTCGCGATCGGCCCGAGGTGCGGGCAGTCGCGCAGTTCCTCTCGACCCCGCAGGGCATCCAGCGCTGGATCGAGACGGGCAGCGCGATCTCGGCCAATACCACCACCCCGCAGGAGTGGTACGCCGGCTTCTACAAGCTCGACGTTGCCGCCGGCATCGTCAACAACGCCTCCTACCTCGGCTTCGACGCCTCAGACCTCATGCCGCCCGAGGTGGGCGCAGGGACGTTCTGGACGCAGGGCGTCGAGTACATTCGTAACGGTGGCACGAACCTGGACCAGGTGCTCCAGAACATCGACGCCTCCTGGCCGGAATAACGGCCCGGTCAAGGCAGTAAATGGGGGCGCCGCGCAAGCGGCGCCCCTGTACTATTGGGCCAGGACAGAGGGGTTTGCCTCATGGCTGACGCGGAGAATGCGAGAGAGCGGGAGACAACCTTCTCCCGATTCCTCCTGCCCGTGCTGGGTGTACTGGGCATCGTCATCATCCTCGTGGGTGTTCGGCTGCTGGCCGACCCGCGGGCCGGCCAGAACATCCTGGCCTCCATCTACGACCTGATCGGCAACTCGGAAGGTGCTGAGGCGCTGCGCCGCGGCTTGGGTGACGTGCTGCTGGCCAAGATCGTGCTGGCCGTGGTAGCCCTGGCCATCGGCGTGGGCGGCGTGTGGATGCTCTACTCGGGTGTCAGCGCACTGGTCGGGCTGCTCAATCCCGGGCTGCAGCAGCGCATCATCCCGTGGGTCTTCATCGTGCCCGCCCTGCTGCTGGTGGGCATCTACCTGGTCTATCCCACCATCGCCACCATACTGGCCAGCTTCACCGACGGCACGGGCGGTGATTTCCTGCGGCACTACCGCGACATCACCGCCGGCCCGTTCCTGCTGATCTTCCGCAACAACTTGATCTGGCTGATCGTCGGCACGCTGGGCAGTGTCGGGCTGGGCCTGCTCATCGCCGGCCTGGTCGACCGCGTCCGGCGTGAGGCACTGGCCAAGACGTTCATCTTCCTGCCTCTCGCCATCTCGCTCGTTGGCGCGTCCGTCATCTGGCGCTTCGTCTACCAATGGCGTCCGGAGGGCCAGCCGCAGTACGGCCTGCTGAATGCCGTCTGGACGGCTTTCGGCGGCGATCCCGTGCCGTGGACCTCAACGCCGCCCGGCAACACCTTCGCCCTCATCGTGATCATGATCTGGCTGCAGACAGGCTTCGCCATGGTCGTGCTGTCGGCGGCCATCAAGGGCGTGTCGGTGGAGGTCATCGAGGCCGCCCGGCTGGACGGAGCCAACGAGCGGCAGACCTTCTTCCAGGTGATCGTGCCGATCATCAAGGGCTCGATCATCACGGTCGCCACGACCATTGCCATCGTCGTGCTGAAGATCTTCGACATCGTCTACGTGATGACCGGCGGGAGGAATGAGACCGACGTGGTTGCGAACCGCATGTTCCTGGAGATGTTCCAGTTCTTCAACGACGGTCGGGCAGCCGCCCTGGCCACGGTGCTCTTCCTGGCCGTCCTGCCGATCATGATCATCAACGTGCGCAACCTGCGTCGCCAGGGGATCGGGGCATGACGGCGCCGGCACGCTCCGTCGAACGCGGTGCTGCACGGTCGGCCTGGCGGCCGGCCTTCCTGCAGCGCGCACCGGTTCGCTTCGCAGTGATCGCCATCTGCGTGTTGTGGACGCTGCCCACGCTGGGCCTGTTCGTGACTTCGTTCCGCAACCCGCGCGACATCACCGTCACCGGCTGGTGGGAGGCGCTGCTGCAGCCCTTCCGCGAGGGACAGTGGACGCTCTCCAACTACAACCTCGTGCTGGGCACGGAGGGCATGAGTGACGCCTTTCTGAACAGCCTGATCGTGACCATTCCGGCGACGGTCATTCCCATCACCATCGCCGCCTTCGCCGCCTATGCCTTCGCCTGGATCAAGTTCCCCGGGCGCAGTGTCCTGTTCGCGCTGGTCGTGGGCCTGCTGGTCGTGCCCCTGCAGATGTCGCTCATCCCCATCCTGCGGCTGTACAGCGACGCCGGACTCTACGGCACTTTCCTGGGCATCTGGCTGGCGCACACCGCCTTCGGCCTGCCGCTGGCCATCTACCTGCTCTACAACTTCATCTCGCAGCTGCCCCGCGACCTGTTCGAATCGGCCGCCATCGACGGCGCGACCCACTTCCAGACCTTCATGCGCATCGTGCTGCCGCTGTCCGTGCCGGCCCTCGGCGCGTTCGCAATCTTCCAGTTCCTGTGGGTCTGGAACGACCTGCTGGTGGCGCTCGTTTTCCTGGGCGTGGGCGCGGAGCAGCGGGTGATGCCGGCGGCGCTTTACCAGCTCGTCGGCAGCCGCGGCGAGCAGTGGCACATCCTGACCGCGGGAGCCTTCCTGACGATGATCCTGCCGCTGACCGTTTTCCTCGTCCTCCAGCGCGCATTCGTGAGAGGCATCCTGGCCGGCTCCGTCAAGTAGATGGGCGACGGGGTGGACTCGGCCGGGGCCGGGACAGGCTCGGCAGCCGCACGGGCCGTGCGCGACGCTGCCTCGCTGCAGATGATCGCCTTCGACGGCTTCCAGCTGCCGGCCGAGGTGGCCGCCTCGCTGGCTGACAAACCGGTGGCGGGGGTGACGCTCTTCCGGCCCAACAACGTAGCCTCGGCCGCCCAGCTGCGCGAGCTGACTGCTGCCCTGCAACGGGCAGTGCCGGAAGAGGCCGCGCCGCTGCTCGTGGCAGCCGACCAGGAGGGCGGCCAGCTGATCGCGCTGGGTGACTTCACCACCCAATTCGCGGGTGCCATGGCCATCGGCGCGACGGCAGACGAGCAGCTGGCCCAGGACGTCGCACGGGCCACCGGGCGCGAGCTGCGCGCGCTGGGCGTCAACGTCAACTACGCACCGGTCTGCGACCTGGCCACCAATCCGGGTAATCCCGGGCTGGGCATCCGGAGCTTCGGCGACGACCCTGCGGCTGCGGCGCCGCTGGTGGCAGCTACCGTCCGAGGGCTGCAGGAGCAGGGCGTGGCGGCCACGCTCAAGCACTTTCCCGGCAAGGGCGACTCGGCCGTCGACACGCACCACCAGCTGGCCGTCGTGCGCCGCGGGGAGGCGGATTTCAAGAGCCGCGAACTGGTGCCTTTCAAAGCCGGCCTGGAGGCCGGTGCCAGGCTGGTCATGTCGGGTCACTTCGCGCTGCCCGCGCTGACCGGCGACGAGACGCTCCCCTGCACGCTCTCGCGGCGCGCCATGACGGACCTGCTGCGCGATGAGCTGGGCTTCGACGGCCTGGCCACCACCGACGCGCTGGACATGAAGGCTCTTGCCCAGGGCTCAGCGCAAGCGGTCGACGTGATCTGCGCCGTGCGCGCCGGCAATGACCTGCTGCTGGGCACCGTCGAGCAGGGCATGCGCGAGCGCGTGTCGGCGGCGGTTGCGCAGGCGCTGCTGCGCGGCCTGATCCAGCGCGAAGCGGTCGAGGCCAGCCGGCGCCGGCTCGGCGCGCTGCGCCGCTGGCTGGCCGCCTTCGGGCAGCCCGAGCTGGACGTCGTAGGTTCTGCCGAGCACCGCGAGCTGGCCGAACGGCTGGCCCGCCGCTCGATCACGCTCGTCCGCGACGACGCCTCACTCCTCCCCCTCCGGCTGCCGGGCGATGCCCGCCTGGCGGTGGTCATGCCCCGGCCCGAGGACCTGACGCCGGCCGACACCTCCTCCTACCTGCGTCCCGACCTGGCCGGCGCGATCCGCCGCCGCCACGCGCGGACGGACGAGCTGCTGACCGACCTGGCACCCGGCGCGGAAGAGATCGCCGGCCTGCGCCAGCGCCTGGCCGACTACGACCTGATCGTGCTGGGCACGATCAGCGCACACCTGCAGGTGGGACAGGCCGAGCTGGCGCGCACCGTACTGGCGCTGGACCGGCCCACGGTCAGCCTGGCCATGCGCACGCCCTGGGACCTGACGACCTATCCGCAGGCGACGACGCACCTGTGCACTTACGGGATATTGCCGCCGACAATCGAAGCGCTGGCCGGCGCGCTCTTCGGCGAGGCGCCTACAGCCGGCCGGCTGCCCGTCGAGCTGGCCGGGCTGTACCGGCGTGGGCACGGCCTGACCAGCGCGGCCGTCGCCTGATGGGCCTGCGCGACGAGCTGCGCGAGCAGCCGGACGTAGCCCGCCGCCTCCTCGAACGCAGCCACGCGGTCTTCGCCCGCCTGGCCGAAGAGCTGCGCAGCCGTCCGCCGCGCTTCGTCGTCATCGCTGCTCGAGGCAGCTCGGACCATGCGGCCCTTTACGCGCAGTACCTGCTGGGCGTGCGCAACGGGCTGGTGGTGGCCCTGGCCACGCCGTCGACGATCACGCTCTACGGCGCCCGCCCGCGGATGGCTGAGGCGCTCGTGCTGGGCATTTCCCAGTCCGGCCAGTCGGAGGACATCGTGGCCGTGCTCGACGAGGCGCGGCGGCAGGGTGCGCTGACCATCGCCGTGACCAACGACGGGTCCTCGCCACTCGCCGGCGCCGCGGCGGAGGTCATCGAGCTGCACGCTGGGCCGGAACTGGCTACGGCAGCTACGAAGACTTACACCGCCCAGCTGCTGGCCGCTGCCCTGCTCTCCTTCTCGCTCACGGCGCCCACCGCGGACGAGCGCCGGGCGCTGGCCGAGCTGCCCGACCAGATGGAGGCGGCCCTGGCCGCCGAGCCCGCCGCCGAGGCCATCGCGGCCGGGCACGCCGCCCTCGAGCGCGCCGTCGTGCTGGGCCGCGGCTTCGAGTACGCCACGGCGCGCGAGTGGGCGCTGAAGCTGCAGGAGTTGGCCCAATTGATGGCCCATCCCTTCTCCGCGGCCGACTTCGAGCACGGGCCGCTGGCCCTCGCCGAGCGCGACTTTCCCGTGCTGGCCGTGGCCCCGGCGGGCGCCGCGGGCCAGGCTCAGCTGCCCCTGCTGCGGAAGCTGCGCGACGAGCACCAGGCCCGGCTGCTGGTCATCTCGGACGACGAGGAGGTGCTGCGCCTCGACCAGGGCCTGCCGCTGCCGACGGGGGTGCCGGCCTGGCTGGGCCCGCTGGTCAGCGTCATCCCGGCCCAGCTCTACGCCTACCACCTGACGCGGGCCAAGGGGCTGGACACGGAGCGGCTGCGGGGCATCCGCAAGGTGACCAGCACAAGATAAACAAGAACCCACGCTCGGAGGAACGTGGGCTATCTGTCTCTGTTTGGTGACCGGCAGGCGGGTGGCTCACACGCCCCGATCACCGGGCTATGCCGGCCCGCGTATCAGTCGAAATGTTGCCCGCACGGGGCCTGGTGGCGAGGTTGCTCGAGCCACGCGAACCATCCGCAGTGATGGGCAGCACCCACGATCGATCAGGATCGCGAGGGCTCCTATCTGGCCGAATGTCAGGGCCTTGGCGGTCGTTCATCACGCTCGCACCTCTGCCCGAATCCTACTACTGCCGCCCGACGTTGGCTACCCCCCGCAGCCCGCTCAGCCGGCTCAGCGCGCCGTCGTGGGCGCCGCCGGCCGTGCCGCCCACCGGGTAGACGCGCACGTCGTCCAGGCCGGCCTCGAGCAGGTTGTCGGGGCCGTTGTCGGCCGCCTCGACCAGCAGCCGGATGGTCTGCCCCGCCCAGGCGTCGAGGTTGACCGTCCGGCTG
>DATKBB010000075.1:0-10834 GCA_035514295.1 Candidatus Limnocylindria bacterium | reverse complement strand
CGGTGCGTCTTCGCCATCGAGTCGGACATGGTCCTGCGCGAGGCCTGGTCGGGCGCCGACTCCTAGGCAGCCCACTCCCGCAGCGGGCGGGCGACCTCCTCTGCCATAGCCCGCAGGCCCTCCGCCCCCGCCCCCGCCGGGACGGCCAGGATCAAGTGATCTGCTCCGGCGCGCAACATTCTCTTTGACACTTCCAGCGCCTGCCGGCGTTCGCCGCTGCTGTTCCCGCAGGCGACCTGGCCTGCGAAGATGAACTCGGCCGGGTCCCGGCCGGCATCCTCCAGCGCGCGCCGGATGACGTCCCGCCGCTCGGCGAAGTAGTCCACGTCGCCACACATGTTGCCCGGCATGGGCCAGCCCTGGGCGTAGCGCACGGCCAGGGCGATGCCCCGCCGGCGCTGGCCGCCCAGCCAGAGCGGCGGACCGCCGGGGCGCAGCGGAGGCGGCTCGTTGGTCGCCTGCTCCAGGGGAAAGAAGGGGTCGTCGCGGGTTATGCCGGGTTCCCGGCACGCCTCGTCGGAGAGCAGGGCGTGGACGGTGGCGACGTAGCTCTCGAAGCGGTCGAAGCGCTCCGCCGGCGGCGGGAGCGGGATGCCGAAGGAGCGGTGCTCGCCCTCGTGCCAGCCGGTCCCCAGGCCCAGGATGAAGCGGCCGCCGGTCACGTTGTCGAGCACCGTGGCCGACTTGGCCAGCAACGCCGGGTGGCGGAACGTGGCGGCGAAGACCGCCACTCCCATCCACAGTCCCGGCACGCGGTGTGCCAGGGCGCCGGCCATGGCCACTGTCTCGAACGCGCCGCCGCCCTGGGCGCGGCTCACGTCGGAGAGGTGATCGCTCATCCAGCCCGCGTCGAACACCTCCGCCTCGCCGGCCGCCCCCCAGACGGCATCGATGGTCTGCCAGTCGGGCGGGGCGGTCGAGGCTGAGATGCGAAAGCCGAGCAGCCCCGGGCCGGGTCGCCAGCCACGCACCGGTTGCTGCTGGTCAGCCACGGCGGGCCACCTCCTCGCCCAGCCAGGCCAGCAGTGCCAGCCGCGAGCGCTCCTCGGACAGCGAGCGCGGACTGCCGTCCGAAGCGATGCCCTTGCTCAGCAGGTCCAGCTCCAGCAGGCTCGTGAGGGCAGCCTCTAGCTGCGCCGCCTGCCAGGCGCGCGCCTGCTCGGCCAGCTTCTGCGCGCGGAAGGGCTGGACCTTGAGCACGCGCACCAGTTCGGCCGGCTTCGTGCCCGTGTCGAGGTGCTCGCGTACCACGACCAGCTCCCGCAGGCGACGGTGCAGCTGCGAGATGAGTACGGGCAGTGGCGCCGCCTCGGCCAGCAGCCGATCGAGCAAGCCGGCTGCCTCCGGCGCGCGCCGAGCCCCGACGAAGTCGAGGAACGCCCACGTCGAAGCGGGCACCGCCTCGCCGACCAGGGCAATCACGTCCTCGCGCGTGATGCTGCCGCCCGGCCGATAGAGGGCAAGCTTCTCGAGTTCGGCGTTGGCCAGCTCGGACTGGCGGCGGCGGTCCACGTCACCCTCGCGCACGTACGCGCCGACGCGCTCGGCCAGCAGCCGCCCGACGCCGGCGGCGAGGCTGATACCCAGTTCGCCCGCGCGGGTCTCGAGGAAGGCCTCCATCCGGTCACGGCTGAGGGCCGGAAACTCGCGCACCTGGCCACCGGCGCTCTCGACCATCTCGCGCAACTGGCTGCTGTGAGCAGGCGGTTTGACGCCGCTGGGTTGCAGCTCGAGCAGGCACAGCGCGTTGCCCGGTGCGACGTTGGGCAGCAGCGCCGCCAGCCGCTGGCGAGCCGCGCTCTCGCGGGCAAGCACCGCCGGCTGGCGCAGGACTACCAGGATGCCCGCCCCGAACAGCGAGGCCGTACCCAGGCGTTGCTCCAGCTGCTCGAAGAGCCGGGCGCGGCGCTTGGCGGCGCCCTCCCCGCCAGTGCCGGCGGCTCCGGCCTCGTCGTCGCCGCTGGTCCGCCACGTCTCCACCGGTTGGCCGCCCGCCGCCTCCAGCTGGGCGCCCAGGTCCCGCGCGGCTCGCTCCAGGCTATAGGCGTCCTGGCCCCAGAAGTAGGCCAGTCGGGGCTGCGCCTGCGTCACGCCGGTCACGCCTGGGCCGCCGCGGGGGCCACCGACCGGAGGGCGGCTTCGACCCAGGCGATGCGCCTCACCTCGGCGGGCTTCACGCCGGCCGCGGCGCACACCTCCTGCTCCAGCAGGCGCGCGCGAGCGAGCCCTCGCTCGATGTCCGGGCGGGCTTCTGGGTAGCGCTCGTGCCAGGCCGCGTAGCGTTCGTCGAGGCTGACCAGGTCCTGCATCGCCCGCTTGTCGGCGTAGGCCACCAGCCGCTCCTCCAGCGAGGCGACGGCGGTCCACGCTGCGTAGCGGTCGTCGTCCGCGAGCAGCGTGGCCGGATGCCCGGCCACCGCTGCAGACAGCTCACCGTGGCCCTGCTCGGCCAGCCAGGCGGCGCCCGCGCCGCCGTGCCCCAGGCGGAGTAGGCGGTGATCGTGTGGCAGTGCCTTGTCCACGTCGTGGAGCAGGGCTGCTGCCTCGGCCAGCGCGGGGTCAAGCCTCTGCCCGCCAGACAGGCATCGCTGCGCGAGGAAGGCCGCCACCTCCGCCACCGCGCCGGAGTGGCGCACGAGCCAGTCGGGCGGCTCCAGCCCGAGCAGCAGCACGGCGGCGTCGTTTCGGCTGGGGACCATCGCCCCGATTGTAGGCACGTTGGCGCGAGGCAACCTGTGCCGGCAGCGGGCAGAAGCCCAGGCCAGGGAGCAGCTGGCTGGCCGGCCGCGGCGTGGGCTGTGGTCGGCCACCGCCGGCGGCAGCGCGAAGATCGCGCCCGTCCGTGCTGATCTCGACGGTGCCGTCCAAATCGGTCCGGTAGAGGCGCGCACCGGCCTCGGCCAGCCGCTCGACCGTCCGCGGCGAGGGGTGGCCGTATGGATTGCCCCAGCCGGCGCTGATCACCGCCACGCGCGGCCTGAGGTGCTCGACGAAGGCGTCGGTCGTAGCGGTGGCGCTGCCGTGGTGGGCGACTTTCAGCACGTCCAGCCGCTCGCCGTTTGAGGCTGCCAGGCCGGCGGCCAGCAGTCGCGGGTCTATCTCCTCCTCGACGTCGCCGGTAAGCAGCAGGCGGCGCTCGCCGAAGCGCACATCGAGCACCAGTGAGACGTTGTTGATCTCCTTGCCCGAGCTTGGCGCGCGCAGAGAGACCCGGCCGGGCAGCGGCCAGTGAATGGCAATCTCTATGCCGTCGAGGTAGAGCCGGTCGCCGGCGGCCACGATGCGGGTGCCGCGGCCCAGCTCGGCCAGGCGGCGGCGGAAAGCGGCGTCGCCGGGACCCAGGCCGACCATGCCCTGTTCGACCACGCCGCCGATGCGGTAGCGATCCAGCAGCAAGGCCATGCCCGCCACGTGATCCTCGTGCGGATGGGTCAGGACGACCAGGTCGATACGCCTGTCCCAGGCTGGCAGCCGCTGCCCCAGTATGGTCAGCAACCGGTCGGGGTCCGGCCCGGTGTCCACCAGCAGCCGGCCGCCGGAAGGGCCCGTGAGCAGGATTGCGTCGCCCTGGCCGACGTCGAGGACGGCCATGCGCAGGCGGCCGTCCGGCCGCGCCGCGCTGACCAGCACGACGACCATGCAGAGGGCCAGGCCACAGGCCGCCACGGCACGGCGCTGCCGCCCCCCTTTCTCCGGCTCGGGCCGGCGCCCGCGAGTGAGTGTCGGTTGCGGTGGCGCGGGCGGCACCCGGCGCAGCCTGCCGCGCAACAGCACCAGAAGAAGCAGCGCTGCCGTCACGCCGGCACTCGCGACGTCCAGCGGCGGGGGCAGCTCGACGCTGGCAAAGGGCAGCGCCGCGCTCCATTCGCCGATCGTGATCAGCAGGCCCAGCGCGAGTGCGCCGGCCAGGTTGAATGGCGCAAGGACGACGGCCGGCACTCCCACGGCCAGCAGGCCGCCGCAGGCCATGGCGACGGCCGTGCCCAGCATCGCCGGCGCGACGACGGGCGCAGCGAGGATGTTGGCCAGCGGCGCGACCAGCGACAGGCGGCCGAAGTGCAGCAAGACCAGCGGCAGCGTGGCCGCCTGGGCGGCGAGCGACACGCCCAGCGTCTCGATCAGCCAGCCCGGCAGGAACGCCGGCGCCCGCCGCCGGAGCCTGTCGGACAGGGGCTGCGCCCAGCAGAGCAGGCCGGCGGTTGCCGCCACCGACAGCTGGAACCCGACGTCGCCCACGGTCGCCGGCTCGAGCAGCAGCATGGCCAGAACGGTCAGGCCCAGTGCGACCGACGCCGTGCCACGGCGGCCGGACTCGCGCGCCAGCAACACGACACCGGACATCACAGCGGCACGCATCACGGCCGGAGCCCCGCCGGCAAGCACGGTGTAGGCAGCGATGGCCGTGATCACCGCCACCGATCGGCGTCGCCTGCTCAGCCCTGAGAGCAAGGCCGTCAGGACGCCGGCCACCAGCGCCATGTGCCAGCCGCTGATCGCCACTACGTGGCTGAGGCCGGCCACACGGAAGTCGTCGGCCACGTCGCGCGCCAGCACGTCGCGCAGCCCGATGATCAGCGCCGTGCCCAGGCCCGCCTGCGGCTCGGGCAGGCTGCGCGTTATGAAGTCCGCTGCCGTTCGGCGGGTCTGCTCCAGCCCGACATGTGGCGCGTCCTGCGTCCCCAGCCGCTCCAACTCACGCGAGCGAACGGTGTAGTCGATGCCGCTGCGGGCCAGGAACTCGCCGAAGCCGCCCTCGTCCGGCGCCGGCTCCACCTGCCCGTCGAACTCGACCCTGTCGCCGGGCACGACTTCCGGATAGCGCGGCAGCGTGGCATAGACGCGCTGGGGTGGATCCGGAGGCAGGAGCTCGAGCACGGCGCGCTGGACGCCTCCGCCCGGCGCGCCGAGCGAGATGACCTGCGCCGTGCGCTGCGGCGCGGCAACCAACTCTGCCGGCGCGGGCGCCTCAGGGGAAAGCGCGCCGCCCAGCGCGCCGCGGGCCAGCACCAGCGCCGCGCCGATGCCCAGCCAGAGGATCCACCCGCGCCGCGCCAGCCGGCCGGCGAGCGCCATCGTCGCTGCGCAGCCCGCGGCAAGCGCCAGCAGCGCCGCCGCCGGCACCTCCACGGCCAGCAGCGCGGCTCCTACGGCGCCCAGCGCCAGCCAGCCGGCTCGTGGCATCGCGCGCTCCGAGCGCTTGGGGTCCGGCCGGTCAGGGCGTGACGCTCACCATGCTGCGGATCTTCTCGAACGTAGCCGGTCCCACTACCCCCCGGCCGAGCAGCTCGTCGACCGTGGCGAAGGGCGCCTCCTCGCGCGCGGCGATGATCTTGGCCGCCGTCACCGGCCCGATGCTGGGCAACGTGTCGAGCTGCGCCTCGCTGGCCGTGTTCAGGTCGATCAGTCCGCCGGCCGTGGGTTCGCCGCCCGTCCCTTCCGGTGGCAGCACACCGACCGCCGCCGCCGGCCCGGGGTCGCCACGCGCCGGCACGTAGACCTTGGCACCATCGGCCAGCTTCTCGGCCAGGTTGAGCCGCTCGGCGGCGGCACGGATGTCCACCGCTGGTCCGTAACCGCCGGCCGCGGCGATCGCGTCACCCACCCGGCTGCCTGCCTCCAGCCTGTGCAGGCCGGGCCGCGCCACCGCGCCCTGAACGTCGACCAGCAGGTCCTGCGCTTCCGGCGCGAGCGAGGGAACGGTTATCGCTCCGGCCACCACCTCTTCGACCGCGACACCCAGCGGCGCGCCGTTCTGCTCGAGCACGACCGCCGGTTGAGGCGTGCCGGCCCACAACAGGACGCCGGCTGCAGCCAGGACCGCCGCGCCGGCGAGCGTGGCGAGCACGAGGCGCAGACCGTCGACTCGGCCCGGGTCTAAGGCCGGCTGGCCGCCGCCTGCCGGCCGCTCCGAGTCTGCCGTTTCGTCCGGAACGATCACCCGCCAGTTCGAGACACGCTCCATCCCGTCCTCCAATGGCATGCCAGGCGGGAGCGGCGGACGTGACGCTCGCCAGACCACCTTGGGCACTGGGGGCGGTCGGGCGAGCGCATGCCCGAATCTAGGGAGGAAGACTTATCTGCGGCTTATCTGCGAGTTGTGGACGACTCGACCGCGACTTACGTGCGGACGGCGCCTCTCTCCAACCGCGGGCGGACCTCGCTGGCCAGGCGCGACATCGTCTCCTCGTCGTAGGGAGCCGGAAAGCCGCAGACGAGGTGCCGATAGCCCAACTCGAGGAACGGCTCGAGACGCTCGACGATGAATTCGGGCGTGCCAACGTTGGCGTCCTTCCACAGCGGCGCGTTGCCGTTGCGCTCGAAGATCTGCTCGAAGACGCGCTGGGCCTCTGCTTGGGAGTCGCGGATGATCACCGGGCCCATGGCCGCGGTGCGCTCGATCTCGGCGTGGTCCCGCCCCACCGTCTCGCAGTGCTCGCGCAGGATGGCTTCCTTGCGCCGGACGTTGTCGATGCCGCCGCCCACGTTGTTGGCGTCGGCGTAGCGCGCCACGAGCTTGAGCGTGACCTTCTCGCCGCCGCCACCAACGAGCAGAGGCAGCCGCTCCTGCACGGGAGGCGGCTCGTTGATCACCTCGCGAGCGTGGTATCGGCGTCCGGCAGACGTGGGCCGCTCGCCGTGGAGCATGCCGCGTATGACGGGAAGTGCCTCGCCCAGCCAACGCAGCCGCTCGCCCGGGCTCTCGCCGAACTCCAGCCCGAAGCCCACGTGCTCCGTCTCGAACCACGCCCCGCCGATACCCAGATACGCCCGGCCATTGCTGATGTGATCGAGAGTCGTGGCCATCTTGGCCACCAGGGCCGGGTTGCGGAACGGGTTAGCGCCAACCATCAGGCCGACCTTGATCCGCTCGGTCGCCTGCGCCCAGGCGGCGAGGGTCAGGTAGCCCTCGAACATCGGCCCCTCGTGCGAGCCCTGGATGGGATAGAGGTGGTCCCAGGCCCACAGACTGTCGAAGCCCAGGCGGTCGGCCCGCCTGCCTGCTTCGAGGTAGCTGGGCCAGTCCGTGTACTGGTTCCAGCAAAGCACGCCGAGTTTCAGCCCGTCATCGTTCATGGGCCAAGGTTAGCCCAAGCCGGCCGGGGTGCGGACGCAGGCAGCCCGCCCGGGAGGAGGTCCGGACGGGCTGCTTGGAGGGTCGGGATGATCTGGTCGTAGGTTAGCGTGCCGCCTAGCGTCCGCGCCCCGGGCCGAAGCTGCGCGACTCCTCGCCGCGCGTGGGCCCCAACTGACCCCGATACAGGACGCTGTCGACCCGGCGGGCCAGCGATTGCCCGCGACTCGAGATGCGCTGCCGGATCGACGGGCCGTGCCCGCGCTGGCTGACCTGAGTGCTCATCTCTACCTACCTTTCTGAACGGCGTCGCAGCGGATTACGGGGAGCCGGCTTGCCGACCGGCCGCTTGGCGCCGACGAGGCTCCGCAGTCGCGCGTCATCGGCTTCCCGGATGAAGTCCCTCTCCCGCTCGCGGGCGATCAACTGACCCAAGTAATCCACGGCTTGCCTCCCGGCCCTGTCACCTTCGCTGTAACTGCTTAACTGACCCCTTGTGGTTACCTTCTGAGAGCAGAATAGAGGCTTGCGTGTAACCTGTCAATGGGTTGATAATGGTTACGTCATGACACATCAGCAGTCGCCTGGGCGACAGCCGCCCGAGCACCGCCACGATCACTCCGCGGCGTTGCAGGACGGGCTCGACTTCGTGAATACGCTCTGGAACACGAAGCCCGCGCCGCGCGAAGATCTGCCCGACCTGCCCAGCGCCGTGCGCTGGTTCGACGAGTACGACCTCCTCCATCGCGAGATGGTTCGCGAGCAGCTCGAACGACACTCGCACGACGATGCCTCGAGCCAGCCCGTACTGCGCCGCGTTCAGCGCGTGAGGGCAGCGCTCCGCGAGCTGCTCGACGCGACAGTCGAGCATCGGCCGGCCGAGCCCGCCGCGCTGCGCGAGGTCAACCGTGCCCTGCGCACGCACTACATCTACGAGCTCGTGCCCGCCCCCGACGGCGTGACGATGGATCATCGACACGAGGGCGACCCGATCGATGGCGCGCTGGCCAGGCTGGCCGAGTCGGTCGCGCGCGAGCTGACCAAGCCCGATGCCGCCCGGCTGCGCATCTGCGACAATCCGGACTGCCGCTGGGTCTTCTACGACAGTTCTCCCTCCGGCCGACGACGCTGGTGCGACATGTCAACCTGCGGGAACCGCGCCAAGGTCGCCCGCCACCGCGCCCGCCAGCGCGAGCGGGAGGAGCAGGACGGCCAACAGTCCGGATAAGGCCAGCTACGGTCGCTAGTTGCCTCTGCGGACTCGCCGCTAGCTGCCGGCCAGGCGACTGATGGCGGGCGCGACAGCCTCCAGCTGGCTCGGCCGTAGGACGAAGTAGCTGATGCCCCAGCGTTCGCGGCGGGCGAGCAGCTGTTCGGTCATCTCCGCCGCGTCTGTCGAGAGATAGTGAGGACTGCTACGCAACTCCTCGGCTCCCAGTCCGTAGGTCCGCCCCACAGAGGCACCGGCCGGCCGCCCGTTGCCGGACACAACCTCGAAGACGATGATGTTGATCTCCAGGCTCGCCCAGCGATCGCCGGCCGCTTCGCGCACCCAGCCGATCTTGCGGTCGATGGCAGCAGCGGTCACGTCGGTAGGGTCGTGTCCACCCTCGGGCAGCGCCCGCGGATCCAGCCCGACGATGTTGGCCTCCCGAGCCGCGAAGCTCAGCATCCGGCGACCGCCTCCACCGATCAAGAAGGGTGGGTACGGTCGCTGAAAGGAGCGCGGCATCACCGGCAGGCTTATGGCCGGGTAGGCGCCGTCCGCCGCGCGCTCGATGCGTCCGTTCTCCAGCGCCTGCTTCAGCATCCCGACGCTGGCGATCAGCCGATCTACCCGTTGGCCCGCGGGGTCGAAGGTCATCCCGCCAGCCGCATACTCAGGCTTGTCCCAGCCCGCTCCGAGCCCGATCTCCAAGCGGCCCTCGGTCAGCACGTCGAGGGCGGCCAGATCCTGGACAAGCACGACGGGATGGCGGAAGTCGTTGTTGAGCACCAGCGTTCCGATGCGCAAGTTGGTCGCTTGTGCACCCGCCTGCAGCATGGGCAGCGTGGAGAGGCGACCGAAGTGGTCGGTGCCCAGGATGATCGAGCAGCCGGCGTCCTCGGCGCGGCGGGCCTGCTCGAACAGCGCCTGGCGCGTCGTCTGACCGGTTTCGACGATGAGCCCGAAGCGGAAGGGCCGCTGAAACGGCGTCACGTCAGCCGCGCGGCCGGATGACCACGTTGACCAACCGGCCGGGCACGTGCACCACGCGCACGATCTCCGAACCGTCGAGCTGGGCGCGGACCTTGTCGCGGGCTAGAACGATCTGCTCGACTTCGACCTCGCTCAGGCCGGCCGGCATGGCCACGACGTCGCGCAGCCGGCCGTTGACCTGCACGGGTAGCTCGACTTGGTCGGATGCGATCAGCTCGGGCGAATAGTCCGGCCAGCGCTCGGCATGGATGGAACGCCACTCCGAGCCAGCCGCCGCCAGCCGCCGGCTCCACAGCTCCTCGGCGATATGCGGCGCGATGGGCGCCAGCATCAGCAGCAGCAGGCGGATGGCCTCGTCCCACTCATCGGTCCGGGCGACTTCCGTGCCGCGCAGACGCATAAGCCCGTTGGTCAGCTCCATCAGCGCCGCGATCATGGTGTTCCAGTGGAAGGTCGCGTGGTCCTCCTCCACCTTCTTCAGCGCACGGTGAGCCTGCTGGCGCAGGCCGGTCGCCGCATCGGCCAACGTTTGGCCCTCGGGCAGCCGTCCGGTGTCGGGGTCGCCCGGTTCGCGGCCCTGCGGATCGAGCACCACCGTCCACACGCGGCGCAGGAACCGGTGCACGCCCTCAATACCCGTCGGGCTCCACGGCCCGCCCTGGTCCCACGGGCCCATGAACATCAGGAACAGGCGCACCGTGTCGGCGCCGTAGCGGGCAACGAGATCGTCGGGATCCTGGACGTTGCCGCGTGACTTGCTCATGCGCTCGCCGTCCGCGCCCAGGATCTGGCCCTGGTTGAACAACCGCAGGAACGGCTCACGCTCCTTGACCAGGCCCATGTCGTTGAGTGCCTTGGTGAACGAGCGCGAGTACAGCAGGTGCATGACCGCGTGCTCGGCGCCGCCGGTATACTGGTCGACCGGGCACCAGCGCTCCTCGCGCTCGCGATCGATCGGCCCGTCGGTCTTGTCCGGCGACAGGTAGCGCCACCAGTACCACGACGAATCCACAAACGTGTCCATCGTGTCCGTCTCCCGCCGCGCCGGCTGCCCGCAGCGCGGGCACGCGACGTTGACGAAGGCGTCGTCCCGCACGAGTGGGTTGCTGCCCGGCTGGCTGTAGTCGAAGTGGTCGGGCAGGACCACCGGCAGGTCCTCGTCAGGCACTGGCACGACCCCGTCGCGCTCGCAGTAGATGATCGGGATGGGGGCGCCCCACGGTCGCTGCCGGCCGAACAGCCAGTCGCGCAGGCGGTAGCTGACGGCGGGCTTGGCGAGACCGCGGGCCTCCAGCTCGGCCACGATTGCTCGTCCGCCCTCGTCGGCGGGCATGCCGTCGTAGCGGCCCGAGTTGACAAGCACCTCGTCGGTCGCATGGGCGACATAGGCCTGCTCCAGCGCGGCGTCGGCCTCCGTGCCCGGCGCGGCGACCACGCGACGGATCGGCAGGCCGGCCCAATTGGCGAACTCGAAGTCGCGCTCGTCGTGCGCGGGCACGGCCATGATCGCGCCGGTGCCGTAGCCGGCCAGCACGTAGTCCGCGATCCAGATCGGAATGCGC
>DATKBB010000074.1:0-31630 GCA_035514295.1 Candidatus Limnocylindria bacterium | reverse complement strand
GCCTGGGCGACGAAGTCGTAGCCGGGCTTGGCGGCGTCCGGGCCGTCGGGGCCGTAGCCGCTGATGGCCAGGTGCACCAGCCGCGGATTGAGGCGCTCGAGCTCGGATTCGTCGAGTCCCAGCCGGGCCAGCCCGCCGGGGCGGAAGTTCTCGACCAGCACGTCCGACCGACCGATCAGCCGGCCCACGACCTCGTGGCCCTCTTCCCGGCGCAGGTCCAGGAGCAGGCTGCGCTTGTTTCGATTGACGGCCAGGTAGTAGGCAGCCACACGGTCGTGCTCGCCCTCCCCGCCGGGGCCGACCCAGGGCGGACCCCAGTGGCGTGTCGCATCACCGTCGGGCGGCTCGACCTTGATCACGTCCGCGCCCAGGTCGCCCAGGACCATCGTGCAGTACGGCCCGGCCAGTACGGTCGAGAGGTCGCAGACGCGCAGGCCGGCCAGCGGGCCGGACGGCGTTGAAGAGGCGTCGTGCGGGGGCATCTCCGCGACATAATCCCATTCGTGATCCCCACCGAGTTGCTCGCGCTGCTTGCCGCCGTGGGCGCCGGCGCCTTTGGTGCGCTGGTGGGCGTGGGCGGTGGGCTGATCATCGTGCCCCTGCTGACGATCGGCCTGGGGGTGCCCATCCAGCTGGCCATCGCCGCCAGCCTCCTCGGCGTCATCGCCGTCTCGACCAGCGCGGGGGCGACGTACCTGCGCCGCGGACTGGTCGACCGCCGTCTGGCGATGGTGCTGCTGGTGGCCACCTCGCTGGGCGGCGTGCTGGGCGGCTACGTGGCCGGCCTGCTCGACGGCCGCACTCTGAGCGCGCTCTTCGGCGTCGTGCTGCTGGGCGTGGCCGTGCAGATGCTGCGCGGCCGGAGCCGGCCTGCGCCGGAGGTGGTCGACCTGCCCGGGCGGCTCGAGCTCGACTCGAGCTACGTCGAGCCGACGACCGGCGAGGTGGTGACCTACCGTGCTCGGCGCATCGGCCTGGGGGCGGGCCTGTCGGTGCTCGCCGGTGCGCTGTCCGGGCTGTTGGGCGTGGGCGGTGGCGTGATCAACGTACCGACGATGAACCTGTTGATGGGCGTGCCGCTACGGGTGGCGCTGACCACCAGCACGTACATGCTGGCCGCCACGGCCACGGCCAGCGCCGTCCTCTACTACAGCCGCGGGCAGATCGATCCACTGCTGGCCGGGCCCGTGGTCATTGGCGTGGTCGCCGGGGCGCAGCTGGGCGCCCGCTTTGCCCAGCGTGTTCCGCAGGCCGTTCTCCGGCTGGCCTTCATCGGCGTGGCCCTGTTCTTCGCGGTGCAGATGCTGCTGCGCGCGGTGAGCGGCTGATGCGCCGCCCGGGAGTGCTCGCCACGAGCCGCGTGCTGCTGGCCGGCACGCTGCTCTCGGCCGCGCTGTTCGTGCTGGGCCTGGCCCTGTCGCTGCTGGACGCGGCCCTGCTAATGCAGCCTGAAGGTTGGTCGAGCCTGGGCGTGGCGGCGCTGCTCCTTACGCCGCCGGCCAGCCTGCTGGCGACGGCCATCGAGACGCGCCGGGCGGAGCCGGCGACCGCGCTGCTGGCGCTAGTCGTGCTGGCGATCCTGGGCCTGGCTGCCGGCTTCGCGCTTATCGGGGGCGGCTGAGCCGTCCGACCCGCCTGAGCCGTCCGGCCCGGCTGAAGGAACCGGTGGGGCGCCGGCTTCCCGGGCAGTCCGGCCGTTGCCCTCGCCGCCGGCCATCCGGCCGTTGCCATCGCCGGCTTTGTCGCGCGGCGACAGGGGAGCAGCCAGCGCCTGGCGTTGTTCGGCGGCGATGATGTGCATGACGGCGTTGATCAGGGCAAGGTGGGTGAACGCCTGCGGGAAATTGCCCAGGTGCCGGCCCGTCTCTGGGTCGATCTCCTCGCCGTAGAGGCCCAGCGGCGAGGCGTGGCTGAGGAGCTTCTCGCACAGCTTCCGGCCGCGCTCGAGCTCGCCGATCTGGACCAGCGCCGAGACGAGCCAGAACGAGCAGATCACGAAAGATCCCTCCTCGCCCTCCAGGCCGTCGTCGGTCGTCTCCGTCCGGTAGCGCAGGACGAGGCCCTCTTCGGTCAGCTCCTCGGCGATCGCATTGACCGTGCGCCGGATGCGCTCATCCTCCGGCGGCAGGAAGCGGAGCAGGGGCATGAGCAGCACCGAGGCGTCCAGGCCGTTCGTGTCGTAGTGCTGCGTGAACACCCCACGTTCATCGAGCCCATTGGCCAGGATGTCGGCCTGGATCTCGTCTGCGCCGGCCTGCCAGCGTCGGGCCAGCTCCGAGTCCTGGCGCAGGCGGGCCAGCTTCGCGCCGCGGTCGGCGGCCACCCAGCACATCAGCTTCGAGCTGGTGAAGTGGCGCGGTTCGCCGCGCACCTCCCACAGCCCATGGTCCGGCTTGCGCCAGTTGGCCAGCGCGGCCTCCACCTGGCGAGCCAGGATGGGCCACATGCGCTCGTCGAGGTGGTCGCGCGAGCGCGTGTGCAGGTAGACCGAGTCGAGGAAGGCGCCCCACACGTCGTGCTGGCGCTGCTTGTAGGCGCCGTTGCCTATGCGCACCGGCCGCGAGCCCATGTAGCCATGCAGGTGATCGAGGATCTTCTCCTGGAGCTCCTTCTCGCCGCCGATGCCGTACATGATCTGGAGGTCCTCGTCGCGCTCGGCCAACTCCGCGACGAAGTAGAAGAAGTCATTGGCCTCCCAGTCGAAGCCCAGCGTGTACAGGCCCCACAGCGCGAACGTGGCGTCGCGGATCCAGCTGTAGCGGTAGTCCCAGTTGCGCTCGCCGCCCAGCGTTTCGGGCAGCGAGGTGGTTGGCGCGGCGATGATCGCGCCGGTCGGCTCGTAGGTCAGCCCGCGCAGGGTCAGCGCGGCCCGCTCGAGGTGGGCGCGCCAGGGATGGTCGGGGAACCGGCCGCGAGCCAGCCAATGCTGCCAGTGGTGAGCCGTCCAGACCAGCCGCTTGTAGGCGTCCTCGTGGTCGCGCGGCGGTGGGTCACCGCCCCACGAGAGGGCTGCGAAACGGACTTCGCCCTCCTTGAGCAGCGTGCGGCCGATGGCACGCGGGCCTTCGAAGCCTAGGCGCATGTCGGAGGTCAGGGTGAGGCGCACGTCGCTGGCCTCATCGTGGCACTCCCCCTGGTGGTAGCCCTCCTCCGTGTAGTGCCAGTGGCCAAGGTACCGGCCGTAGTCGAAGACGGGCTCGCAGTCGAGCGTCAGCTGCACGGAGCCGTTCACGCAGCGCACGATGCGCAACAGGATGTGGCTGGCGTCGTAGTCCGTCGGCGCGCGGCGGTGCGTCTGGGAGCGCTGCTCCGTGTGGCGCCACGGCCCGACGAGCAGCACGTCGCGCACGATGCACCAGCCGGTGGGCGTGCCCCAGCTCGTCTCGAGGATCATCGTGCCGGGCAGGTAGCGGCGGGAGGCGGGCACGGCCACGTCCGCCGGCCCGAAGCGGAAGCCGCCCGCGTCACGGTCCAGGATGGAGCCGAAGACCGACGGCGAATCCATGCGCGGCAGGCACATCCACTCGATGTTGCCGCTGGCGGCCACGAGCGCCGTCGTCTCGCAGTCGGAAAGGAAGCCGTACTCGGCTATGGGCGGAAAAGGATTGGTGCCGGGCGGGCCGCGCATGGCAGCCGGGTCGAAGGGCCCGAAGAACGTTTCTTCCTGCATTTCGCTCGCTCCAGGGTCCCGCAGTCTGGCACGCGTGTTCAAGGGGGTCCAGTGACTACTGGTACCGGCCGCCGCACCCGCGCACAAAAGCGAGCACGGCCCGGGGAGGGGGCCCGGGCCGTGCCAGTCGATGCGTAGCGCCCCGTCACCAGACGCTTCGCATTGGAGGTGTTCGATTTGGTGGACCCAGAATGTACTCGGCCGGCTCGGCTCAACCCATTGCGCAGCCGAGAAGGCTCCTTTCAGCTACATATCGGCGGCGGGTTCCATGACCGCCCGCTCGGCCAGCCCGAGGGGCAGCCGGCCGCTGCCGGCCAGCCGGTCGTGGAACTCGCGCAGGACGGCTACGTCCACGTCGGCCGGGTCCACGTCGCCCAGCCCGCGGGCCTCCAGGAAGCGCTGTCGGATGCGCAGGATCTCCAGGCAGCCGGTCAGATAAGCCGAGGCTTGCGTGGGCCACCAGCAGTAGCGGCCCACCTCCGCCCGGGCGGTCGGCTCCGGCAGGGGCACCTTGGTGGTCATGAAGGTGACCGCCTCCTCGAAGGTCATCTCGCCCAGGTGCAGGCTGGTATCGACCACGATGCGGGCCGCCCGGAAGATCGTCGCCTCCAGGTGGTAGAGCTCCTGCAGCGGGTCGGTGAAGAAGCCCCGCTCGCGCATCACCCGCTCCGAGTAGAGCGCCCAGCCCTCGCTGAAGTAGGGCGTACCCAGCACCAGCCTGATGGGCGCGGCGTTGACCTTGCTCCAGGTCAGGTGCCAGTGATGGCCGGGGTAGGCCTCGTGCACCGACGTCGTGGGGATGCTGCCGTAGTTGTTCGAGGCGAGGCGCTGCTGGAGCTCCTCCTCCGGCGTGCCGTCAGGCGCGAAAGGCACGAAGAAGTTGCCCGTCAGCCGATCCGAGAAAGCCGGCGGCGCGATGTAGAAGGCCACGCCCAGCACCGGCCGCTGGAAGACCGGTGAGGGTACGACGGCGCACGATTCGCCCACGGGCATGGTCACCAGCCCGGTCTCGGCCAGGAACGTGCGCGAGCGCTCGGTCCACTCCTCGTAGGCCCGGCGCATCTCCTCTTCGGTGCGCGGGTGGTTCTCGTTGGCCTCCTCGAGCACCTGCCGCCAGTCGGTCGTGCCGCGCGTCTCGCGGCACAGCGCCTGCATCTCCGCGTCGAGCCGGTCGTATTCCTGCCGGCCCATTTCGCGCAGCGAGCGGGCGTCGTGGTCCAGGCTCTCGCGTTCGCGCAGGGTACGGCTGTAGCGCTCCTCGCCCCACTGCCACTCGCCGTGCGCCTGGGGCAGCAAACCCTCGAGAAAGCCGACCCATTCGTCGAAGGCATTGCCGGCGATGGCGCCCGCCGCGCGCAGGCGGCCGCGGCCGCTGTCCGTCTCGGCCTCGCTCAGCAACAGGTCGCGGACGTAGCGCCCGCCGGCCCGGGCCGAATTGAGGCCCCGCTCGACGATCAGCGGGTGGGCCAGGCCGGCGTCGAGGTTCGCCCGACCTTGCTCCAGCGCACGCGGCACCTGCTCCAGGCGGGCAACGGCGGCGTCGACGAGGTCGGCGTTCGCGCGCAGCCTGTGCAGAAAGAGGGTGAAGAGGCCGTTGAGCACCGGCCCCGAGTAGACGAGCGGATCCCGCTTCCAGCCCTGCCAGTCGGCGGCGATGGCGCGCCCGCGCAGCATGGCCACGGCCAGGTCGCGGTCAATGCGCTGGTCGGCGTCCAGGCCGTCGTCGGTCACGGCCTCGAAACGGGCCAGGTACGCCTCGGCGTCCGCGTCGCGCTTGTTGAAGGCCGCCGCCGACAGGTCGTCAAGGCGCTCGTCGTAGTCGGTCAGGCCCAGGCCGCTGGCCAGCACGGGCGAGGTCTCGTACTCGTTGCGCAGGAAGTCGTCGATCAGGATCTGCAGTTCGGACATGGGCACTCCGGTCAGCTGGGGGGATTGGGCCTGAAGCGGGGCGAGCGTTCGTCGACGACGAGGTCGGCGAACGACGACCAGGCCTTGCCATATTCCCACCAACCGCTGACCCACGGCTTGACGAAGGTGTCGTTGCGGCTGTAGTCAAGCGGGATGATGGCCGCCTCCTCGGCAACCGCCAGCCGGTCGGCCTGGTGGAACAACTCGAGTCGCTGCCGGACGTCGCGCTCGCGGCGGGCCCGCTCGATCAGATCGTCGAACTCCCGGTTCGCGTAGCGACCGACATTGTCCCGCGCTGCCGAATGAAGGAGCAGCCGCAGGAAGTACTCGGGATCCGGGTAGCCGGGGAACCAGCCGTTCAGTTCGATCGGCATTTCCGGCAGCTCTCGGCCGGCGCTCAGCGCCGCGCGGCGCTCCTCGCGCGAGACCTCGAGGAGTCGGACGGGCACGTCCAAAACGGCGCGCCAGGTCTCGGCGAGGACGCGGGCAAGTGGGCCCCAGTAAATGCCCGAGACGGCGAGCATGCTGATCTCCGGGCGCTCGCCGCTGCGCCGGAGCAGGTCGCGCGCGAGCTCAGGATCGAAGCGCGGGGCGATGTCCGGAGTGTGGCCGTGCAGCGCAGGCGGCACGAGGCCGCCGCGAGCGACGGAGGCGTGGCTCGGCAGCACCTGTGCGACGGCGTCTCGGTCGATCGCGTGGGCCAGGGCCAAACGCACCTCGCGCCTGTCGAAAGGTGGAATCGCCGGTCTGAAGGCAGCGTAGGTGGTGAACGCAGCCGGTGCCGGGACCAGGTCACCGGCGGCGGCGGCCATCAACCGAGGCTCGTCGTGGTGTGCGCGCGCGATGATCACGTCCAGCTCACCGCGGCGGTAGGCATCGCCCGCCTGCTCGAGATTCCACTGGCGCAACTCGACGCGCGCCACGTTGCCCCGGCGCGGCCCGCTCGATTCGGGCCGTCTCTCCAGGACGGCACTCTCGGCGGTGCTCCACTCGACCCGTCGGAACGCACCGCTGACGACCTGCACGGCCGGGTCGACCCACCTGTCTCCGTCGCGCTCGATGGCGTGCCGCGGCTGGGGCGCAGCATCCGTACGGTTCACGACATTCATGAAGTACGGTGCCGGAGCGTTGAGACGGAACTCGACCTGCCGCTCGTCGAGAGCGCGAACGCCCACCCGCTCGAGGTCGTTGTGTTGGCCGAGGTAGTACCCCTGTGCCTCCTCGAGCACGAAGTAGATCGCCACCGACGCTCCCGGTTGCTGGGGATCGAGCATCCGCTTGACGCCCAACTCCACGTCGGCGGCGGTGATGGGGACACCGTCCGACCAATGGATGCCCTCGCGCAGCCGGAAGACGTAGCGCAGGCCGTCCGCCGAGATCGTCCACTGCTCCGCGAGCGAGGGAACGATCGCTCTATCCGGCCACGCCTCGACCAGGCGGTCGAGCAGCGACATCTGCAGCTGGATGTTCTGCAGGAAGTGTGAGCGCGGTGGATCAGCCTCGAACGGCGGCGCGTCGGTTGCTACGGCCAGGGTTGCCGTCGGTAGTGCGGGCGGCGAGGGCGGCTGCCACAGCCTGAAGGCCTGCTGGTAGGCCTCGTCGGCCTCCCTGAATCGCAGGTCGAAGTGCAAAGCCAGGGCCAGCTTGAACAGGACCAGGGCCATCTCCTGCCGCTCGCCTCGTCGCTCGAGGATGGGCAGCAGCGCGCGATAGTGCCCGATTGACACATCGAGGGCGTGCTCGGCCCGCGCCCGGTCGCCGGCCAGGCTCAGGTAGGTGGCGGCCTTCTCCGCGTCCTCCGCCGCCAGCCAGTGATGGGCGAGCAGACCGGCGACCTCGCCACGGTCGCTGGCGTAGCGCTCTTCCAGCCACAGCGCGGCGCGCCGATGCAGCTCGCGGCGCTGCGTCTCCAGCAACGTCGCGTATGCCGCCTCCTGGATCAGGACGTGCTTGAACTGGAACTCCGGCCGCGGCCAGCGCCTCGACTCGCGCAGCAGGTCGAGTCGGAGCAGCTCGCGGATGGCCGCCTGGACGTGTCCGCCGTCACCGCTCACACCCTCTAGCAGCGGCAGGTCGAAGCGCCGGCCGAGAACGGCGGCCGCCCGGACGACCTCGTGCGTCTCCGGCGCCAGCCGGTCGAGGCGGGCGTGGATGACCTGACCGACGGTCGGCGGGACCTCGAAGTCCACGTCGTGATCGAAGCGCCAGCCGCCCTCCTCGCGCACAAGGGCGCCGGCGTCGGTCAGCGAGCGGACCTGCTCCTCCAGGAAGAATGGGTTGCCTTCGGCCGTGTCGATGATCCTGCCGGCCACCGCCATGGGCAGCGTGTCGCGCCCGACGAGGCTCTCCAGCAGTGCTCGTTCGGCCGCGCCCGGCAGCGCCTGCAGGTCCAGCGTCAGCGTCCGGTGCGCGTATTCGCGAGTGGCCGTCTCGCGCAGCCGCCACGACGGGTGGTCGCGCTCGGCACGGTGGGTGAGGACCAGGAGGACCGCCGCCTCCTCGGTCACGCCGAGCAGGCGCTCGGCGAGGGCGAGCGACGTCGGATCGGCCCAATGGAGGTCCTCGAGCACGACCACCAGCGGGCGGTCGGTGGCCAGCCTTGAGAGGAGCTCGCCGACGACCTCCCAGGTACGGTACTGGCGCGCCTCGGGCGACTGCTCCGCAACCCGGGCACCTGCCTCCGGCTCGAGCTCGAGGTCGAGCAGACCGGCCAGGTACGGATATGCGTCCAGCGCGTGCTCGCCGTAGAGCTCTTCGGAGCGTCGGCGCAGGGCGATGCGCGCGCGCAGTTCGGGCTCGTCGGTCGACACGCCCAGCCAGTCGCGCAACAGGTCGCGGAACGGCCAGTAGGGCAGTGACTCGCCGTAGGACAGGCAGCGGCCCTCGATCCATCGGACCCGTGGCTGGTCGAGATGCGGGGGTCCGCCGACAAGCCGATCACGCAGCTCGCTGACCAGCCGGCTCTTACCGATGCCCGGCTCACCCGACAGCAAGACCACGGCACCCGTTCCGGCGGAGAGCCCGGAAGCAGCATCGAGCAGGCGGGTCATCTCGTCCTGGCGGCCGACGAGGGGTACCTGCTGCGGCGACGCCCGACCCACGCGGCCGCGGTGGCTGGGGCCGGCGACTACGTGGGCTGTCACCGGCTCGCTCTTGCCCTTGAGCCGGAGCTCCTGCGCCGGCGACCAATCGAACAGCTCGGCAACCAGCCGGTGGGTGGCCGCCGCACACATGACGGTGCCCGGTTCGGCCGCCGCCTGCAGGCGGGCGGCGACGTTCACGGCATCGCCGAAGGCACCGTACTCTGTGCGACTGCCCGCGCCGACTGTGCCCACCACGACCGCACCGGTGGCCACGCCGACGCGGGCGGCGAAGCCGTCGACGCTCCAGCTGCGCGCGACGTCGCGGCCGTAGTCTTCGATGTCGCGGACGATGCGCAAGGCCGTTCGAACTGCCCGCTCGGCATCATCCTCATGGGTGACGGGCGCGCCGAACAGCGCCAGGCAGCCGTCGCCGGCGAGGTCCTTGACCGTGCCGCCGTAGGCCTCCACGGCGCGCACCATGCGCGCCACGGCTTCGCCCACGATGAGCCGGACCTCCTCCGGGTCCAGCCGCTCGGCGAGGGCGGTCGAGCCGACCAGGTCGGCGAAGAGCGCCGTGACGGTGCGGCGTTCGTCGCGGATGCTGTCCATCGGGCTGATGCTACGTCAGGGGGCGCGGCGGTCGAGATACCTGCAGCGGGCGGCGACGGCGCAGCGGCCGCAGGCCGGCCGCAGCGCGTGACACGTCTGACGGCCGTGGGTGATCAGGTTGACGTGGGCCTCGTGCGCCAGCTCCGGTGCGAGCAGGGCCAGGTAATAATCGTGCGCCTGCAGCGCGGTGGCCTTGGGCGGAAGGAGCCCGATGCGCTTGGACACCCGCTCGACGTGGCGATCGACCGGCATCAGCGGCATCCCGAACGAGAAGAGCAGCACGACCGAGGCGGTCTTGCGCCCGATGCCGGGGATGCTCATCAGCCAGGCCAGCGCGTCGAGCGGCTGGAGGTCGCCCAGGAACTCGAGCGAGTAGTCGCCCCGCTCCTGCTCGATGCGGTTGAGGGCGGCCAGGATGGTAGGCGCCTTCTGAGGTGCCAGGCCGCCGGGTCTGATCACCTCGATCAGCTCGTCGAGCGGCGCGTGCGCCACGGTCGCCCAATCCGGCGGAGCGTCAGCCCCGATCCCCTGGCCGCCCCATCCCGGCCGGTTGGAGCGCGTGTCGACCGATCCCACCGCCGCCGGCGGGCGCGAGGGCCAGTGCGCGCCGAGAGCGTCGAAGGCGCGCTCGGCGTTGATGTCGGCGCTGTTCTGCGAAAGGATGGTCAGGACCAACTCGCTGGTCGGGTCGTGGACGCGCTGCCAGACGGGCGTGCCGTACATCGCGCGCATGGCGGCGAGTGTGTCGTCGACCAGCCCGGGCCGGTAGCGGGCCAGGCTGCGGACCCATGTGCGGACAGGGTCGGCCGGCTTGCGGCGGGGCTTGCTGCGCGTCCGGCTCGGCCTGCCAGAGGCTTTCGTCTCTGTCATACAGCAGTCAGTGTGCTGCTATCCGCTGGCTCGGCGGTCGTGAGGCATAGATCCGTGCCAAGCAGCATGGGCGCTGCTGGTTGACACCAGATGTCGCCGTTTCGGGCTCCAGACGCCGGCGACGAGTGCATAAGAGCACGGGCTGTCGTAGGTGACACAGACTTCCGCACAGCAGTTCTGATCAGCCGCGTGCGAACAGACCGACGAGACGGGCCGTCCGCTCGGCTGCGCGCACCAGCGGTGGCGTGCCGGCGGCCATCGCCTCCTCCACGCTCATCGGCCGCTCCGTTACCGGGACGACCAGGGCGCCCATCTCGGCTAGTGCCCGGATGCCCTCGGGCAGCACGCCGCCCCCGAAGCAGACGCAGGGCACGCCGGCTCCGCGGGCCGCACGGGCCACGCCCTGGGCGGTCTTGCCGTAGGCGGTCTGGGCATCGACCTGCCCCTCGCCGGTCAGCAGGAGGTCGGACGCGGCCAGTGCCTCGTCGAAGCCGGTCAGCTCCATGACCACCTCCACGCCGGGCCGGATCTCGAACGAGGCGAAACGGTCGGCGATCGCCAGCAGGCCGGCGGTCGTGCCGCCGGCGGCGCCAGAGCCGGGCACGTCTCGCAGCGAGCGGCCCACGGCTGCCTCCAGCACGCCGGCGTAGTGGGCCAGGTTGGCGTCGAGGCAGGCGACCTGCTCCTCGTCGGCGCCCTTCTGCGGGCCGTAGGTGGCGGCCGCTCCCAGCTCGCCCAGCAGCGGGTTGGTGACGTCCGAGGCGACCGTTAGCCGCACCTCGCCGAGCAGCGTGCTAAGGCCCGCCAAATCCGCCTCCGCCAGGCTATCGAGTGCGCCGCCCCCGCCCGGCAGCTCTTCGCCTGCTGCATCGAGGAAGCGGGCGCCGAGCGCCGTCAGCAGGCCCGACCCGCCGTCCGTCGTGGCGCTCCCGCCCAGCCCCAGGACCACCTCGCGCACACCCAGACCCACGGCCGCCGCCAGTACCTGGCCGGTGCCGAAAGTCGAGGCGGCCAGCGCGTCGCGCTCGCTCGCGGCGAGGCGCGACAGGCCCGAGGCGGAGGCCATCTCGACCACTCCCCGCTCGCCTCGGCGCAGGAAGCGGGCGGAGATGGGCCGGCCCAGCGGGTCGCGGGCGTGAACGGGCAGCTCCAGCCAGTCGCCGCCGGCGGCCTTCAGCGCGTCGAGCGTGCCTTCGCCGCCGTCGGCCAACGGGATGAGCCTGATCTCGTCCAGCGGCCGCGCCCGCCACCAGCCGTCGGCCAGGGCCTGGGCCACCTGCAGCGGATCGAGCGAGCCCTTGAACGAATCAGGGGCAATCAGAACACGCAACGACGGCGCGGTCAGGCGCGACCGGCCGGTGCGGCAGCCGCCTTGTCTGGTCGTGCGGCGCCGGTCGCAGCCCGCTTCTCGGCGTACTCCGGGATGCGGATCATGGGCGGGCGCTCTTGGTCGGCCAGGTCGATGACCTCCAGCGAGAGCTGGTTCGGGCCGGAGCGGGGCAGCTTCATGGTCGAGCCCAGTTCCGGGAAGAGCCGCGCCCGGTGGCGCTCCTCGAGCCGCTTCATGACCGCCTGCAGGATCACGAAGCTCATCCGCGAGAGGCCTTCCAGCTCCTGGTTGCGGTGCATGCGCACTTCCAGGTCCACCTGGCCGAAACCGGCCAGGCCCAGCCGCTCGGCGAGGTCGATGAGGTGGCCAATCTCGACGGCGTAGCCGGTGAAGAAGGGGATCTGCTCGAGATGCTCGCGCCGGCCGGCGTACTCGCCGGACAGCGGCTGGATGTAGCCGCTCAGCTCGGGGAAGAAGAGATTGATCAGCGGCCGTGCCACGAGCTCCGTCACGCGGCCGCCGCCGCCCTCCTTGAGCACGCCGCCCTCCACGATGGGGCGCTGGTAATAGGCCTTGACGTAGCCGATTCCCGGCTCGACCAGCAGCGGCCCGACGGTGCCGTAGATGAAGCGCGGATGCCAGTCGACGATGTCCGTGTCCGACCAGACGACCAGGTCGCCCGTCGTCTCGTAGAGGCTCTTCCAGAGCGCCTCGCCCTTGCCCCGGTAGCTGCCGTAGCGGGGCAGCACCTGGGAATGGACGACCACCCGCGCGCCTTCCTCGGCGGCGATCTCGCGCGTGTCGTCCTCCGAGTCCGAGTCGATGACCAGCAACTCGTCCAGCAGGGGCACCTTCTCCATCAGCTCGCGCCGGGCGGCGCGCACGATGGGCCCAATGGTGGCCGACTCGTTGAGCGTGGGCAGGACGGCGCTGATCGTCAGCCCCTGCTTCTCCTTCAGCTCGAGCAGGCGGCCCAGGTCCGAGAACTCGGCATGGTGGTAGTTGGACTCCGCGAACCAGCGGTCGACGCGGGCGGGGATGCTCCGCCCGGCCTGCGCCGCTCGGTCGGCCGCTTCCAGCGTCTCGGCCTGCTCGGCGCGGCGATCGAAGGTCGCTCGCGTCAGCGCCTCCTTCGTCTTGACCACGATCACCGTCGGTCGGGCCTGCTGGGCGATGGTCTCGGGCAGGGCGCCGAAGAGTGCACCGTCCGTGCTGCCGCTGTCGGGGGTCATGGCAGTCGCGCCCATGACCACCAGTTGGGCCGCTTCCGCCTCGCGCAGGATGGCCGCGCCGATGTCCTGGCCGGCCACCAGCAGTGGGCGGGCGGGGTCGCCGGCGTGCTGGCGCACGAAGCTGGCCAGTGCGCGCTCTGCCTGCGAACGTACGATCGGATTGACGTCGTCCGGCACCACGTGCATCACGTCGACGGTCGCCTCGAAGTAGCGCCCCAGCGCCGCTGCGAAGCCCAGCGCCAGCTCTGCGTGGGGGCCGCCGCGGACGGGCGTCAGGATGCGCTTGACGTCCTTCACGCCGCGCTGCTTGACCACGGCGATGTCGCACGGCGCGTCGCGGACGACCTCGTCGATGGTCGGCGAGAAGACGGCCTCTGCGCCGCGCTTGCCGCCCGGCCGCCCGCCCCAGCCGAAGATGATCAGCTCGGCCTCCTCCTCGGCAGCCAGCTCGACGATGCCTTCCGCCGCCCGTCGGCCGATGCGCACGACGGTGCGCAGCTCCACGCCAGGCGGAGCGAACTCGAGTACCCGCTGGAGGAGTCGCCTGGCCTGGCGGGCCTTGGTCGCGCCCTCCGAGAGAGGCATGCCCTCGGGGACCTCGACGATGCCCAGAGCGGTGAGCGTGCCGCCGTGCTTCATCAGCGCCGCCCCGATGCGCACCAGGTCGGCGGCCGTGCGCGGGTTGGCCAGCGGCAGCAGGATGCGGCCGGGCGGCTGATTGCGGCTCATTTGGCGATCCGGCGCTTTCTGCCGTTGGGTCCGCTACCCGTCTTGGCTGCCGCGCCGGCCTTGCGCGGCGCGCTGCGCCAGCGCGCGACGAAGTAGGGCTTGGCCAGCTCGAAGGCATGCGCCTGACGTTCGACGAAGGCCTCGGCCTGGTCGGTGGTCAGCTCGAGGGTCTCCAGGATCAGGCTGGCCACCCGACCGAAGTAGAGCGGGATGAGCGAGGCGATCAGGCGGTCCATGGGCAGCAGTTCGGTGTGGTAAGCAAACGCCATGTCATAGATGACGCGTGCCCAAATCTCGTCGGGAATGTTGAACTTGCTGGTGACGACGCTGGCTTCGCGGTCTGCCCGCGTGCCCTCGTCGACCGCCTTATTGGCCTCCTCGGACAAGCGCCGCACCAGCGCGGCGTTCTCCGGCGCGAGGGCGGCATCCCACTCTTCGGACACCGTCAGGCGGCCCTTGGCGAACTCTTCGAGCAGGCGCTGCACGTTGACCTCGAGGGGCGGCGGGTCGAGGATGCGCTCGAAGCCGTAGACCGGTACGTCGTGGGACGATTCGACGCCCAGCCAGCGTTCGGAGTGCATATCGGTCAGGCGGAAGATCGTGCTGACGACCTGGCTGAACATCGGGCCCAGATCCGAGCCCGGGTCCTTGGGGTCGTGGACCTTGGCCCCCAGTCGTGTCTGGGCCACCGCGAAGCCGCCGGTGATGGCCTTCGTCGTCATCCAGATGTCAACGCCGAACTTGGAGATGTCGGCGTCCCAGTCGTCCTGCGCCAGGTAGTGCTTGACCAGGTCGCCGCTTACCCCGAAGTCGCCGCCGATGGGCTGGCGGATGCGCAACCCGTACAGCGCGCGAGTGAGCGGGTAGGTGACGGTGTTGGTGATCGTGCCGTCGTACTTGTAGCGGGAGTAGAGCGGGGCCACGTAGTCAAAGCCGCCCTTCAGCACGGGGCCGGCGAGCAGCTCTATCCACTCGGGGATGATGGAGCGCAGGTCCGAGTCGACGACGACCAGCGCCTCCACTCCCAGCGCGTCGGCGATCTGGAAAATGGTGCGCAATGCGGCGCCCTTGCCACCCACGCCGTCCACTTCCGGATAGGTCAGGCTGATGCGCTGCAGCTTGTTGCGCGGGCGGACGAGCAGGATTCGCTCGATGTAGTCGGGCGGCTCCGTTTCGACGACGACGCGCTGCGTGCCGTCGGGCGAGCCGGCGTCGGCGTTGACCAGCACCGGGCGCAGATCGGGGAAGTACTGCACCAGGCCGGCCTGCGCGGCGCGCGCCACGTAGCCGATCGTCGCGGCGTTCTTGAAGGAGGGGATGCCGACCATGATGTCGGCGCTGCCCAGCTTGGCGATCTCGTCACGCAGCGCCTCGGGCAGGGCAGAGGTGGGCATCTCCCTCACCTTACCCGAAGCCCGGCGGCCGCGCCACGGTTCGGGTCGCAGCGCCCGTGCCTCGAGTCGCGCCGCGCGCAGATCGTCGTACCATCGCCCCTCGATGCCACCCACGACCGACCGCTCCGCGCCCCAAGTGCCGGCCGGCTACACGATCCGCCGCCCCACGCGAGCGGATCTGCCTGCCATCGCGGAGTTCACGGCGTCGTGCGACCTTCACGACACGGGCGGCGTCGACTTCACCCCGGCCGCGTTCGAGATGGAGTGGGCCTTTCCCCGCTTCGATCCCGCGACGGATGCCTGGACGATTCACGCGCCGGCCGCCGAGCTCGTAGCGTACGCGCACGTACTTCGCCGTCCAAAGGTTGCGCCGGAGACCATCGGCTGGGTGCACCCCGAGCATCGTGGCCGAGGCCTGGGTGGTCTGCTCGTAGACCTGACCGAGGCCCGCGTGCGGGAGATTGTCGAAGCACCGGGCGCAGAGGAACCACGGTCCATCGTCAATTGGACCAACCACGCCGTACGCGACGCGGCAACGCTGCTGGAGGCTCGCGGCTATCGGGTCAACCGCAGCTTCTGGCGCATGAGCATCACCCTGGGAGAGGAGGAGCCCGCCGCACCGGCTTGGCCCGACGGCGTCGAGCTGCGGCCGATGCGCGTGGGCGTTGACGACGAGGCCGTCTACGAGACCGTCGTGACGGCCTTTCGCGACCACTGGGGCTCGGCGCCGCTGCCTTTCCCCGAATGGCGCGAAGTGCGCATGGGCACGCGCTTCTTCGATCCGAAGCTATGGCTGCTGGCTTGGACGGATGATCGGCTGGTCGGTGCGTCGCTGAACATGGATGAGGACGGGGATGCCTGGGTTCAGACGTTAGGCGTGCTGCGCGAGGCGCGCGGCAAGGGCCTGGGCAGGGCGCTGTTGCTCGAGTCGTTCCGCGCCTTCCATCGCCGCGGGCGGCGACGCGTCCTCCTGGGCGTAGATTCGGAGAACCTCACCGGGGCGACGCGGCTCTACGAGAACGCCGGCATGACCATCGACCGGCAGTACGACCACTGGGAGCGCGAGCTGGACTAGCAGCGCGGGTCCGTACCATCCGCCGCCCAGAACCGCACCATTTGCCGCCGAACCGGCAGATGTCGGCTCCGCCAACGCTATGTCGGCGACAACGAAGTTCTTGCCCGGCTTCCCGTCAGATGTTGGCTAGGCAACCTTACGCGGGATCGGTGCGCCTTCCGCCGCCGGCGCGTTCGAGATAGGCGTGTGCCGAGCGTGGGTTGGTGCCGGCCGGGCGCCGAAACGCTGTCAGAACCGGCGTAGCGTCGGCCCAGCCGACAGATGGCGGAAACTGGCTGCCCGTGGTCGCCGCGCCGGCGTAGCGTCGGCCCAGCCGACAGATGGCGGAAACTGGCTGCCCGTGACCGCCGTGCGGCCGGCGACACAGGCCGGCGTCAGCGTCAGCGTCGGGCGGGAGCGTGCACGACCGGGGCGGGCTCATCCTCCAGGACCAAGCCGGCCGTTCCTGGACGGGGCATCTCCCCCGGCGTCAGCCGCCGACCGAGTATGTGCAGCGTCCACTCGCGGGCGCGGAAGCCGGCCGAGGCGAAGGCATCCGCCAGCCCTCTTAGCAAGGGTGGATCGTCGGCCGGCAGGCGAAAGCGAATGCTCGTGCCCGCCGCCTGGCGGATGGCCTCGGCCAGCTGCAACGCGGCCGCCCCGTCGCCCACCAGCAGCCCCAGGTGCAGGGAGACGTCTTCCGAGGGGAGCGCGTCACGCTGAAGGATTCCCAGCGCCCAGCCCCCCGCCGACTCGTGGGCGACGACCTCGCCCGCCGCCGCGTGCGCATGGAGGGCCTTTTCGGTGAGCTCCTGGAGTGCCCACGCGCGGTGCTCGTACAGTCGGGCGGCGGCCCTGAAGGTAGGGTCGGCCGACACGCGGGGCCACCATGCTGCCCCGTCGGCGGCGACCAGCCCACGCTCGGCCAGTTTCTCCAGCGTGGCGGTCCGCGTCTCGCCGGCCGCGCGGCGCGCCTCCTCGCCGAAGCCGCTCTCGTCATCGTCGTTATGACCGCCGTCTTCGTCGTCGGGGGTGGCGGGGTCGCTCCACCAGTAGGTGCGCATAGCCGCCAGCAACTCGAAACCGTGACGGGCGCCCAGCCGGTGAGAGGCCTCGTTGCGCTCGCCGGTCGCGTAGCGGACCACGCCGGCACCCAGTGCCGCGGTCCACTGCAGCTCGGCCATCTGCAGGTCCGTGGCCACGTCCATGCCGCGCACCCGCGGATCGACCCGGATGCCCTCCAGCCAGCCTTCCGACGCGGACAGCAGGGCGACGCGCGCGACAGCCAGTGGACGTCCGACCTCCAGCGGCTGTCCGTCTGCGTCGGTGGGAGCCGAGCCGTCGGCCGGTTCGCCGGCGCAGCCGACCAGCAGCACTCCGTCCTCGGCCGTCAGCCAGATGGGCCACGCGTGCGGGACGTAGTCCCAGCCATCCCAGGTTCGCGTGGCAAACGAGAGCACCGCCTCGCGGTCCTCCGGCCGGGCGCGGCGGACGACCAACGGCCAGTTGCGGCGCGCGGAGCTCAGACGCTCAGCCCTGCGATTCGCGCTCGATCAGCGTCCACTCGCTGGTCTCGTCGCCGGGGCGGTAGCGGCTGTTGGCCGCTTTCATCATCACGCCCCGAAAGCCGGCGCTCTTCCACGAGTCGAGCCAGGGCTTGACCGGAGGGCGCGTGTAGACAGAGACGCGCACCAGCTCGTGCTGGACGAAGAGACTCTCCAGCAGCCGCTTGCGTTCGAGCAGCGGCAGGTCCAGCAGTTGCTGCCCGTCGACGCTGAGCAGGTCGAGGGCCACGAAGGCAAGTTCGTCGCCGCGCGGCTGGTGCCCGCGCGGCGGCTGGTGCGTGACCTCCGGCTTGATGGGCAGGATGAAGGAGGTGGCCGGCATGTGCGCCGAGGCGACAAGGCTCACACCAACGGGGTTGGCCGTTGCCTGCGGCGTGAGGATGCCGTCGACCACGGCGTCGAGGGCCATGATCGAGCGCGCGACCGCAGCCGCCGTCTCGGGGGCAACGCCCGTCACGTCGTCGCCGTCCTCGTCGAGCAGCACCAGCATCGGTTCGCTGTCACCGCCCTGCTCGGCACGGAAGTGGGCGATGACGCGGATACCGTGCCAGAACGGCTCCAGGATCGGATCGCGAATCTCGGGCGTGCGCTTGGAGCGTCGCGCCGCCTGCGGGCGCCACTCGCGCGGGTCGCGGGGGATGGAGTCAGCGTTCGGGTGACCGGGCATGACCGGCCGATGCTACGCCAACCTGCGCTGGAGCGTCGCCGTGGCGGGCGCGCGGCGCCGGGTTAGTCCAGGTAGCGGCGGCTTACCGTGCACAGCCACGAGCGTCGACCGACCGCGTTTGCGCTTGACGCTACCCCCGGTTGAGTTAGGCCAGGTTGCGCCGCAGGCTCGGTCAGCCGTCCCGGTAACCGCCCGGGTGGCGCTGGTGCCACGACCAGGCGGAGCCGATCATCTCCTCCAGCGAGCCGCGTCGCGGTCGCCAGCCCAGAACCTCGGCTGCGCGTTGGTTGGAAGCCACCAGGACCGGCGGATCGCCTTCCCTCCGCGGGCCAAGGGAGTGCGGCACGGGCCGACCCACGACCGATTCGGCGGCACGCAGGACCTCCAGCACGCTGAAGCCCGAGCCCGAGCCCAGGTTGCAGACCTCCAGGCCGGCGGGGGAGGTGGCCGTCCATTCGAGCGCCGCGATGTGGGCGTCGGCCAGGTCCTCGACATGAATGTAGTCGCGGATGCAGGTGCCGTCGGGCGTGTCGTAGTCCGTGCCGAAGACGGTCAGGGGTGGGCCGCCGGCGACGCCGGCCAGCAAGTTCGGGATTAAATGGGTCTCCGGCGAGTGGTCCTCACCATACCGTTCGCTGGCACCGGCCACGTTGAAGTAGCGCAGCGCCGCGCCGCGCAGGCCGTGGGCACGCCCGTACCACTCCAGCGCACTTTCCAGGGCGCGCTTCGTCTCGCCGTACGGGTTCACCGGCCTGGTCACCTGTGACTCCAGGATGGGCGTGGTTTCCGGCGCGCCGTAGACCGCCGCCGTCGACGAGAAGACGATGCGGCCCACTCCCGCGGCACGCATCGCGTCCAGCAGGGCCACGCCGGCGACGACGTTTTCGGCGTAGTACAGCGCCGGGTCAGACATCGATTCGCCGACCAGCGCCCGGCTTGCGCAATGCAGCACGGCCTCGATGCCGTCCTCGCGCAGCGTCCGTTCGACGAGCGCGGCCTCGCCCACGTTGCCCTCCACCAGCCGCGCCTCCTGCGGCACGGCCGCCCGGTGGCCCTTGGCCAGCGAGTCGAGCACCGTCGCGCTGTGCCCGCCGCCGAGCAGCCTCTCGACGCTTACGCTTCCGACATAGCCGGCCCCGCCGGTCACCAGCACGCGCATCCCGCTCAACCCCCTCCGACTCGGCGCAGCAGCCGGCGCAGGAGCCCCTGCTCGGCAGCCGGCTGGTCCGGCGCAGCTTCCGACGGTGCCGGGGGCGGCGGCGCTGGCGGCTGTTGCTCGCTGCTATGCACCTGCCGATGATCGGCCATCGACGGGTTGCGCACGAAGACCGCCTGCTCGGAGGGCCGGCCCGCAGCCAGTGGCGCGTCGGAGTTGGGCTGGCTCGACGACCACGGCGGGCTGGCCGTCGGTCGGTCATGGGCAGGGCCGCGCTCCTGGGCCGGGCCGCGCTCCTGGGGCGGGATGGGCGGGGCCGCTCGGCTGCGCTCGGCGAGCACCTCGGCCAGGCGTGCCTCCAGGCGCTGCGCGGCAGCGTTGTCCGGATCGATGCCCAACGCCGTCCGCGCGTGCTCGAGCGCAGCCTCGTCGTCCCCGCGCTCGACTGCGACGCGGGCCAGTCCCACGACCGCTATCGAGTTGTGCGGGTCCTGCTCAGCGACGCGGCGGTAGATCTGCTCGGCCTGCTCGAGCATGCCGTGGAGCAGCAGCCGCTCGGCTTGAAGCAGGGGCTCGATCATCGCTCGGCCTCCCCCTTCACTTCGGCCGCGGCCTTCATATCGGCCGCCCAGACGCGTGCGTCGGTCAGCAGCAGCTCGCGCGTGTTGCGCGCAGGGTCGGAAACGACCGACTCCAGCAGCCGCTCCAGCAGCCGGCCGATGATGGGGCCTGGCGGCAGGCCCAACTCCCTGGTCAGGTCGTCTCCGTCGACGGCAAGCTGGCCCAGCCCGAGCGGCACGCCCGCAGCGAGCTCGCCTTCGATCCGGCGCCGCAGCTCGCTGGTCCGGTCAGCGTCCGCGTCAAGACCGCTGCCCTCGTTGTCCGCCTGGCGCAGCTTGAGCAGATCGTCGATATGGGCCGCGCCCACGCGCCGGATGAAGCGGCGCACGGCCGCGGCACTCCAGCTGGGCTGGTAGCGGAACATGTGCTGCCGCACGAGCCAGGCAACTCCGCCGACCTCGGGGCGAGGGAAGGCCAGCCGGCTGAGCAGCCGCTCGGCCAGCCGCGCGCCCTCGACGTCGTGGCCGATGAAACGGCCGTCGGCCTGGGTGGTCGGCTTGCCCACGTCGTGCAGCAGTGCCGCCAGCCGCAGCCGCTCGTTGCCCGGGTCCAGCCGGGCGGCGGCGTCGAGCGTGGCCAGACTGTGCAGCCAGACGTCGTGGCCGGGCAGCTTGTCCTGGGCCACTCCACGCTGGAGGGCAAGCTCCGGGAGGAGCGGCTCGAGCAGGTCCGTCTGGGCCAGGATGCGCAGGCCGCGCGAGGGCGGGTCGGCGGCCAGCATGCGGCGCAGCTCAGCGCCCACGCGCTCGGCCGAGACCCAGCGCACCAGCGGCGCGGTCACCCGCATGGCGGCCAGCGTGCCCGGCTCGATCTCGAAGTCCAGCTGGGCGGCCAGCCGGGCGGCACGCAGCAGGCGCAGCGCGTCCTCGTCGAAGCGCGCCGTCGGGTCGCCCACGGCCCGCAGCAGGCGCGCGCGCAGGTCGCCCAGACCGTCGTGCGGATCGACCCAATCAGGATCTACCGGACGGTCCGCAACAGAGTCTCCCTGCCTGCCCCAGGCGATGGCGTTGACCGTGAAGTCGCGCCGGGCCAGGTCTTCGGTCAGGCTGTGCGTGAAGGTCACCTCGTCCGGTCGGCGATGGTCGCCGTAGCGATGGTCGCGGCGGAAGGTGGTCGCCTCGACCGCGCCGATTCCCACCGTGCCGAAGCGGTTCGTGTAGCTACTGCCCGGGAACAGCTCGAGCAGGCGCTCGGGGCGAGCGTCGGTGGCCACATCCCAGTCTGTCTCGGTCCGGCCCAGGAGGGCGTCCCGCACGCCGCCGCCCACGGCGTAGGCGGCATGGCCGGCCGACCACAGCCGGCGCAGGATGTCGAGCACTTCCCCGGGCACGTGCGGAGGTGCCAGGGCCGCCACCGGGGAGCGACTCAGTTGTGGCCCAGGAAGAGATAGTCGCGCCAGGCCTCGTTGCGCGGATCGGCCAGGTAGGGCGTGAAGAGCGTGTAGACGTCGCAGCGCGGCTCGAACGGCGCTCGCAGCAGGCGCATGCGCGCCTCATCGGGCAGCTTGCCGCCCTTGCGGTGGTTGCACGGTTTGCAGGCCGCCACCAGGTTGTCCCAGCTGTGCAGCCCGCCGCGGTGGCGAGGCACGATGTGGTCGAGGGTCAGGTCGTGGGTGATCGTGCCGCAGTACTGACAGGTGTGCTTGTCGCGCGCGAACACCTCTCGCCGCGACAGCCGGACGCGCGGCCGGGGACGCTTGATGCGGTGCTGCAGCCGGATGACGCTGGGGGCGCGGAAGATCTCGCGCGCGGTGCGGATCTCGTGGTGGTCGTACTGGATCACCTCCGCCTTCTCACCGAAGAGGAGTCGGAACGCCCTGCGCACGTTGCACACGTTGAGGGGCTCGTAATCCGCATTGAGCAGTAGTACGACGCTATCCATTGCTCCCTGAAGCCGGCCGGGACTCGGCCGGGCGACGTCCCGCATGGTAGCAGGGCGTGAGCGTGACCCGTTCTCAGCCACAAGCCTCGCCGGCGAGTCTTGCCCCACTGCGCGATGATCACTGGCACGAGATGAGCCGCAGGCCCTACGAGCCCGACCCGCAGGCAACGCCCGAGCTGACCAAGCTCGAGCGGCCGGGTGGCGCCGGTCTGGGCGGCTGGCGCCTTGCGGCCGGCGTGCTGGGCGTCCTGCTGGCCGGCGTAGTACTGGCCGGCAGACTGGGCGTGGAGGACGCCGCTCGCCTGGCACCTTCGCTCTCGGCAACCGATCTGGCGGTCGTCACTCCAGCCCCTCCGTCAGCCAGCCCGGAGCCTACTCCCTCGCCTTCGCCCCAGCCGACCCGGCGACCGACCCTAGACGCCTCCCTGGATTCGCCGCCCGACGTGCCCCGCCACCTGGACGGGCTGCCCACGTCGCTGGGCGGGGAGAAGGTCTACCGGCTGGAGGCAGCGCTGGCCCGTGCCGGTGACCGGCCCATCCTTGTCGCCGGCTGGTACACCGGCCAGGACTGTCTATGGGCCGGGCGCTGCGTCAGCCGGCTGGCCGACAGCCCCTCGGCCGACTTCCGTGCTCGCGGCAGCGTCGCGGTGCGGGGCCTGCCGGCCGGCAACAGGGGACCGCGCGTGCTGCGCGTCACGCGCCATGACGAATGCCCCGTCTCGGGTGACCTGACCGACTGCAACCCCGTGCTGACCGTGCTCGACGTGGCCTGGGCGGGCGACCTGTACACGCGCAGCTCCCCGATCGAGGCGGGACCGTTGATCGCGGCCCTCAAGTTCGCCTTCCCGGAGATGCACCCGCAGCCCTTCCGCGACGTTGCCCGATGCCCGGTCGAGTGGCCGCCGCAGACGTATCGGTCGACCAGCGGCGGGCCGCGCATGACCGTCGTCTTCCCGACGATCGAGGACCGGCTGGCGCTCGAGCAGGCGATCAGGACGAACTGGCCGCAGCCGGCTTCCTACCATGGGGTGCACTGCCTGGACCAGTTCATGGATCAGGGCCAGCCTGCCGGTTGGATCGCGGAGGACAACGTGATGGTTTGGGTCAGCCAGGATCCGTACTCGGTGGCTCTTGCCCGGGCGGCCATCCTCGATGGGCGTAGCCAGAGCCAGCCGGCGGAGATGCCCGTCAGCCGGCCGTTGACGACCTGGACGGCGCTCACCGCTCTGCGTCACTGGAACGCGGCACTCGATGTGCTCCCGCCTCACGACCATGTCGTCTGGGGCCCCGGCATCCATCTGGGCGGCACAGGCCCACTGGAGGCCTATGCCATCGACGATGCTTACGTCAGGCGACTCCTCGTTTTCGCCGACCCGGCCGAGCGGCGGGCGTATGAGCGCCGCGTCCGGCCGCGCGACGTGATCGTCCTACCGGCTGGCCTGCTGACCGACGTGACCGTGGGCCGCGGGCTGATCGAGAACGACCGTGACGAGGTGCGCTGGCTGGGCTATCGCAACCTGCTCCTGCAGGTGAGCGGACCGCGGCGCCTGGACGACCAGTTGCGCGCCACCCTGCGCGAGGCGTTCAGGTAAGCGCCTGTCCGCTGAGCGGGTCCCAGCCGCCCGCCTGGCCTACCTTGCTGGCCAGCGGTCTGCCCAGCGCTCCTCTGATGTAGCGCGCCGCGAGTAGGACGCCGGCCAGCCTCACGCCGTGCTCGATGCCCAGGCCGTCGAGCATGAAGACCAGGTCCTCGGTGGCCAGGTTGCCCGCCGCGCCGGGCGCGAAGGGACAACCGCCCGTGCCGCCGGTGGACGAGTCGAAGCAGCCAACGCCCGCCTGCAGGCCGGCCAGCACATTGGCCAGCGCGGTGCCGCGCGTGTCGTGGAAGTGATAGGCCAGCCGCTCCAGCGGAAGGCCGGCCGATGTCAGGCGCTCGGTCAGCTCATCGACCTGGCGGGGCACGCCCACACCGATGGTGTCGCCCAGGCAGATCTCCTGCGCGCCCAGCTCGGCCAGGCGCAGGCTGACCTCGACCACGCGCTGCGGGTCGACCCGGCCGCTGAAGGGACAGCCGAAGGCTGTCGAGACGTAGGCGCGCGTCCACCAGCCCAGACCAGTAGCCCGCTCGAGGATGGGCTGGAAGGCGTTCAGCGAGCCCTCCACGCTCATGCCGATGTTGCGCTGCGCGAAGGCGTCGCTGGCCGCCGTGAAGACGGCGATGGCAGACGCTCCTGCCGCCTCGGCACGGGACATGCCCCGCTCGTTCGGCACCAGTACCGGGTAGCGCACGCCGTCGCCGGGCGGGCCCAGGCCCTGCAGCAGCTCGTCCGCGTCGGCCAGCTGGGGAACGGCGGCGGGTGCGACGAAGCTGGTCGCCTCGATCTCGCGCAGCCCCGCCGCGCGCAGCAGCCCGATGTACTCCAGCTTGGTGTCGGTGGGCAGCGGCCGGGCCTCGTTCTGCAGCCCGTCACGCGGTCCCACCTCGTAGATCCGCACTTGCTGGGGAAGTTGCATCGCCGCCCGAGTCTAGTCCAGCTCGATCAGCACATCCGCTCGCTGGACGCTCTGGCCGGGGCTGACCAGCACACGCCGGACCACGCCCGGGCCGGGCGCGCTGACGGCGTTCTCCATCTTCATCGCCTCCAGCACGGCCAGCACGCGGCCGGCCTCGACCGACTCGCCCTCCTTCACGTGGACGGACAGCACGACGCCGGGCATGGCGGCCGTCACGGGCTGGCTGCCGCCCGACTCGTGGGCTCCACTGCGCACGGCTGCCTCGACGCTGGGCGGCTCGGCCAGGCGTACGCGCAGAGCGCGCCCATCGAGCTCCAGCAGCAGCCCACCTGCCTCGTCCGCCACCCAGCGCAAGCCTGCCTGCTCCGCCGGCACGACCTGGCGCCGAACCTCGCCCTCGAGCTCCAGGCGCAGCACGGGCGGCCCGTTCAACCGAAAGCCGGGTCGGACCGTCGCTTGTCCGGTGCTGTCCAGCTGCGCCGCGACGGCGGCCGCGGCCGCCGGCCAGGCCTGGGCTGGCAGCTCGTCGGCCGGCCGCCAGGTGTGGTCGATGAGCTCGGTGTGCTGGTCGCCCTGTCTCACCTCGGGGAGGGCAAGCAGCCAGCGCAGGAACCCGCGGTTCGTGGTCAGGCCCAGCACACTCGTCCCGGCCAGCGCGTCGTCCAGTCGAGCGAGGGCCTGCTCCCGATCGCGGCCGTGCGCGATGATCTTGGCCAGCAGCGGGTCGTAACGGGTGCCCACCATGTCACCCACGCCCACGCCGGCGTCGACGCGCACTCCTTCGCCTGCCGGCCAGGCTGCGGACAGCACGCGCCCGGCGGCGGGCAGGAAGCCGGCCCAGGCATCCTCCGCGTAGAGGCGCGCCTCGATGGCATGGCCGGTCAGCCGGACGTCCTCCTGCTCGACCTCGAGCGGCTCGCCGGCCGCGATGCGCAGCTGATCGGCCACCAGATCGCGGCCGGTGACGAGCTCCGTGACCGGGTGCTCCACCTGCAGGCGCGCGTTGAGCTCGAGGAAGTAGAAGGCGCCCTCCTCGTCCAGCAGGAACTCGGCGGTGCCCGCGCCCTCGTAGCCGGCCGCGCGAGCGAGCGACAGCGCGGCGGCGCCCAGCTGGCTGCGCAACGTCCCGTCGACCGCCACGGAAGGCGCCTCCTCGATCACCTTCTGGTGGCGCCGCTGGAGCGAGCACTCGCGCTCGCCCAGGTGCACCGCCCGCCCGTGCTGGTCGCAGAGCAGCTGCACTTCCACGTGCCTTGGCCGGGCGAGATGGCGCTCGAGCACGAGGCGGTCGTCGGCGAAGGCCGAGCGAGCCTCGCGCCGGGCCTGCTCCAGCAGGGCCGGCAGGTCGGCCTCGCTGGCCACGACGTGCATGCCCTTACCCCCGCCACCGGCGCTCGGCTTGAGCAACAGCGGATAGCCGATCCGTCGTGCCTCCCGCCGCAACACAGCGTCCGACTGCCCCTCACCGTCGTAGCCGGGCAGGATCGGCACGCCGGCCTGGGCCGCCAGCCTGCGCGCAGCCGCCTTGTCGCCCAGCGCGCGCATCGCGGCCGGCGGCGGCCCAACCCAGGTCAGGCCTGCGTCGAGCACGTCCTGGGCGAAGTTGGCGTTCTCGGCCAGGAAACCGTAGCCGGGGTGCAGGGCATCCGCCCCGGCCGCACGAGCGGCGGCCAGCACGGCCGCCCCGTCCAGGTAGCTGCCCGACAGGGGCACGATCTCGTCCGCCGCCGAAGTCCACCAGGCGCCCGCCTGGTCCTGGGGCACCAGCGCCAGGCAGCGGACTCCCAGGCGACGGCAGGTGCGCGCGATGCGCGCGACCAGCTCGCCCCGGTTAGCCACCAGCAAGCGCAAAATGGGTCTACGTTGCGCCTGGCTCCCGCTTTCCCGCGGGGCGTTCAGCGCCGCCGCGTCCACCTTCAGCCTTGACCCGACGCGAACGGCGGGCAGCTTTCCCTCGCGCAGCCAGCGCTGGACGGTGCGCGTGCTGACGCCCAGCCGGCGCGCCGCCGCTGTCGGTCCGACCGGATCCTGCACGCTGTCAATGTCGCGTTTGTCGCGTTAGTTTGTCAAGCGGGGCGCGCGCCCCGCTTGGTCAGACGGCCTTGACCGCCGTGACGCTGATCCGTGGCGTGAAGCTGCTCGTCCGGCCGGCACCATCGACGGCGCGCAGCTTGTAGTAGTGGGTGCCCAGGCTGGGCGCCCGGTCGGTGTAGGTGAGGTTGCGCGTGACGGCGATGCGTACCCCGTTGCGGATGACCCGGTAGCGGATGGTGCCGCTGCCGCCGGTACTCGCGTTCCAGGTGAGGCGTACGTAGCGACGGTCCAGCGCCTGCCCGCGCAGTTTCTTCGGCGCGCTGGGGCTGAGGCTGGTCACCGCCCGTACTTCGACGATGGTCGAGAAGCTGCTCTTGTTACCGGCCGCGTCGACGGCACGGACCTTGTAGCGGTACGTGCCCGCGCTCGCCGGCCGGTCGGTGAAGTGCAGGTTCGTGGTCGTGGCGATGCGGTTGCCGTCGCGCAGCACGCGGTAGGTAATGGTGCCCGGCTGGTTGTCCGTGCTGGCATCCCAGGTCAGGTCGACGTAGCGTCCGTCGCGCGCTCTACCGGCCAGGTTCTGTGGCGCGCTGGGCGGCTGCGTGTCGGCGCCGCTGACGCTGACGCTCGAGTGCAGGGCCGGCCCGACGTTGCCCGCCGCGTCGAAGGCGGTCACCGAGTAGTCGTAGGTGCCCGCCGCCAGATCGTCGTCGGTGAACGACGTCGCGCCGCCGCTTAGCGTGGCCACCACTTTCCCGTCGCGCCTGACCGTGTAGCCGGTGACGGCCACGTTGTCCGTCGCGGGGCTCCAGCTGAGGCTGGCCGCGCCGATGCCCGGGGCGCCGAGGCTCACCGCACCCGGTGCGGTGGGCGGAGTGACGTCGGGCAGCCAAATCGTTGCCGGCGTAGCCTTGCCCGAGACGCCCACGTTGCCGGCGGCGTCCTCGGCGCGAACCTCATAGCTGTACCCGAAACCGTCGACCACGCTGCTGTCGGTGAAGGTGGTGCCGGTCGTCTTGTTGAGCAGCTTCCCGTCACGCCGGACGCGGTAGCGAACCACCACGCCGTCGTCCGTGGCCTCGTTCCAGCTGAGCGACACGCTGCGCGGTCCGCTCTGCGTGGCGGTCACACCTGTAGGCGCGCTGGGGGGCGTGGTGTCGGGCGTCTGCCAGCTGACCGTGGCCGGCGCGCTGGCATTGCCGGCGGCGTCGAGCGCCTGGACGCTGTACTCGTAGGTCACGCCCACGACCAACCCGCTGTCCGTGTAGGAACGCGCCCCTGCGCCCAGGCTGGCCAGCACGGTCCCGTCGCGGCTGACCCGGTAACCGGTCACCTCCAGGTCGTCGGTCGAGGCGCTCCAGCGCAACGTCAGCGAGTTGTTGCTGCCGGCCGTGGCCGTCAGGCCGCCGGGGGTGCTTGGCGGAACCGTGTCCGGGCCCACCTGGATGCGCAGTCGAGCACTCTTCGGCCCGATCGAGGTCGTGCGGATCGAGATTCCCCCTCTATTAAAGGTCTGGCCCACGGCCAGGGCGGCGTCGCTGAAGCTGCTCGTCGACGGATTCATGTCGAGCAGGAAGGACTGCGAGCGCTTTGTGTCCGGCGCAATGCGCACCAGTACCCCGTTGACCACCGCGGCGGTCGAGGAGTAGGTGTCGAAGAGCCCGTAGGGCTGGCGGTACTCGAGGTAGAAGAACTCGCTGGAGTTGCGCCGGATGCGCAAGCTGCGAGGCGAACCGCCGGCGATCTGGGCCGTGGCCAGGGTGTAGTGACCGTTCACAGTCACGGTCAACTGGTCGGAACTGTGCAGGAAGCCTACCTGCCGTCGGTGCCAGGCCTGCAGGTGACGCTGAAGGTTGCCTCCCGAGGCGTTCTGGCCCATAACGTCGAAGGGATCGCCGTACTCTGACACGCTGCAGTTCGAGGACAGTCGTACGCGCGAGCCGCCGGACGTGCAGGTCATCGTCGAGGCGTGGTGGGCGCCCATGTTGTGGCCCAGCTCGTGCATCGTGACGTAGGGCGTCATCGACCCGTTGATCCAGTTGTACCGTCCGTAGACCTGCGCCAGGCCGCCCCACCAGCAGCCCGACACACGGCCAAACGCGTGCACGATGTAGTCGTACTCGTCCAGTTTGACTCCGCTGGCGGTGGCCATCTGGCGCGCCTTGGTTGCCCAGTCGGAGTGATTGCAGGTACTCGTTTTGGCCTCGATCGTGTAGTAGCCGAAGACGTCACCGGTCAGGCTCAGCCGGCCGTTGGAGACCTCCGAGAAGTAGGCAGCCACCGACTTGGTGTTGGTGAAGTACAGCCCGCGCACGAAGGACTTCGTCCACGGCTCCTTGGGCGGCTGGGGCGTGGGTGTCGGCTGAGGAGTGGGACTGGGGGAGGGCGACGGCGTCGGGCTGGGCGTGATGGTCGGGCTTGCCGACGGGTCGGGCGTGTCCGTGGGCAAGGGGGTTGGCGTGGGCGGCGGAGTCGGAGATGGTGTCGGCGGCGGGGCCGTGAAGTTCATCAGCAGCACGGCGACGCGCTTGGTTCCCGTTCCACTTGCGGCAGCCGTGAGATCGCTGAAGCCGGCGCTCGCCGAGAGGGTTGTCACGGATCCGCTGTCGGCCAGCACGAGGGTGTCGCCACTCCGCGTGCCTCGCACCCTGACCCGCGTCTTCTCGCGCAGGGCGGAAGCACCACGGCCGGCCAGTACGAAGCGGCCCTGCTTGCTCTCCAGCACGAGCTGCTCCTGGGCGCGGCCGGCACTGAAGTCGTCGGCGTGCTCGAGGACGACGTCGCCGGTCAGCTCCAGCTCAGCGTTGGCGCCGACCTGGACCAGCGGGATGGCGAGGATCAGCGCGACGCCCAGGATCAGCAGCAGCCGGAGCGGCTGGCCTCGGACGACACGCGGCTGGGCGTGCGCGATAGGCGTGGCTGTCGGCATTCCCCTTGCGCTCCCCTCGAACCCGTCCTCCACGGCTGGAGGCCCTCTGTGGCGACAGTCTGTCGGCGGCGCAGCCGGACGGGACTGACCCGAAAGGGCCAGAGGGAGCGGTATTCAGGCTCAGCTGCGCGAGCGCCAGTCCGGCTCGCGCTTCTCCAGGAATGCGCGCAGGCCCTCCTGGCCCTCCGCGCTCGTGCGCTGCGTGGCGATCTTGCGCGCCGTGTGCCAGCGGGTGGACTCGTGGGGCAGGCCGCGCACCTCGCGCACGATGGCCTTCGCCGCGCGCGCTGCAGTGGGGCCGGCAGCCAGCACGTCGGCCACGGCCGCCTCGACGGCGCGGTCGAGCGCATCCTCGCCCTCGACGAGCTCGTGCACCAGCCCGATCCGCTGCGCGCGCGCCGCCTCGAAGCGCCGGCCGCTGGGGAACAGGGCCCGGGCGTGGCTCTCGCCGATCTTGGCGATGACAAAGGGGCTGATCACGGCGGGCAGGATGCCCAGGCGCGTCTCGGTGAAGCCGAAACGTGAGCCCGCCTCGGCGATGACCAGGTCGCTGACCGCCAGCAGGCCCATGCCGCCGCCCAGAGCAGCGCCCTGAACGCGCGCGATGACGGGCACGGGGCAGCGGTCGATGGCGTCGAACATCTCGGCCATGACCATGGCGTCCTGCTCGTTGTCCTCGCGCGACAGGCCCAGGCTGGCGCGCATCCAGCCGACGTCGGCGCCGGCGCAGAAGGAGGGACCCGCGCCGGCCAGCACGACCGCCCGCAGGCGCTCGGGCGGCTCGCTCGCCAGGCGGCGGAAGGTGGCGCGCAGCTCACCGATGAGCGCGGCGTTGAAGGCGTTGTGCTGCTCCGGCCGGTTGAGCGTCACGCGCGTTACCACGTCGCCCGGGCCGCTGCGCTCGAGCAGCAGCTCCTCGCTCATGGGCGGCCCCGGGGCACGTACTCGTACTGCCGCCGGGTCGCGACCCGCCGTAGGCGCAGGCGCTCGAGGTTCGCCGCCGAGACGGTGTCCGGCTCGGCCCAGGCACCTACGACGTCACAGCCCTGCTCCAGCGCGAGGCGCACTCGGGCGGCTATCAGCGCCCGCTGGAGGCCCAGTCCGCGTGCGCGCGGCACGACCGCGCTGGCGCGCAGCCAGCCGGTCCTCCGGTTCACATGCAGCGCAGCAGTCGCAACGGGCTCGCCGCCCAGTTCGGCCAGCAGCACGAAACGACGCGGCGCGTCGGCGGCGAAGGCGGCCTGGACCGCCCGCCAGGCGCTGCGCTCGTCCGCGGCGACGGGCTGACCGTCCGCGGCGAAGACTCCGATCACCGCCGGTGCCTCGGCCGGCGTGCTGAGCCTGATGCTCACCCAGGGTGGCGGCTCGGCCTTCCCGACGTCCTCCGGCGGCGCCGAGAAGACGGCGAACTCGCGGGCGGCCTGGGCCCCCGGCCAGGGCGCCTCCTCGGTGATCAGCCAGCCCGGGCTGCCGGCCTGCTCATAGAAGGCGATCGCCTGCGGCACCAGCTGGGGCATGCGCGCAAGGCCGGAGGCATGGTTGAAGGCCGGCCCCGGTATGCCCGGCGCGACGGCCATGCCCAGCTCCCCATCCTCCACGCTGCGTACGTCGAAGCCGGCCGCGGCGGCCGCTCGCCAGGCGGCCAGGCTGCTGAGCGTTTCCGTCCGTTCGAGCCTGCCCAGCAGCAACTCATCGGCCGCCCGCGAATCAGCCGCCGGCGCCAGCAGTCTGATCTCGTCGCCGGGGCGAACCTCCCTCACGTGGACGACGCGCGCGTACATCCGGCTGTCCGAGGGGTGAAGATCGATCGAGATGCGGCTGAAGCGGCCATCGATGAAGTTGCGCTTCTGGGTCGAGCAGGGCGTCGTTGAGCTGGCCAGCTCGAGCTCCAACTCCGCGCCCACGCGGGCCCGCGTGCCCACTGGCAGCAGCGACCACTCGATGCCGCTGGTGGTCAGGTTCTCGCCCACGCTACCCGGCTCGACCGGGTGTCCCTCCGACTGGAGCCGCTCGATGGCCTCGACCGAGAACAGGCAGACGGCGCGGTGCGGTCCGCCGTGCAGCGTCCTCTCGTTGTGGCCGTCGCCGGCGAGACCCAGGCGGCTCACCCAGGCCCGCTCGACGGGCAGCTTGGGCACACCGCCACGCGACACGTTGACCTGGAGCACGCGGCCGTCCGGTTGCATGGGCCGGATGCTAGCAGCGGCTAGCGCTCCGGGAGGTCGAGCACGGCCATGCCGATCTCGTCGTCGAAGACGCGCAGCGCCGGCTCGGCTTCTGGCTGCACCCAGACTTCGATGGTCGGATTGGCGATCAGTTCCTGCAGGTGGCCGCCGAACAGCGACAGGTCGCGCCGGCCCATGCTGACGTGGACGTGCAGGAAG
>DATKBB010000073.1:0-36838 GCA_035514295.1 Candidatus Limnocylindria bacterium | reverse complement strand
CTTCCTGCCCTACTGGGCCCGCCGGCTGCTCTTTCGTCGGATCCACCAGCGGCTCGGCGGCCACTTGACGCTGTTCGCCTGCGCTGCCGCCTTCCTGCCGCCGGCCCTACAGGAGAAGTGGGAGCGGCTGGGCGTCATCGTCGTGCAGGGCTACGGGGCGACCGAGTGCGGGCCGGCTGCCGCCACGAGCGAGCAGGACCACCCCACCGGCACGGTCGGCAAGACGCTGCCGCCGGTCAAGCTCAAGCTGGCCGAGGGCACGAACGAGATCCTGGTCAGCGGACCCACCCTCTTCCAGGGCTACTGGCAGGACCCCGCGGCAACGGCGGCGGTGATGGAGGACGGCTGGTACCACACCGGCGATGTTGGACGCTTCGACGAGCGAGGCAACCTGGTGCTGATGGGCCGCACCAGGAACATCATCGTGTTGCCCAACGGCTTCAACATCTTCCCGGAAGACATCGAGAACGTGCTGGAGGAGGTCGGCCTGGCCCAGGCCATCGTGCTGGAGACCACGCCCGGCCGGATCGAGGCCGTCGTCCTGTCACCCGACGCGCCACCCATGATCACGCCCAACAATCCCGCCCCGCCGCCGCCGGCTACCGACGACGAGCGGAAGGCACTCGAAGAGCGGATTGACGGCCTCGTGCGGCAGGCCAACAAGCGGCTCGGCCAGCACCAACGCATCGACGCCTGGCGCCTGTGGCCAGAGCAGGACTTCCCGCGCACCCACACGCTCAAGATCAAGCGCGGCGAGGTCCACGACTGGGCCGCCACCGACACGCCGCTGCCGCTACGCGACTAGCGCCTCACGTCGATCGGCTGGCCGACGCGGCGGATGGCCTCGAAAACGGCCTCGGCCCTGGCCGCGTCGCCGGTTCGCTCGCGTGACCACCACGAGAAGACCAGCGCCTGGCCCACGCGGCTGAGCGCGAACTGAGCGTCTCGGGGGTAGTTGGTCTGGCCCACGCCGCTGCCCAGGTAGGCCGCGAAGGCGTCGCCGGCGGCCTGCGCGGCGTCGGCCGAGCCGAGGTCGTAGATCACCACCCAGCCCTCGTTCGGCTGGGCAAGCGAGGCTCGATACACGGCGCGCGGCGCCGCCTGCACGATCCCCGGCTCGCCGGGCCGGTAGTCAAGCGGGGACTGGAGCAAGTCGAGGCCAGCCTCGGCCAGCTGCTGCTCGACAAGTGCTGCCGCCGCACCGACGGCTGCGCTGGGCGTGGCCATCGGCGGGATGGCCGTCGCCGCAGGATCCGCCGGCGGGGCAGCCGTGCAGGCGGCCACTGCGAGCAGGACCAGCAGCGCGAGCGAGGGGGTCGTCGCGGCCCGCCCGACACTCACCCCGGCGGCCAACCGAGCGAGCGCCCGCCCAGCAGGTGGAAATGCAGGTGGTTGACGCTCTGGCCGGCGCCTGGCCCGGCATTGGTCACCAACCGGAAGCCCCGCTCCGCCACGCCGGCGTCGCGGGCCACCTTGGCGGCGACGGCGAAGAGCCGGCCCAGCATTTCGGCATGCTGCTCGCCCAGCTCCGCGGCCGAGGCGACGTGCTGGCGCGGGATGAGCAGGACGTGGGTGGGCGCCTTGGGCGAAATGTCGCGGAAGGCCACCACCAGGTCGTCGTCGACCACGATGTCGGCCGGCACCTCACCGCGCCCGATGCCGCAGAAGAGGCAGTTCTCATCGAAGCTCATGGCCGGATCTTAGAACCCGGGCTTGGCCGACATCAGAAAGGCGATCAGCCCCACCGCGCCGGCCATCACGTAGCTGACGTAGCGCTGCCGCCGGGCGCGCGTCCGCCAGACCTCCAGCTCCGCGTCGGACGGACGGGCGCGCATGCCCAGCAGGCGGCGCAGGCCGGGCCGCTGCACGAAGAAAGCCAGGCCCAGGTTCGCGGCATAGATGGCGAGGGCCAGCAGCAGCCAGGGCTGGGCCAGCAGTTGCGGACCGAGCACCAGCAACATCAGCACGCCGGTGATCGCCAGCCCCGCCCCGATGAGCATCGTGCCGTTGCCCTGGAGCCAGAGCAGGATGCGCGAGAAGCGCCCCGGCGGACCAGTCGATGGACCCCTGTTGCGCAGGCCGAAGGGCAGCAGCAGGCTGGGCAGGAAAAAGCGAGATCGCCAGCCCGATGTGCACGACGAGCAGGATGGGGAACAGTTGGGCCAGGCTCACGCGGGGGCCCTCTCTGCCTGAAGGGCAACCCAGTCCCCCTCGGCCAGCCGCCCGATGACCCGCAGGCCGGCCGATTCGAACGCCCCGCTCACCTCCCCTTCGCGGTCGACGAGAATGCCGCTGGCCAGCAGCCGACCGCCCGGGCGGAGGACATCCCCCAAGTCGGTGGCCAGCTCGAGGAGGACGCCGGCGACGAGGTTGGCCAGCACGAGGTCGAACTGGCGGGGCTCGGCCAGTGGCAGGCTGCCGCGTCGGGCATCGAACGTGCCCGCGAGCTCGTTGCGCGCAGCATTGGCCTGGCTCGCCGCCACGGCCAGCGGGTCCGTGTCCAGGCCGAGCACCTCGCGCGCCTCCAGCAGTCCGGCGCAGATTCCCAGGATGCCCGAGCCGCAGCCCACGTCGAGGACCGTGGCGCCCGCCAGCAGGCCTTCGTGCGCCCACCCCTCGATGCCGGCCAGGCAAAGGCGGGTAGTCGAGTGCAGGCCGGTGCCAAAGGCCATGCCCGGATCGAGCGAGATGACCACGTCGCCGGGCGCCGGGTCGTGCTCGCGCCAGGTGGGGCGAATGACGATCCGCCGGCCGACACGCAGCACCGGGAAGTGCTGCTTCCACGCCTCTGCCCAGTCCTCCTCGTGCACGACGCGTGTCTGCACGTCGCCGATGGGCAGCAGCCCGAACGCCTGGAGATGGCCGAGCTCACGCTCGACCTGGGCTACGGCCGCGCGCGCCGCGCCGGCGTCCAGCCCGGAAACGTAGCCACGCACGGTGGCCGGCCGCGCCCCGTCGATGCGCACGGCAAGGCCTTCGTCCAGCAGCTCGAAGGGCGCTTCGACCGCCACTCCGCCGGCGCAGGCTCGGGCCAGGATCTCGCTGACTGCCTCGACCGCCTCGGGGTCCGCGCTGACACGGAGCTCCCACCACGATCCGGCGGCGCTGGTGCCGTCCTCTCCGCCGCTCAGCTGATGGCGTCCTTCAGCCGATCGCGCAGGCCCGGCTTGCGCCGTCGCCGACGGGCCGCCTGCTTGCCGTTGGTGCTGGCCCCCGACTCGGCCTCGGTCGTCTCGCGCTCGCCGCTCTCCTCAGCCAGTTGCTCGAGCAGCTCGCGCTGCCGGCCGCTGAGACGGGTGGGCACGCGGACGTCGACGAGGACGTGCAGGTCGCCGCGCAGGCCCGAACGGCGCAGGTGCGGCACGCCCCGTCCGCGCAGCCTAACCTCGCTGCCCGGCTGAGTGCCGGGCTTGATCTCGATCTCCTCCTCGCCGTCGGCCGTGGGTACCGTCACGCGCGTACCCAGGGCGGCCTGCGTGATCGACAACGGCAGCTCGAAGAAGAGCTCCGTGTCCTGCCGGCGAAGCTGCCGATGGGCCTCGACGTGGACGACGACGTAGAGGTTGCCGGGCGTGCCGCCACGCGGCGCCGCCTCGCCCTCACCCGACAGGCGCACCTGGTGGCCCTCGTCGATGCCCGCCGGGATGGTCACGCGCAGCGTCCGCCTGCGCTCTACTCGGCCGTCGCCGCGGCACGTGCTGCAGGGCGTCTCGACGATCTTGCCGAGCCCCCGGCAACGGTCGCAGACGGTCACGTTGATCATCTGGCCGAGCATCGTCGAGCGGACCTGGCGCAGCTCGCCCGAGCCGCTGCAGGTGGGGCAGGTCGTGGGGCTGGTACCCGGCTCCGCGCCACTCCCCGAGCACGTCTCGCAACGCACCAAGGAGCTGAACTCGATCTCCTTCTCCGCCCCGCTGATCGCCTCGGCGAAGGTCAGCCGCAGGTCGTAGCGAAGGTCCGCGCCGCTCGGCGTCCGTGCCCGGCGCATGCCGCCGGTGCCCGCTCCCCCGAAGAAGGCGTCGAACAGGTCGCCGAAGCCCTGGAAGCCACCGAACGGCGAATAGCCCTCGCCAAAGCCGGCCCCGCCTGCCCCGCTCACCCCTGCCCGCCCGAACATGTCGTAGGCCTGTCGTCGCTGCGGATCGGACAGCACCTGGTACGCCTCGGCGATCTCCTTGAAGCGCGCGTCGGCACCCGGCTCCGTGCTCACGTCCGGGTGCCATTGCTGGGCCAGGCGGCGGAAGGCGCGCTTGACTTCGTCGTCCGTGGCGCCGCGCGCTACGCCCAGGACGTGGTAGTAATCCCTCTCAGTGGCCATGCGAACTTCGAGTATAGGTCGCTACCTGACAGGACCTGTCGCATTGTGCAACCCATAATCGGGCCCATGAAGCTCGATCGATTTCCGCGCCAGCCGCTGCTCTTCGGACCGTCACCCATCCAACGGCTGGGCCGGCTGACCGAGCACCTTGGCGGACCGCAGATCTGGGCCAAGCGCGAGGACTGCAACAGCGGCCTGGCCTTCGGTGGCAACAAGGTGCGCAAGCTGGAGTACCTGGCCGCCGACGCCCTCGCCCAGGGCTGCGACACGCTGGTGTCGATCGGCGGCATCCAATCCAACCACACCCGCCAGGTGGCCGCCACCGCCGCTCACCTGGGGCTGAAGGCCGTCCTGGTGCAGGAGTCCTGGGTCGACTGGCCGGACGCGGTCTACGACAAAGTGGGCAACATCCAGCTGAGCCGGATCATGGGCGCCGACGTGCGCCTGGTGGAGGCCGGCTTCGGCATCGAGTACAAGCAGAGCTGGGAGCAGGCCCTGGCCGACGTGCGCGAGCGCGGCGGCAAGCCGTATGCCATTCCCGCCGGCGCGTCGGATCACCCGCTGGGCGGCCTGGGCTTCGTGTCGTGGGCGATGGAGGTCGAGCGCCAGGAGGGCGCGCTGGGCGTCTTCTTCGACACGATCATCGTGTGCTCGGTCACTGGTAGCACGCAGGCGGGCATGGTCGCGGGCTTCGCTGCCCAGGAGCGGCCACGGCGGGTGATAGGCATCGACGGGTCGGCCAAGCCGGCCGAGACGCGGGCGCAGGTCCTGCGGATCGCGCGCGCAACGGCGGAGCTGGTGGAGCTTGGCCGCCAGATCGAGGACGACGACGTGATCCTCGACGAGCGCTACCACGCCGGCATCTACGGCATCCCGGACGCGGCGACCATCGAGGCCATCCGCCTGGCCGGCCGGCTGGAGGGCATGATCACGGACCCGGTCTACGAGGGGAAGTCGATGGCCGGCCTGATCGACCTTGTGCGCAGGGGAGAGATCGGGCCCGAGTCAAACGTGCTCTACGCGCACCTGGGGGGCGCGCCGGCCTTGTCGGCCTACAGCGCTCGCGTCAACTGAGCCCGCCCGCCGCGGCCCCGCTTCGGCTGTCGGCGCAGGAGGCACGCCGCTTCCTGCTGCGCCGCCACCTGCTTGCCCCTCCCCGCTCGCTGCCCGCCGAGCCGCGGAGCGTGCTGGCCGTCGTGGAGCGGCTGGGCGTGCTCCAGTTCGATCCGCTGGAGGTGCCCGGTGCGCGCAACCACGACCTGGTGCTGCACGCGCGGGTGGCCGGCTACCGGCGCGAGTGGTGCGACGCCTGGCTCTACGGCCCGGACCGCCGCCTGATCGAGCTTTACAACAAGAGCCTGAACATCATGCCCCTGGCCGAGTTGCCTTACTACCGGCTGACCTGGGATCGCAATGCGCCGCACTACGACGAGGGCATCCTGCGCGAGCAGTCGGCGGTCGTGGAGGCGATCCGCGAGCGTATCCAGGCCGAGGGCCCGCTCTCCACGGCCGCCTTCGGGGAGCACAACCACGCCGTCGACTGGTGGTGGGCGCCCACTCGCGCCGCGCGGGCGGTGATGGAGGCGATGTTCGTGTCGGGCCGGCTGGGCATCGCCCGGCGCGACGGCAACCGCCGCTACTACGACCTCATCGAGCGTCTCGTGCCGGCCGAGCTGCTGGCCGAGCGTGCCTCGACCGAGGAGGCGACGCTCCACCGGCTGATGTCGCGCTACCGGGCCACCGGCCTGACCACGCCGAGCGCCCAGGCGGAGGTGATGTACAGCGCGGGCACGGCCGTGGAGCGACGAAGGCTGACCGCCGAGCTGGTCGAACGCGGGCAGCTACTGCCAGTCGAGGTGGAGGGGGTGAAGGGCACGCGCTACATCGCGGCGGGTGAGCTGCCGTTCCTCGACGATGACTCGCCGCCGCCCCCAGCGGTCACTTTCCTGGCCCCGCTAGATCCGCTGATGTGGGACCGGCGCCAGCTGCGCGAGCTGTGGAACTTCGACTACCTGTGGGAGGTATACGTGCCCGAGGCCAAGCGGCGCTGGGGCTACTACGTCCTGCCCATCCTCTTTAGCGAGCGGTTCGTGGGCCGCTGGGAGCCGCGCGTGGACCGGAAGACCGGCACCCTTCGCGTCCTGGGGCTCTGGTGGGAGGAGTGCTTCGCCCCGCGCGCGGCCGAGGAGTTCGTGCCGGCCATGCGCGTGGCGCTGCGCGCCTACATGGAGTTCACCGGTACGCGCCGCGTGGAGTGGCCCTCGCCGGCCCTGGGTCGGTTGTTCGGGCAACCCGGCCGCCAGACTGGGGTCCAAACGGCCACCGCCTCCGCGTCGGCCACCACCTCCGCGCCGGCCCCCGCCCCTTCACCTCGCCGCTAGTCAATGCCCTGCCCGAGTCGGCTCGGAGACCAGCTCTGAGTCGGCTCCAGGCCCGCCGGCGTCAGTCGGCCTGCCCGAGTCGGCTCGGAGATCAGCTTTGAGTCGGCCCTGGCCGGCCGGTAGGGTCTGCCCTTGGACCGGATGGGGGTCTTGCTGCTGACTTCGTCGTCGACACTGGCGGACCGGCCGGGTCGCCAAGGCGTTGCAGTTGATGGTGGCTCGACCCGACTCAAACGAGGTCAGCGAGCCGACTCGGGTGGGAGGTGGGCAGCCCTCCCGGCAGAACCCGACTCAAACGAGGTCAGCGAGCCGACTCGGACGGTAGGTGAGCACCTCTCCCGGCCCTCCCGGGCCGTCGAGTCAGCCCGCTGGCGCGCGGATGGCCCTAGGATTCAGCCGTCGGACACGGCCCGCGAGGCACAAAGAGGACGGAGCAGGCATGAGCTTTCGAGAGGCCGTACTGGCCAGCGGCAGCAATCCGCAGCAGTTCGGCGGCATCTTCGGCTGGGGCGGCAAGCGGGGCAGCGCGCCGTCGCCCTTCGACGCTGTGGACCCGGCGCGTCTGGCCGGCCCGCAGGGTAGCCATCCGCTGGCCGCGCTGAGCCTGGGCGGCCTGGTCGCGCCGGCCAGCGACGGTCTGGACGGAGCTATCGAGCTCAGAGGCGAGCCGGTGCGTGTCGGTGAGGGGATCGAGGGCACGATCCGCCTGACGGCGCGACGAGACATCAGCGCGCGGGGCGCGATGTTGCGCCTGGTGGGCGTTCGCCTGACCGAGCAGAGCCGATCGCGCGAGCAACGAGATAGCAGCGGCAAGGTCACCAGCAGCGAGCAGTGGGTCGAGGTCGACGGCAAGCTGTTCGAGCAACTGCCCTTCAGCCGCCCTCCCCTGCCGGCCAGCCTGTCGGCCGGCCAACCGTTCGAGGCCGAGTTCACCATCCCCGCGCCACGCCTTGGCCCTGTCTCGGCGCACATGGGCAGCGCCCTCATCGGTTGGGCCGTGGAGGCTCGCTGGGACATCGCCATGCGCGGCGACGAGCGGCTTGCCACCCTCGTCGACGTGCGCCAGAACATCGACTACCTGCGCTCGGGCGCCGTGCGGCTCGCCCAGGGCGCGATGTTCGATGCCTGGCAGTCGGGTGACGCCACGATCGCCGTCGAGCCTCTGCCGCCCGCCGTGGCCGGCTCGGAGCTGCAGGTCACCGTGAACTGGCCCAGCGCCGGCGCCGGCCGAGGCGCCCGCCTCGAACTGCAGGCCGATGTCGAGGCACCCAACGGCCTGAAGGGGATCGTCCTTTGGTCGGCGGCCGTCGATCCGACAGCCTTCCGTCAGGGCCTGACCATGAGCATCCCCATTCCAGCCGACGCACCGGCCACCCTCGAGCACCAGGGCCTGGCCGTCAGCTATCGGATCCGAGCCCTCGTCGACCGGGCCTTTCGCCAGGACCTCGCCGTCGAGCGGGCCTTGGCGGTGATCTAGCGCCCTAACGGGCCAGCCGGCCGAAGGCCCAGATCGTCAGGATCTGGCCGAACACGCCGACGACGGCCAGCGAACCGACCGCCCGACCGATCAGCGGCCAGTCGTAGCCGGTCGTCATGATCGCGCGCATCGCCTCGATCAGGTAGGTGATCGGGTTCCAGTCGTTGATGATGCGCATCCAGTCCGGCATGACCTCGGCCGGTACGAAGGCCGTCGACATGAACACGACCGGGAAGAGCAGCAGCGAAAACGTGCTGGTGGCCTGCTCGCTCTTGGTCAGCAGGGCGGGCACGAAGCTGAGCCCGGCGAAGGCCAGCCCAAATAACCCGGCCAGGGCCATGATCAGCACGAACCCGACGATGCCGGTCACGATCGTTGTGCCGAGAAGTACCGCGATCAACAGCAGGATTCCGGACATGGCCGCCGCCTGGAAGAAGAGCGGCACCATCTCGGCAGCAAGAATCGACCAGCGACGCGTTGGCAGGGCGCGCAGCTTGTCCATGTAGCCCGTGCGGTACTCGACGAGCAAGCCGAAGCCCGACCAGGCCACGGCCATGAACGCCGCAAAGACGACCTGGCCCGGCGCGAGGTAGGCCAGGTAACTGGACTGCCCCTCGAAACCCGGCAGTTGCACGATCTGCTGGAAGAGCTGGCTGAAGATCAGCAGCTGGACGAGTGGGAAGAAGAGGATGCTGATGTAGTTGGCCGGCACGCGCATGAATCGCTTCGTCGTGCGCAGGCCCAGGTGGTAGGTCTCGTAGGCAAGTGCGGTCATCTCTGCTTGCTCCTTACCAGCCGAGCACGATGTACTGGTCGGCGGCCTCTTCGCGAATGCTGCGGCCGGTGTACTTCATGAACACGTCGTCCAGGCTGGGTTGGCTCATGTGCAGGCCGGTGATCTGGACGCTGTCCCCCTCCAAGCGGCGCAGGAGGGCCGGGATGGCGGCGCCGGCATTGGCCACCGACAGGCTGACGCCCTGCGGATGGGCCGCCACGGCTTCTGCCTCGACCAGCCCCTCCAACCGCCCGCGGACGCGCTCGACGACGCCGTCACCTTCGGGTTGCTCGACCTCCAGCACGACCGTGTCCGCACCGACCGTCTGCTTCAGCTCTGTGGGCGAGCCGTCGACCACGATCTTGCCGTTGTCGATGATCGACAGGCGGCGGCACAGGCGATCCGCCTCCTCCATGTAGTGCGTCGTAAGCAGGAGCGTCGTGCCGGCCCGGTTGATGCGCTCGAGCTCCTCCCAGAGGGCCGTCCGGCTCTGCGGATCCAGGCCCTCTGTTGGCTCGTCCAGGATCAGCAGCTGCGGCTTGTGCATCAGCGCACTGGCCAGGTCCAGCCGCCGCTTCATGCCGCCCGAGTATGTGCCGGTCAGCTTGTTGGCCACCTTGGTCAGCGTCATCAGCTCGAGCAGCTCGTCCGCCCGGCGGCGCACCTCGGCACTTGGCAGGCGATGCAGCCGGCCGGCCAGCTCGAGCGTCTCCCGGCCGGTCGAGAATGCGTCGAGCGCGGCGGTCTGGAGCGCCAGCCCGAGGCGCTTGCGCACTTCGTGAGGGTCGTGCATGACGTCGATGCCGGCCACGCGGACGCTGCCGCTGGTGGGTGCGAGCAGCGTGGCCAGCACGCGGATGGTGGTCGTCTTCCCCGCCCCGTTGGGACCCAGGAAGCCGAACAGCTCACCCGGCGCCACGTCGAAGCTGATGCCGTCAACCGCGCGCGTCTGCTTGTCGCCCTTGCCGTAGACCTTTACCAGGTCACGGACTTCGATGATTGGTCCCTCGTTCATAACTCCTCCGACGCCCTCAGCCCGCCGAACTAATCGCCCTCGATTGCACCACGGCCTCCTGCCAGCCTTTGTCATGATTCCCTGACAAGCCTATTTGAGCAGCATGTGCCCCAGCCTGCGCGAGGCGACCCACAGGAAGAACGTACCCAGCACGAGCAGGTAGATCACGTCGATGAGCTGGGAGATGCCCACCACGCCCGTGGTCAGGCCCCGCATCAGGTCCACGCCGCGATAGAGCGGCGACAGCTCGACGATGATCCGCAGCGGCTCGGGGTAGGCGCTCAGCGGGAAGAACGTGGCGCTGAACAGGAACAGCGGCAGGGTGACAACGAAGAGCATGTCGATGTCCTGCCACGAGCGCATGTAGGTGACCGCCGTCAAGCCCACTGCCGCGGTGGCGAAGCCGATCAGCATCGAAGCGGGCAGCGCCAGCAGACCCCACGGCGACGGCACCAGCCCGAACGCGAACATCACCACGATGAAGCCGAAGGCGTAAAGGGTCCCGCGCATCAGGGCCCAGGTGACCTCGCCCAGCGCGATATCGCCCACGTTCAGCGGCGTGGCCAGCATGGAGTCGTACGACTTCTCGTAGCGCAGCCTGAAGAACATGTTCGTCGAGTCGTAGACGGCCCCGTTCATGGCGCTTGCGGCCAGCAGGCCGGGTGCCACGAAGACGGCGTAGGGGATCAGCTGGCCACCCGGGCCTTCCACCGCCCCGATCAGGCTGCCCAGCCCGAAGCCGATGCCCAGCAGGTAGAACAGCGGCTCGAAGAAGCCCGAGAAGATGACCATCCAGCCGCGCCGGAAGATCAGCCGATTGCGCTCGAGGATGTGGACCGAATGACGGCTGCCGAAGGGCAGCAGGCGACGAATCGGTAGGGCGGTCATCAGACGATCAGTCTTCGCTGAAAGGTGCGCATGGCGAGCAGCAGGCCCAGCCCGGTCAGCCCGATGAGCACCGCTGCGTGCAGTCCCAGCAGCAGCGGCTGGTCGACCTGGCCCAGCGCGAGGGCGCGGCTGAGCGCCACGCCGTGGTAGAGCGGCGTCAGCCAGGCCAGTGGCTGGATGAAGTCCGGCAGCCGCTCGATAGGGAAGAAGGTGCCGCTGAACAAGAAGAGCGGCGTGATCACGAAACGGAAGATCATCGGGAACGAGCTCTCGGTGCGGCGCGTGGCGGTCCAGGCGGCCATGGGCATGCCGAAGGCAAGGCCGGTCAGGATGGCCGCCGGCCAGGCCAGCACGACCAGGGGCGAGGTGGCAGCCCCGAACAGCAGCATCACGACCAGGAAGATGCCCGTCACGACGGCCATCCGCACGATCAGCCAGTACAGGTGACCAAAGACGATGTCGCGCGGCCCCAGCGGCGAGGCGATGGACGCCTGGAACGTCTTGAGCCACTTGAAGCCGGCCAGTAGCGGCCAGGTCGACTCGATCGTGGCCGTCTGCATGGCCTGTGCGGCAAGCAGGCCCGGGGCCAGGAAGGCCAGATAGGACACGCCACCGAACTCGGTCAGGCCGGGCACGAAGCTGCCCAAGATCACGCCCATGGCGGAGAGGAACAGGATCGGCGAGAGGATGGTCGAGAACACCGTCCCGCGCCAGATACGGCGGTAGACGAGCAGGTTGTGCTCGAGGTGGCGGACGCCGACGGCGGCCATCGTGTCGGCCTACTCGACCAGGGTTCGCCCGGTGAGGCGCAGGAAGACGTCCTCCAGGCTGCTGCGCCGGACGAGCACGCTCTCCGGCTGGAGGCCCCGATCATGCGCTGCGGCCGCGGCGGCCTCGCCGTCTGAGGCATAGACCAGCACACGGTCGGGCAAATGCTCGGCGCGCTCACCCAGACCCTCCAGGCGGCCGTCGAGCGTCTCCTGCACCCCCACCGGGAAGCGCAGCTCGAGCACCTCCTTCGTGGCATAGCGGTCGATCAGCTGGCGCGGCGAGCCCTCGGCCACGATCTTGGCCTTGTCCATCACCACCAGCCGGTCGCACAACTGCTCAGCCTCGTCCATGTAGTGCGTCGTCAGCACGAGGGTCACGCCGCGCTGCTTGAGCCGGTACAGCCGCTCCCAGACGAGGTGCCGGGCCTGCGGGTCGAGGCCGGTAGTGGGCTCGTCCAACAGCAGGATGTCGGGCTCGTTGATCAGCCCGCGGGCGATGGTAAGGCGGCGCTTCATGCCCCCCGACAACGGCTCCACCAGGTCGTTCCGCCGCTCGCCCAGTTGGACGAAGTCGAGCAGCTCGTTTGCGCGCTCCCCGGCGGCGGCGTAGGACAGGTCGAAGTAGCGGCCGTAGATGAGCAGGTTCTCGAAGACGGTCAGCTCGTTGTCGAGCGTGTCATCCTGCGGCACCACACCGAGCCGCGAGCGAATGCGCGAGCCGTCAGTGTCGGGATCCATGTTCAGCACGCGCAGCTGGCCGTCCGAGCGGGGCGACACGCAGCCGATCATGCGCATGGTCGAAGTCTTGCCCGCGCCGTTGGGCCCCAGGAAGCCGAAGGCCTCGCCGGGGGCCACGTCGAAGTCGACCGAGTCGACGGCGGTGAAAGCGCCGAAGCGCTTGGTCAGTTGGCGCGCGGAGATGAGTGATTCGGTCACGGCAGGCACGCTGGGCATGGTAGCGCGGGTGATGGTTGACGACTGTCAGACTGCCGGCTGCTCGGAGAATCATCGGCTGTCCTGTGCGCCGCTCTCGAGCCGCTGAGACCGCGTCGCCACCACCACTATTGCTGAGATGCGACCATCGGCGGTCAAAGCGACGGCCAGGGGGAGATCGAGCTGGAAACGGACCCGCGCCAAGCGTGGCCGGTGCTTGGATTACAGCGGTGTCGCCGGCTGCGCCGCCGGCAGCCACCGTTTTGTCGACCTCTCAGCCATAGCGTGGCGGTAGCGGACCAGTCAGCGGGCTTGCCGGCAGCCGAGAAATATGTTACGTTTCTCGCGCTAGTTTAGCCGACGCGCCCGGAAGGACCCGACACATGAGCTGGTTGCCCGCCCCACTCGCGGAGCTCGTCGATAGAGCCCTGGTGGCGGAACTGACCGTCGTGCGGCACGACGGCCGGCCCATCACCTACCCGCTCATCCCGCTGTGGGACGGCCAGAAGGTGCTGATGACCTCGAGCATCCTCTTCTCGCGCAAGCTCGAGCACATCAAGGACAACCCGCGCGTGTCGTTGTCGCTGAGCGATCCGGTCGCGCTGGGTGGACTGCACGGCCGAGCCACGCTGCAGGGCGAGGCGCGCGTGTTCGATTCGGAGCCCCACGCTGAGTGGGAACGCGTGCTGCCACTGTGGTCGGCCAAGGAGCCGTCGGTACTGGAGTTTCTCAAGGCGCGTGTTGCCTTCCCGCTCTACTTCGAGCGCGCCGTCATCGAGTTCGAGCCCCGCCGCGCGCTGTACTGGCCGGACGGCGACACATCCCGCGCACCGCAGAGGCTGGAGGGCACGAACTGATGGACCTCCGTGCCGGCGTCGCCATGATCGAGCCGGCGGAAGGGCTCCGGCGGCTGGCGGACTTCCCGTTTGCCCTGTTGAGCTACGTCGACGACGACGGCTATCCACTCAGCGTGGCGGTCGACGCCCAGGTCGACACCGCCACGGGCAAGGTGGCTTTCGCGCAGCCGGCGGACGTCCGCGTGCCGCTCGATCGCGAGGTGAGCCTGACCGGCAGCCACATCCGGCCGCGTCCGGGCTGGGGCTATGACCAGCGCCGCCACGTCACGGTCTGGGGCCGCGCGGCGGAGGCCGGCTCGGGCTCGCTGGTGCTCGAAGCGACCGCCGCCTGGGGCTGGAGCGAGGCGGAGATCCCGTTCCCCGAGTACGTCGAGCGGACGGTGGGCCAGTCGAAGCGCTACCTGTCGCGCCTGTCGGCCGAGCTGGGCCGGCCGGTCCGCCCCAAGCTTTCCTTCGGCTGGCTGACGCTGCGTGCGACGCGTCTGCCGTTCCTGTCGGCCACGTTTATCCCGGTCTCGATCGGGCTGGCCATCGCCGCCTGGCATGGCTACTTCGACCTGGTCACGGTGGTGCTCACGCTGATCGGCGCGGCCGCCGTCCACCTTGGCCTCAACGTGGCGAACGACGTGTTCGACGCGCGCCTGGGCGCCGACGAGAAGAACGTCAACCCCACCCAATACAGCGGCGGCTCGCGCGTCATCCAGTACGACCTCGTCTCGCTGCGCGGCATGATCTTCATCTCGGCCGCCTTCTACGGCCTGGCGCTGGCCATAGGGCTGGTGCTGCTGGTCATGCGCCCATCGGTCGCCCTGCTGGTCATCGGCGCCCTGGGGATCGTGCTCAGCCTGGCCTACACCGCGCCGCCCTTCAAGCTGGTCTACCGCGGGCTGGGCGAGATCACCACCGCCGTGGGCTTCGGGCCGCTGATGCTGCTGGGCGCCTACGTCGTGCAGACCGGCGGCCTGGTTTCTCTCGAGCCGATTGTCGCTTCGCTGCCCATCGCCATCCTGGTGGCACTGATCCTGTACGTGAACGAGGTGCCCGACCGGCCGGCCGACGCCCGCGCCGGCAAGCGCACGCTGCCGGTCATCCTCTCCCAGCCGCAGGTCATCAACCTCTACCTGCTCGCCGCGGTGGCCGCCTTCGCGATCATCGGCGGCGGGGTGCTGGCCGGCCTGCTGCCCATCCCGGCCCTGCTCACCCTACTCGCCCTTCCGCTCGTGCGCCGCGTCTACGATGGGCTGCAACAGAACTACGAGTCTGTCTACGGGCTGATGGCGGTGATGGCCGTCAACATTCGCCTGCACCTGCTGGTCGGTTTGCTGCTGCTGGCCGCATACCTGATCGTCATGGCGGTAGCGGCAATCGCCCCGGGCGTGCCCCTGTTCCTGCGCCTGTAGGGCCTGCGCCCACAGCTCATCCTCCACAATGAGCGCGTGCGCGTCTCTGCCAAGGCCGACTACGCCGTTCGCGCCGCGGCCGAGCTTGCTGCGGCGGCCGGCCAAGCCCGACCGCTGAAACGCGAGCAGATCGCCACCGCCCAGGGCATTCCCTCCAAGTTCCTGGAGACGATCCTGCTCGAGCTGAAGCACGCCGGCCTGATCAAGAGCCAGCGAGGCGCAGCAGGCGGCTACAGCCTCGCCCGGCCGCCAAGCGACATCAGCGTGGCCGACGTCATCCGCGCTGTGGAGGGACCGCTGGCGCATGTGCGCGGCGAGCGCGTCGAGACGGTCGAGTACGCCGGCGCCGCGGCCCACCTGCGCGACGTGTGGGTCGCCGTCCGAGCCAGCCTGCGCGAGGTGCTGGAGACGACCACCCTCGACGACCTGGTGCGCGGCCGACTGCCCCGCCGCGTGCGCCAGTTGACCCGCGACCCCGAGGCGTGGGTCTCGCTGGGCCGCAGCCGGCGCCCGCGGCCCGCCCGCCAGTCGCGGTCCTAGCCGGACTCGAGCAGCCCCCAGCGCCGGCGTATGGCGCGGTCGAGCGTCCCGAAGAAGAGGATGTCGACCACGATCCCGATGACGAGGATGACGATCATCGTCGACATCAGTCCCAGGGCGTCCGAGAACTCACGCGCGAACTGCAGGCGCACGCCGATCGACGGCTGGGCCGCGATGATGACCAGCAGCTCACCGGCCATCAGGCTCCGCCAACAGAAGGCCCAGCCCTGCTTCAGCCCGCCCACGAAGGAGGGCAGTGCCGCCGGGAAGATCACGTGCCGGTAGCGCGCGAAGCCGCGCGCGCCGAGCACCTGGCCGGCGCGCAGCAGCACGCGCGGGATGTGGTCCACGCCGGCTATCAGGCCATTGGCGATCGATGGCGCGGCGCCCAGCACGACCACGAACATGATCGCCGTCTCGTTGAGCCCGAAGAGCAGGATGGCCAACGGGAACCAGGCGATGGAGGGCATTGTCTGGAGACCCGTGATGAGCGAGGCAACGGCCGTGCGCAGCAGCCGCGAGCGGACGATGGCCAGCCCGAGCAACGAGCCGATGAGCAGCGCCAGCCCGAAGCCGATGGCCGCTCGCTGGAGGGTGATGCCGGTGGCCTGGGGCAGGTTGGAGCCGGTGATGTCCTGGGCCAGCCGCTCCAGGACCGGCAGCGGGCCGGGTAGGACATAGGCCGGCCGGATCTGGGCCCAGACCACGATCTGCCAGACGAGCAGGAAGATGCCCACCGCCGCCAGCTTGGGCCACAGGCCTGACCAGAGAGCTGCGAGGCGGGCGCGGTGGGGTTGGAGGGGGAGCTCGAGGTTGTCTATGCCGCGCAGCTCGTCCTCGAGTGGGGAGCGGCCCGGACGCATGGCGCGCTCAGTCACCGGCGTGCCGCCTGACTTCCTCGCGCAGGCGCGCGGTGACCGTCGCGGCCAGCTCGCCGACCTCGAGCGAGGCTATGTTGCGCGGGCGGGCCAGGTTGACCGTGAACTCATCGGCCACCTTGCCGGGCCGGCTGGTCAGGACGACGATGCGGTCACCCAGGCGGACGGCCTCACGCACGTCGTGGGTGACGAAGAGGATCGTCACGCCCGTCTCAGACCAGATGCGCTCCAGCTCGTCATGCAACAGGTCGCGCGTCATGGCATCCAGCGAGCCGAAGGGCTCGTCCATCAACAGAATGTCCGCGTGCTGGGCGAGCGCGCGCGCCACGGCCACCCGCTGGCGCATGCCGCCCGACAGCTCATGGGGCAGCCTGGCCCCAAAGTCGGACAGGTGGACCAGCTCCAGCAGCCGCTCGACTTCGTGCTGGCGCCGGTGCCCGGGCACGCGGGCAAGGCGCAGCGGCAGCTCGACGTTGCCGGCGGTCGTCAGCCAGGGGAACAACGCAGCCTCCTGGAAGAGCAGGCTGGCCCGGCCCTGGGCGACGATTTCGCCCTTGCTCGGCCGGTCGAGCCCGCAGATCAGGTTCAGCAGCGTGGACTTGCCGCAACCGGACGCGCCGACGAGGCAGAGGAACTCGCCGCGAAGGACACTTAGCGAGATGCCCTCGAGGGCGAGGACGCGATTGCCCAGCGGGCCGTAGGCCTTGCGCACGTCGCGCACCTCGAGAACGGCGTCCGCTGGCAGCGGGTCCGGGAGCGGCGCGAGCGCCGGCCGTGCGAGCGCGCTCATGGCTGCGCGATCTGCGGCCGGCCCGCCGCGCTCAGGACGTCGTTGAGCAGGCTGAGGTCGTAGATGCCTGCCAGGTCGTCCGAGGGCAGGAAGCCCAGGGCGAAGGCGTCCTCCGCCGACTCCTGGAGCGAGCCGGCAATCGGGTCGACGGTGAAGGCCAGGTTGCCCCAGGCGGTGGCCAGCACGTCGGGCGCCATGGCGCTGCCGGTGATCGCCTGGATACCTTCGCTGACGAGCCGTTGAGCCTCGGCCGGTTCGTCGTTGACGAAGTCGGTGGCACGCAGATGGGCCTCGAGGAAGCGCCTCACGAGCTCGGGGTTCTGCGCCAGGAACTCCGTCCTCACCAGCAGGTGAGTCGTCACGTAGCGCCCGTCCGGCCACAGGTCTCGCTCGTCGACGAGCACGTGGCCGCCCTGCTGGAGCAGGCGCGTGGCCCACGGTTCAGGCACCCAGGCCCCGTCCAGCTGGCCGGCGATGTAGCCCTCCAGGATCTGGGCGTTGGCCAGCGGCGTGATCGACACGTCGCCGGCCCCCTCGGCGTCCGTCGCCAGGCCGTTGTCGGCCAGCCAGGCGCGCAGGGCGACGTCCTGAGTGTTGCCCAGGGCCGGACTGGTGACGGTCAGGCCGCGCAGGTCCTCGGCCGACTCGATGCCCTCGCGCACGACGAAGAAGGCGCCGCCCGAAGTCGCGCCCGCGATGATGCGCACGGCCTCCCCCTCCGAGCGGATGAAGCCGTTGATGGCCGGATTGGGCCCGATGTAGGTGATGTCGATGCCACCGTTGAAGATGGCCTCGATGGCCTCGCCGCCGGCGTTGAAGTTGTGGACCTGGAGGCTCGCGTCCTCGCCCAGCCCCTCGGCGAAGATGCCGCCCCGGTCCCCAACGAGCGCCATGGCATGAGCCACGTTGGGGAAGTAGCCCAGACGGAGTGTCGTGGGGCCGCTGCAGTTCGCAGGGGCGCCTGGGTTGGCCGTCGCGCCGCAGGCTGCCAGCAGCGCCAGCGCCGTGATCCAGGCGCCCAGCCAGGGCAGGCGGCGGGTGTTCGCGTTCATTGCAGGATCACTCCGCTATGTTGAGTCACTAGATTATCCCTATCAACTTCGTAGAGATAGAGCGGAGGGCATGATGACCGCCCATCCCGGCGATGTCAAATGGCCTGGTTGTCAGGCAGTAACGGTCAGGCGGACCCGGTGCCAGGCGTTGTTCATGTAGCCGCCCTCGTTCCATAGAGTGGCCGCGTCCGGCGGCTGCGTCGAGCCGTGCTCGCCCCAGGCTCGCACGGCCAGCACGTGCTCGCCGGGGCCAAGGACGACCGACGCCGCGAACAGCCGCCAGGCCCAGGCTTCACCCGGGCCTTCGTCAAGCAGGCGCGCGGACTGCCAGCAGGCTCCCCCATCGGCGCTGAGCTCGACGCGCGCCACTCGCTCGGCGGGCCCACCGTAGGCGTAGCCGCGCACCTCCACCGGTCGCGCCTGCACGGCCGCGCCGTCGGCCGGCTCGGTGATCGCGGAGTTGAGCTCGAGCTCGCCCAGCGCCCGGCCGTCGCGGCGGTAGTCGCGCGCCTGAAACCAATTGTCCGAGGGATCACGCAGCAGCGTCACGCGCCTCAGCCACTTGACGCTGCGCGCGCCGATGTAACCCGGCACGACGGCGCGCAATGGCGCGCCATGCTCCGGCGTCAGTGGCTCGCCGTTCAGCCTGTCGGCCAGCAGAACCTCTTCGCCGAGTGCCTTGTCGATGGGTATCGACGCACCGAAGGACGTCGGGCCGGCGCCCGTGAGCGCCTGGTCGGCGCCCTCGAAGGCGACGTGGCGCGCCCCCTCCCCTATCCCGATCCACTCCAGCAAATCGGCCAGCCGGAAGCCAGACCAGCGGCCCGTGCTGACCGCGTCGGCGCCCCACTGGAGTGGGCTGGGTGTGGGCTGGATGCGCGACAGTTCGGCGCGCCGGTTGCCGGCGCAGGCCAGCGTCGCCACCAGCTCGTGGCGGGGCAGCCTGGCCGCGAGCTCGGCCTGACCGAGCGAGATCGGCTCCCTAACGAGCCCGTCGACCTCCAGCCGGTGATCGGCGGCGCGCAGCAGCGGCACGGGCCCGTGGTTGCGCACGTAGAAGGCGTCCACCGGCGTCAGGTAGCTGCGCCCGAGGACGTCGAGCGGCGCGCCGGCGTTGAAGGGGTCGTCCAGACGCGTAACCAGTCGCGAGGCTGTCATGGGCCGTCACCTTACCGGCGACGGCCGACGGATGCAGCTACCAGTCGCGTCCGCGATCGCCCAGTTGCGCCGCCCGATTGGCCAGCCAGCGGAACTCCTCGACGTCGTCCCGGCGGTCGAACCAGCGCCCGAGAGCGTCCGCCTGGCGGGCCACTTCGAGCAGGTCGTAGCCGCGCGCATGCGGGCTCTCGCGCAGGATTTCGGCGAAGGCGGCGACGGTGGCCGCCAGCTGGAAGTCGGGGTCGGTCGACTCGTAGTCGGGGGCCAGATCGCGCAGCTCGATGTCCGCCGTCAGGCTGCTCTCGCGGCTGGAGCCCGGGTCCTGCCAGCGCAGCCGGACCGTGCCCAAATGCCCGTCCCCGCCGCGCTCGTAGAGCTCCAGCTCGTAGAGCGCGGTGACCGAGTGGCCGGCGCCCACCTCGCCGGCGTCCACCGTCGGGTCGCGGAAGTCGTCGTCGGCCAGGGCGCGGTTCTCGTAGCCCAGCAGCCGGTAGCGGGCCACGGCGTCGGCGCGGAACTCGACCTGCACCTTGGCGTCGCGGGCGACGGTCTGGAGCGCGCTGGTCAGGTTGCGCCCGAAGAGCTGGTCCGCCTCGCGCCGGTCGTTGACGTAGGCGTAGAAGCCGTTGCCGCGGTTGGCCAGTTGCTCGAGCAGCACGTCGTTGAAGTTGCCCATGCCCACACCCACGCTGATCAGCTCGATGCCCGCCTCGACGTGCCGGTCGATCTGGGCGAGCAGTCCGTCGGCGCCGGTCAGGCCTACGTTGGCCACGCCGTCGGAGGCCAGCACGACGCGGTCCAGGGTGCCCGGCCGCCGCGCGCGCACGGCCAGCCCGTAGCCCAGCTCCAGCCCGTGCTGCGCGTTGGTCGAGCCGCCTGGGGTAAGCCGGCGGATGGCGTCCAGGATGACCTGTGGCTCGGCGGCCGAGGTGGGCTCCAGCACGACTCGCGCCCGACTGCCGAACTCGACTATGGCCACCGAATCGTCCGCCCGCAGGCCGGCCACGAGAATGCCCAGGGCATCCTTGACCAGCTCGAGGCGGTTCTCCATCTGCATCGAGCCGGAGGTGTCGATGACGAAGGTCAGCGACACCGGCTGGCGCTCCTCGTCGGCGACGGTCATTGCCTGGATGCCGATGCGCAGGAGGACCGAGCGTCCATCCGTGAATGGTGTCGAGCCGCCGTCGAGATGGACGGCGAAGGCGCCTTCCTCCGGCGGCTGGTAGCCGTAGTCGAAGCTGTTGACGTACTCCTCCAGGCGGACCGCCTCGTACGGCGGCAGGTTGCCGTCCTCGATGAAGCGGCGGGCGATGCTGTACGAGGCAGTGTCGACGTCCATGGCGAAGGTCGACAGCGGGTCGCGCTGCGGATCGACGTAGGGATTGACGCCGGCGTCCTCGAAGGTGACGTCCGGATACGGGGCGCCGGTGGCCAGGGGCGGCGGGGGCGGCGGCGGAGGCGGCCGGTGGTGTTCGGCCAGCTGTGGCAGCGGCGTGCCGGGCCCGGCCGCACTGCACGCTGCCACCAGCAGAATGGTGACGATCCCCGCTGAGAGCCGACCAAGAGCCGACATGGCGCTCCTTCCGGGCCCACGCCTGCCTGCCGGCCGTCGCCTGCCAGCCCCCGCGACGACCTGCCGACGCGCGGCCACCGTACGCTCCTCGCGCCGTCTCCCCGGCGCGCAGGGCGCAGCGAAGTTAGGCCCCGGCAGGTGAAGCGCCGGCCAGCCGGCGAGTGAAGAAACGCCTATCGACGGTTAAGGAGCGTTATCCCGCGCCTTCGCGCGAGGCTCAGACCTCCTTGTATTCGCCCTCGACTGCTTCCTCGGCTTCGGCCTCGCCCTCCGCGGTGGCTTCGGGCTGCGGCTCGGCTTCTGGGCCGGCTCCGTCCTCGGCGCCCGCACCGGCCGACTCGGACGCCTGGTAGGCGGCCGTGCTGACCCGCTGAAGTGAGCTGGCCAGCTCCGCCGATGAGCGCCGGATGGCCTCCAAATCGTCGCCCTTGAGCGCCTCGCGCACGGCCGTCGCCTTGTTCTCGATGTCGGCCTTGTCCTCCGACGAGACCTTGTCGCCCAGGTCCCGCAGCGTGCGCTCGGCCTGGAAGGCGAGCGCGTCGGCCTGGTTGCGCGTTTCGACCTGCTCGCGCCGCTGGCGGTCCTCCTCGGCGTGCTCCTGGGCGTCGCGGACCATCTTGTCCACGTCGTCCTTGGAGAGCATCGAGGAGGCCGTGATGCGCACCTGCTGCTCGCGGCCGGTGGCGCGGTCCTTGGCACGCACGTCGAGGATGCCGTTGGCGTCGATGTCAAAGGTGACCTCGATCTGGGGCACTCCCCGCGGCGCGGGCGGGATACCGTCCAGGATGAAGCGGCCCAGCGTCTTGTTGTCGGTGGCCATCTCGCGCTCGCCCTGCAGCACGTGGATCTCCACCTGCGGCTGGTTCTCGCTGGCCGTCGAGAAGACCTGGCTCTTGGACGTGGGGATGGTCGTGTTGCGCTCGATCAGCTTGGTCATCACGCCGCCCAGCGTCTCGATGCCCAGCGACAGCGGCGTGACGTCGAGCAGCAGCACGTCCTTCACGTCGCCGGCCAGAACGCCGGCCTGGATGGCAGCGCCGATGGCCACGACCTCGTCCGGGTTGACGCCCTTGTGCGGCTCCTTGCCGCCGAACATCTTCTTGACCGCCTCGACGACGGCCGGCATGCGCGTCTGGCCACCGACCAGAATGACCTCGTCGATCGCCTCCGGCTTCAGCCCGGCGTCCTTCAGCGCGGCCTGCACCGGCCCCCTGGTCTGGTCGACCAAATCGGCCACCAGGTCCTCCAGCTTGGCTCGCGTGAGGGTCATGACCAGGTGCTTGGGATTGCGCTCGGCGTCGATCGTGATGTAGGGCAGGTTGATCTCGGTCGAAGAGGTGGACGACAGCTCGATCTTGGCCTTCTCGGCGGCCTCCTTCAGGCGCTGGAGGGCCTGCTGGTCCTTGGACAGATCGATGCCCTGGTCCTTCTTGAACTCGGTCAGCATCCAGTCGATGACACGCTGGTCGAAGTCGTCACCGCCCAGGTGGGTGTCGCCGTTCGTGGCCTTGACCTCGAAGACGCCGTCGCCCAGCTCGAGGATCGAGATGTCGAAGGTGCCGCCGCCCAGGTCGTAGACGGCGATCTGCTCGTCCTTCTTCTTGTCCAGGCCGTAGGCCAGGGCCGAGGCGGTGGGCTCGTTGATGATCCGCTTGACGTCCAGGCCGGCGATGCGGCCGGCATCCTTGGTCGCCTGGCGCTGGGTGTCGTCGAAGTAGGCCGGCACCGTGATGACCGCCTCGGTCACCTGCTCGCCCAGGTAGGACTCTGCATCGGCCTTCAGCTTCTGGAGGATCATGGCGCTGATCTCGGGCGGGGTGTAGCTCTTGCCGTCCGCGACCTCCACCCGCACGCCATCGCTCTTGGGATCCTTGACAAGCTTGTAGGGCACCAGGTCCTTGGAGCGCTGGACTTCGGGGTCGTCCCAGCGCCGGCCCATGAAGCGCTTGATCGAGTAGATCGTGTTGTTGGGGTTGGTGATGGCCTGGCGCTTGGCCACCTGGCCGACGAGACGCTCGCCGCTCTTGGTGAAAGCCACCACCGAGGGCACGGTCCGGTTGCCCTCCGAGCTGGGGATGACCGTCGGCTCGCCGCCCTCCATGGCGGCCACCACCGAGTTGGTCGTCCCAAGGTCTATGCCAATGATCCTGCCCATGTTCAGTCGTTACCTCCGCTCTCACCGTCGCCGGCGTGGTTTGTGTTCACTGGTTGGGCGGCAACCGCTACCATCGCCGGGCGCAGAACACGGTCCCGGATGCGGTAGCCGCGTTGAAGCTCTGCTGTGATGGTTCCTTCGGGCACGGCCGAGGTCTCCTCGCGCACGACGGCCTCGTGCTCGTGCGGGTCGAAGGGCCGCCCTTCTGCCTCGATGGGCGTCAGGCCCTCCGACTCGAGCAGCTGGCGCAGCTTGCGGTCGATGGCCGCGACGCCCTCGCTCCAGCTCTGCTGGGCCAGTTCGGGCGGCATGTTGGCGATGGCTCGGTCGAAGTCGTCGACGATGGCCAGCAGCTTGGAGAGCAGCGCCTCATTGGCCAGCCCGAGGGTGGCCAGGCGATCCTGCTCCGTGCGCCGGCGGAAGTTGGCGAAGTCGGCCGCGCTGCGCTGCCAGTTGGTGCGCATCTCGTTCGTTTCGCGCTCGGCCTGCTCCAGCTTTGCGCGCAGCTCGTCCACCTGCGCGGCGACGCTGGCCGGCGAGGCGTCAAGCTCGGCGATTCGCTCGTCGGCTCGACGAGTCAGGCGTGGCTGCGGCTGGAGGCGGTCGTCGCCGTTGGCGGGCGGCGGGCCGGGTCGGTGGCGGCCGCGGGTTCGATCGGTCATCTGTAAAGCTGCTCCACGAGTTCGTTCATCAACCCGCTCACGTAGCGCACGCTGCCGATGGCCTGCGGGTAGGCCATCCGCGTGGGCCCCAGCACGCCCACCACGCCCATGGCGCGGCCGGGCTGCCCGTAGGGGGCCAGGATCAGCGAGACGTTGTGCATCTCCTGCGCCTCGTTCTCCGCGCCGATGAGGACCTGCACCTCGCCTCGGCCGGCTATCCGGCGGACGAGGCCGCCCAGGTAGTCGCGGTCCTGCAGGGCGTTGAACACCCGGCGCAATGTCTGGCTCTGGGAGAACTCGGGCGCCTCCATCACATAGAGCAGTCCGTCCGAGAAGACGTCCTCTACCGCGGCCGCGTCGAACTCGCGCATCATCCGCTCCACGCGCAGCGCGGCCCGCAGGGCCAGGCGGGGAGTCTCCGGCTGGGTCTGCAGCTCTTCGATGCGCCGCGGCAGCTGGCGCACGGAGCAGTCGCCCAGCCGCTCGTTGAGCAACTGGACGATCAGGTCCAGCTCGCGCTGCTCGACGGGCACCTCGAGCGGCAGCAGTTCCTGCTTGACCGAGCCCTCGGCCAGCACCACCACCAGGCTGGCGGCACGCGTGCTTGTGGCCACCAGGTCGATGCGCCGCACGCGGCATGAGCGCGGCTTGGCGGGTGTGGCCAGGCCGGCGGCACGGGTCGCGCCGGCCAGCGTTGTGGCCGCCAGGCGGAACCACTGCTCGCTGGCGAACTCGACCTGCCCGAACTGGTGGCGGATCATCAGCTGCTCGACCGGTGCGAGGCTGAACGAGGGGGCCAGCGACTCGACGTAGAGGCGGTAGCCGGCGTCGGTCGGCACGCGGCCGGCGCTGGTGTGGGGATGGCTCAAATAGCCGGCAGCTTCCAACTCGGCCATCACGTTGCGCACGGTGGCCGAGCTGACGCCCAACTCGTAACGCTCGACCAGCGCCTGGCTACCCACCGGGGCGGCGCTCGTTACGTATTCCTCGATGACGGCTCGCAGGATGGCCTGGGAACGTGGCTCCAGCGGGCCGCGACGGTCCTTGCGGCGCGCCATGCTTCCTCGGATACGGTCTCTCCGCCTGGTTAGCACTCTCACTCGTTGAGTGCTAACGATTACCGCGGTAGCGTAGCAGTCGCTGACGTCGAGTGTCAACGCGCGAGGGGCTGCGCCGGCGGTGCCTCAACCTCGACGAAGGCCCTTCCCATCCTCCCTCTCAGGTGCCCGCCAGCGGAACTAACGGAGAACTTCGGTCCGGAAGGGCCTTCTGATTGGCCGGCCGGACCGCTGTTGGGCAACTTCCGCACACGCGACGGACGGAAAGCCTCGCAAAGTGGCCATTAGCTCCGCTCCGGGGCAACCGGCACGCCGGCACTCCCCAAACTGGCGCCGGGCGGAGCCTCGCTCAACCCGTCTCGGCGAGAGCGTCCGGCAGCAGCCGCCAGAAGAGCTCCGAGGCGAGCAGCCGCCCGCGCAACGTCAGCCTGACCGCGCCCTCCCCTGGCGACGCGGACGACTCCAGCGACCCGGCCGACTCCAACAACCCGGCCGACCGAGCCCAGGCGAGCGCGCCGGCGAAGGCCGGCAGCCGAGCCTGTGCTGCCGGCAGGCCAGTCCGCGTACGCAGGGCCAGAATTGCCCGCTCCGCGCGCCGCGTGGCCTCGTCCAGCGTCTCGCTCCCGCCCGGTGGCAGTTCGGGCACCTGCTCAGCGGTCAGGGCCGCGACGTACCGGTCGAGCCGCGCCGCGTTCCAGCGCCGCGTGCGCGCCCCGTCGAAGGCGTGCGCGCCGGGCCCCACGGCCTCGTACGGCAGCCAACGCCAGTAGCCCAGGTTGTGCCGGCTCTCGTAGCCCGGCCGCGCCCAGTTCGACAGCTCGTACCACTCCAACCCGGCCGCGCCCAGCAACTCATCGACGATCTCGTAGCAGGCGGCGGAGCGGTCCTCGTCCTGCTCAGACCGTGCCCGCTCCCGCCAGCGCGCCGCACCAGGGCGAAGTGTCAGGTGGTCGGCCGTTCCAGCGGGACCGGCCAGATCGAGGGCGTACGCCGAAACATGCTCCGGCGCCAGCTCGAGCACGGCCGCCAGACTCTGTCGCCACGACTCCAGTGTCTGGCCGGGCACGTCGTAGAGCAGGTCGACGCTGAGGTTCGTGAAGCCCGCTGCACGCGCCTCCCGCACGGCAGCTGCCACATCGGCCGGCGAATGGCGCCGCCCCAGCCGGCGCAGCTCGGCCGCCACCATGCTCTGGGCACCGATGCTCAGCCGGTTTACGCCGGCCGCCCGGAAGCCGGCCAGCTCACCCCGCTCGCCAGGCCCGGGATTGACCTCCAACGTGATCTCGGCCCCCGGCGCCAGCCCGAAGGACCGCTCGACCTGACCCAGCAGCAGGCCCATCTGCGCCGCAGACAGCAGCGACGGCGTGCCGCCGCCGATGTACACGCTGGCCAGGCCCGGCGGGGCTCCGAAGCGAAGCCGGGCAAGCTCGCCGCGCAGTCGGAACTCGGCAATCAAGGCAGCCAGGAAGTCCCCGACCCGGTTCGACGGTCCCCGCGTCGCCTTGCCCGCGTAGACGACGAAGTCGCAGTAGGGGCAGATGCTCAGGCAGAACGGAACGTGGACGTAGAGCGCGACCGGCGCGTGCGCTCCGGCCGCCGCGCCGGCGCGGCTCACCGGTAGTGCGAGTCGAAGCCCGGGCCCCGGTCGCTGACGATCTCCCAGCCCTCGGGCGTCAGATCGTCGGCGTCGGGCAGCGGCTCCTCCTCGGCCGGCGTGCGCAACAGGCCGGCGTGGCCGCTGGCCACGAAGAGCGCCATGCGCGTCAGGGCGTGGCCCAGGAAGGCCGCCCCGATGCCGCCCGTCTGGATTGTCAGCCAGCCGCCCACCAACCCGATGCCCAGCGACAGGAAAAGCATGCCCAGCGGCCTGTCGCGCGCGGCCAGCCTGGTGATCAGTCCGTAGAGCAAGGCCTGCCCGACGATGGCCAGCTCGACCGGCACCTCGGCCACTATCAGCAGGCCGAGCAGGATGCCGCGGAAGGCAGCCTCGTCGATGAACGAGGTGCTGAGTGCATTGAGGATGCCCGCCGGGTAGCGGCGCAGCGGTGGCAGGTGGAGCTCGCCAAAGCGCCACCAGGCGTAGCCGAAGGCGATCAGCGTACCGACGGCGCCCAGCGCCAGGCCGGCCAGCATGGCCTCGAAGCGGTCGTCGCCCATCTGCAGGTGGAGCACCGAAAGGGGCAGCGGGTGCAGGCGGTAGATGAGCGCGACCAGCCCGATGCCAAAGGCGTACCACGACAGCCGGCGCAGCCAGACGCCCAGCCCGGGAGCCTCATCGTCGTCGTGCTCCGCGGCGCCGAAGCGTCGAGTGTCAAGGCGGAGGAGCAGCAGCAGCCCGACGAAGGCCAGCAGGACCAGGCCGAGCAGCGTTTCCTCCACCGCGCCTAGCCCTCGCCCCCGCCGCGCAGGACGGCCAGGAAGGCCTCCTGCGGAATCTCGACGCTGCCTACGCGCTTCATGCGCGCCTTGCCCTCTTTCTGCTTCTCCAGCAGCTTGCGCTTGCGGGTCACGTCGCCACCGTAGCACTTCGCCAAGACGTTCTTGCGCATGGCCCGAATGGTTTCGCGCGCGATCACGTTCGAGCCGATGGCCGCTTGCAGCGGGACCTCGAACATCTGGCGCGGGATGAGCTCCTTCAGGCGCTCCACGAGGCCGCGCCCCTCGGCCTGGGCGCGGGCGCGATGAATGATCAGCGACAACGCGTCGACGGGCTCGCCGGCCACCAGCACGTCCACGCGCACGAGGTCGCCGTCGCGATAGCCGATCTCCTCGTAGTCCAGCGAGGCGTAACCCTGGCTGCGACTCTTGAGCTGGTCGTAGAAGTCGACGATGACCTCGGCCAGGGGCAGCTCAAAGGTGAGCAGCACACGCGTCGGGTCGAGGTACTCCATGGTTTGGAAGCTCCCGCGCCGGTTGGTGGCCAGCTCCATCAGCGCGCCAATGTAGGTGGCGGGCGTGACGATGCTCAGCTTGACCCACGGCTCGGAGATGGCCTCTATGTCGCCCAGTGGCGGCAGGTGCGCCGGGTTGTCGACGACGACGTCGCCGCGCTCGTTGGTCAGCCGAACGCGGTACTCGACCGACGGCGCCGAGGCGATCAGGTCCAGGTCGAACTCGCGCTCCAGCCGCTCCTGGACGATCTCCATGTGCAGCAGGCCCAGGAAGCCGCAGCGGAAGCCGAAGCCCAGCGCGACGGACGTCTCCGGCTCGAAGCTGATCGAGGCGTCGTTCAAGTGCAGCTTCTCCAGCGCGTCGCGCAGCTCCGGGTAGTCCTCGCCGCGCAGCGGATAGATGCCCGCAAAGACGAGCGGCTTGGCCGCTTTGTAACCGGGCAGCGGAGCCGGCGCCGGGCCCCGGGCGGCGGTCATGGTGTCGCCCACCTGGCAGTCGCGCACGCTCTTGAGGCCGGTGGCGACATAGCCCACCTCGCCCGGCCCGAGGCCCTTGACGGGCACCAGCTGCGGACGGAAGACGCCCAGCTCGAGTATCTCGCTCTCTGCGCCGGAGGCCATCAGCCTGACCTGCTCGTGCGGATGGAGCCGACCCTGGGCCAGCCGGACGTAGGCCACCACGCCCTTGTAGGCGTCGTAATGCGAGTCGAAAATCAGCCCCTGGAGGGGCGCGTCGGGCTCGCCGCTGGGAGGCGGGATGCGTTCGACGATCGCCTCGAGCACCTCTTCGACGTTGGTGCCCTCCTTGGCCGAGACGAGGATCACCTCCTCGCGCGGGATGGCCAGCACGTTCTCCAACTCCTCGATGACCAGCTCGGGTTGCGCCGAGGGCAGGTCGATCTTGTTGATGACCGGCACGATGACCAGGCTTTGAGCCAGGGCCAGGTGGACGTTGGCCAGCGTCTGGGCCTCGATGCCCTGGGCGGCGTCGACGACCAGGACGGCGCCCTCGCAGGCCTGCAGGCTGCGGCTCACCTCGTACGAGAAGTCGACGTGGCCGGGCGTGTCGATGAGGTTTAGCCCGTACCGCTGACCGTCGCGCGCGTCGTACTCCAGCCGCACCGCACGAGCCTTGATGGTGATGCCCTTCTCGCGCTCGAGATCCATGGAGTCCAGCACCTGGCTGGTCATCTGGCGCGCGTCGATGGTGTGGGTCAGCTCGAGCAGCCGGTCGGCCAGCGTTGACTTGCCGTGATCGACATGGGCAATGATCGAGAAGTTGCGCAATCGCGCCTGGGGGATCGAGACGGTCATTCGGGGCCGGAGTATAGCCAAGGGGAGCGGCGCGACCGCGCGTGTCGCCGGTCCGACACCCGCAGCGGTGGCCGCCCGACAGCCCCAGCGTAGCGCGATCGACGGTCCGACGGTCAGCCGCTTGCTCCTGCTCGGCGACGGCCTTCCGCGATCATGCCGCTATCACCAGAGACCACAACAGCGCACCTCACCGAAGGAGCAGCAAGATGATCCCCACCACCACCTACGACCAGATCCGTCTCGAGCAGCACAACCAGTTGGCCCGCCTCGAACTGCGCCGGCACGAGAAGGCCGCCGCGCGACGGCAGCACGCCGAGCAGGCGCCCACCCAAGCTGTGCATTCTTCGCAGCGCCGGACGCGCTGGGCGACGGCGGTCGTCACCGCTGGCCTGACGGTGGCCACACTCCTGCTCATTCTCTGAACCTAACCCGCTGAGGACCGCTCACTCCCAGAGCGACGTCCACCCAGCCTCCGGCCCCGGCTCTGGGCAGAGCCGGGGCCTCCTCTTTGTCTCGGCCGGCACCCGCCACTCGCGCATGGCGCCCGTGGGCCAGTGCTGGTAACCTTGGCCGTCGCGTCTAGGCGCGCCCACTCAAGAGATTCACATCGAGGTTCCCACTTGGCACACTCACCCCGCGGCTGGACCGGCGCCCGTACACCTTCGGCCATCAAGCGCGTCCGCCAGACAGAGCGTCGGCGTCTGATCAATCAGCCGCGCCGCACAGCGGCCAAGACGCTGATCTCCAAGGCACTGCTGGCCAGCAGCAACGGTCAGAGCGCGGAGGAAGTGCAGGAAGCTGTCGCGCGCGCCGTGTCCGCGCTCGACCGCGCGGCCAAGGGTGGAGTGATCCACGCCAACGCCGCGGCACGGCGCAAGAGCCGTTTGATGCTCAAGGTCAACGCCGCGCTCGGCGGCGAAGAGCAGGTCGCAACCGCCAAGGCAAGCCGCACCACCGGCAAGGCCGCCGCGGCCAAGCAGGCCAGGGCACGTATCGCCGCCGGCCGTGCCACCAAGGCCAAGGGCGCTCAGACCGCCGCCGGCAAGGCTCGCGTAGCACTTGCGCGCTCGACACGCGAGTCGAGCGGGACGGACGTCACCGCCGAGGATGCCGCGCCGGCCGCGGCCGAGAAGGCGCCTCGCGCTCAGGCCACGAAGGCCGCCGCGTCGTCCGCCAAGCCGGCCGCCAAGAGCCGGACGAATTCCCGCGCGGCAGCCGGCGAGTCGTCGGCCCCGGCCGCCAAGCGCTCGACCAAGACTTCGACCAAGAAGACCTGAGCGGTCCGAGCAGCCGACTATTCGGCCTCGGATAGGACCGGCGTCCTCGTAGCAGCCGGGCGCCCGCGCAGGGCGAGCAGCGCCCCGCTGGCCAGGCTGCCGCCCAGCGTCAGCCCGAACAGTGCACCTGTGGCCAGTACCTGCTCGCGCAGCACTGCCGCCTCGAACGAGCGTGCGTCGGTGACGCCCTGCTCGGCCAATTGGTCTCCCTGACCGGCCTCGATGTGGCGCGCGTAGGTGCACTCAGGACCCATGCGACAGTCCAGCCGGCCGCCGTCGGGCATGGCGCCCGTATCGGCGTAGACGAAGAGCAGGCGCAGGCCGACGTACATGACGGCCAGGCCCACCGCGGTGACCAGGCCGGCGTAGGCCGAGTTGGCCAGCACCCGCCAGCGGGGCCGGCGGCGCTCCGAGCGCGCATTGGCGTACCAGCCCAACAGCAGGCCGATGGGCAGGGCAAGCAGGAAGACCAGACCCTGGATGGCGATCACCAGCGCCAAGGCGATGACCGCCACGAGTGCCACGCCCAGCCCGACCCAGCCGGCGAAGACGGCGCCGGCGTCGACCAGCCGGCTCACGGCCGACGCAGGCCGGCTATGTGGGCGCCCGTCACTCAGCGGTTCTGGGCGAGGGCCGCGGCGCCCGGATAGAGGGCCGCCTCGCCCAGCTCGGCCTCGATGCGCAGCAGGCGGTTGTACTTGGCCACTCGCTCCGAGCGCGAGGGCGCGCCGCTCTTGATCTGGCCCGTGCCGGTGGCCACGGCCAGGTCCGCGATGGTGGTGTCCTCGGTCTCGCCGCTGCGGTGACTGATGACCGCGCCCCAGCCGTGGCCGCGGGCAAGGTCGATGGTGGCCAGCGTCTCGCTCAAAGTGCCGATCTGGTTGAGCTTGATCAGGACGGCGTTGGCCGCCCGCTCGTCGATTCCCCGCCGGACGCGCTCAGGGTTGGTCACCAGCAGGTCGTCACCCACCAGCTGGCAGCGATCGCCCAGCCGGGCAGTCAGCGCGCTCCAGCCGGCCCAGTCGTCCTCGGCGAGGCCGTCCTCCAGCGAGATGATCGGGTAGCGCTCGATCCAGTCGGCCCAGAAGTCGACCAGCTCGCCCGTCTTGAGCGTGCGGCCCTCGCGCTCCAGGCGATAGGTCAGCTCGCCGTTCGAGTCGGCCGGCGTGTCGAGGTCGACCAGCTCACTGACCGCCGGGTCAAGGGCCAGCGCAACCTGCTCGCCCGGCCGGTAGCCGGCGCGCTCGATGGCCTTCAGCACGGCCTCGACGGCCGCCTCGTTGGAGGGCAGGGAGGGAGCGAAACCGCCCTCGTCGCCCTGGCCGGTGGCCAGCCCGCGATCGTGCAGCTCGGCACGCAGCGCGTGGAAAACCTGCGCGCCGGCGCGCAACGCCTCGCTGAAGCTTGGCGCGCCGACGGGCATGACCATGAACTCCTGGAAGTCGGTCGAGTCGAGCGCGTGCCTGCCGCCGTTCAGGATATTGAACATGGGCACGGGCAGCGTCCGCGCGCGGAGACCGCCCAGGTAGCGATATAGCGGCATGCCGTATGCCGCCGCCACCGCGTGGGCGCAGGCCAGCGACGTGCCCAGGATTGCGTTCGCGCCCAGGTTGCCCTTGTTGGGCGTGCCGTCTAGGTCGATCAGCAGCTGGTCGATGGCCGTCTGATCGGCGGCGTCCTGGTCGAGCAGCGCCGGACCGATCGTCTCGAGCACGTTGATCACCGCCCGCTGGACGCCCTTGCCGCCATAGCGATTTGCCTCGCCGTCGCGCAGCTCGACCGCCTCGTGAGCGCCGGTCGACGCGCCGGACGGCACGGCCGCGCGACCTATCGCCCCGGAGCTCAGGACGACCACCACCTCGATGGTGGGATTGCCGCGCGAGTCGAGGATCTCGTGGGCGTCGACGACCTCGATCGCCGTCACCGGGCGCGTCCCGTGCCAGCTCCCACAGGCGCCTCCTGGTCGAGCAGGACGGCCACGCCGGGCAGCTCGCGGCCTTCCAGGAACTCCAGCGAGGCGCCGCCGCCGGTCGAGATATGGGTCATGCGCGAGGTGAGGCCTAGCTCTTCGACGGCCGCCACGGAGTCACCGCCGCCCACCACGACCGTTCCGCCATCGTCCGCGCGCTGGGCCAGCAGGCGCGCCATGGCCCGCGTGCCGTCTCCAAAGGTGGGCACTTCGAAGACGCCCAGCGGCCCGTTCCAGAAGACGGTCCGGGCAGTCGACAGGGCCTGGCTGAAGGCTTCCGTCGTGGCCGGCCCGATGTCGACGGTCGACCAGGAGTTGGGGATCTTGTGGACGGGCACGACCTTGTGCTCGGCGCCGCGCGTGACTTCCTTGGCTACCACCACGTCGGTGGGCAGCAGCAACTGCACGCCGCGCTCCTCGGCCATGCCGATGATGCGCTGGGCGTCTTCCACTAACTCGCGCTCGAGCAGGCTTTTGCCGACGGTGTGACCCTGGGCGAGCAGAAAGGTGTTGGCCATGCCGCCACCGATCAGCAGCATGTCCACCTTGGCCAGCAGGTTGGCCAGCACGGCCAGCTTGTTGGACACCTTCGCGCCGCCGATGATCGCCGCAAAGGGCTTTTCCGGCGACTCCAACAGGCGCGAGAGCGCGTTCAGCTCGGCCTCCATCAGCAGCCCTGCGTAGGCCGGCAGGTACTGCGCCACGCCCACCGTCGAGGCATGCGCCCGGTGGGCCGTGCCGAAGGCGTCGTTCACGAAGACGTCCCCGTAGCCCGCCAGCGCGGCCGCGTATTCGGAGTCGTTGGCCTCCTCCTCGGCGTGGAAGCGCAGGTTCTCAAGCATCAGCAGCTGGCCCGGCTTGAGGCGCTCGACGGCGTCCCGCGTGCCGATCCCCAGCGCGTCGCCGGTGACCGGCACCGGCCGGCGCAGGAGCTGGCTGAGGCGGGCGGCGACCGGCCGCAGGCGAGCCGATTCAACGACCTTGCCCTTGGGCCGGCCGAGATGGCTCATCAGCACGACGGAGGCGTTGCGCTCGAGCAGGTGAAGGATGGTGGGCAGCGAGGCGCGGATGCGCGAGTCGTCCTTGACCTTGCCGTCCTCGATGGGGACGTTGTAGTCGACGCGCAGCAGCACACGCTTGCCGGCCGGGTCGAAGTCGCGCACGGTCTGCTTGTTCATCAGCCGGCCCTCGCAGTCTGGGCCTGCCGGCCGCTGCCCAACCGCTCGCCGACGAAGGCGCACAGGTCCGCCACGCGGCAGCTATAGCCCCACTCGTTGTCGTACCAGGCGATGACCTTGATCAGCCGCTCGCCTATGACCATCGTCGAGAGCGAGTCCACGATCGCCGAACGCGAGTCGGCCTTGAAGTCCATCGAGACGAGCGGTTCGTCGGTCACGCCCAGGATGCCCTGCATGGAGCCGCCTTCCGCATTGCGGAAGGCCGCGTTGAGCTGTTCGGCCGTGGCCGGCTGCTCCAGCTCGGCAGTGAAGTCGACCACGCTCACCGTGGGCGTGGGCACGCGCAGGCTGAAACCGTCGAACTTGCCCTTCAGGTCGGGGATGACCAGGGCCAGGGCGCGCGCCGCGCCGGTGGTGGTTGGGATGATGTTCTGGCCGGCCGAGCGCGCACGGCGCGGGTCCTTGTGGGCCACATCGAGCACACGCTGGTCGTTCGTGTAGGAGTGGATCGTGTTCATCAGGCCGCGCACGATGCGGAACTCGTCGTGGACGACCTTGGCCACTGGTGCCAGGCAGTTGGTCGTGCAGCTGGCATTGCTGATGACATGGTGCTGATCGGGGTCGTACATCTCCTCGTTGACGCCCAGCACTACCGTCACGTCCTCGTTCTTGGCCGGCGCGCTGATGATCACCTTCTTCGCTCCGCCCTGGAGGTGGGCGGCGGCCTTCTCGGCGTCCGTGAAGAGGCCCGTCGACTCGACGACGATGTCCACGCCCAGGTCGCCCCAGGGCAGCGCGGCGGGATCCTTCTCCTTCAGGACGCGGATCTCGCGGCCGTCGACGATCAGCGCGTCTTCCGTGTGATCGACCGTGCCGGGATAGCGCCCGTAGGTCGAGTCGTAGCGGAAGAGCAGGGCGTTCATCTCGGTCTCGACCAGGTCGTTGATGGCCACCACCTCCACGCCCGGGGTGCGCTCGATGATCGCCTTCAGCGTCTGGCGCCCAATGCGCCCGAAGCCGTTGATGCCAACTCGTACGGTCATGCTCGTGTTCCTCCGCTGCGGCCGCCGAGCGGCGGCCCGTTCGCGCTGCGCCTCGCTTCAGGCCGAGACGGCGGCGCCTCTCTGATCCGGTTGGTGTTCGTGGTGCTCATGCTGGGCCACGCTCGCCGGTTGCGCCAGGGTCATTCGGCCCGCATTGGTTGCGCCTCCCTGACGTGTGCCCGATGGCAAGCCGGAAGGTGATTCTGGCGCGAGCGGGGGCAGCCCGGCCAGCCCGATCCCACCCAGCAAGCCCACGTCGTCGCCCAAACCGGCGGGCACGATCTCCACGCGCCGGGCCTGGGCACGGAAGGCCTCGCGTCCGATGCGCTCGCGGGCCGGCCCCAGCAGGCGCTCGCCCTGCCCCATCGCCACCCCGCCGCCGACGATAACGCGTTGCGGGTTGAAGACATCGACGATGGAAACCAACGCGCTGGCGAAGGCGCTGCGCGCGCGTCCGAGAATGACCGCCGCCAGCGGGTCGCCTTCGTCTTCCGCACCGGCCACGTCGCGGCCGCCCACGCGTTCCGGGCCGCGCTCCTCGAAGAGCCTGGCGAGCGGAGTGCCGCGCTTGATCTCGCCTGCCTCGAAAGCCCGCCGCGCGGCAGCGGCGATGCCCGTGCCGGAAGTGAACGCCTCGAGATGGCCGGCGGCTCCGCAGCCGCAGGGCGGCCCCTGGTCGTCGACCGTCGTGTGGCCCAGCTCACCGGCCACCCCGTCCGGGCCGCGCAGCAGGCGGCCGCCGCTCACCACCGCCCCGCCAACTCCGGTCGAAACGGTCACGTAGACGTAATCGGTCAGACCCTGCGCCTGGCCGAAGAGGCCCTCGGCGAGGGCCGCCACCTGCGTATCGCGTTCGAGCAGCACCTCGACGCCCAGCGGCTCGGCCAGGCGTGGGCCGAGCGGAAAGTCCCACAGGCTGGGATGGAGGTTGGGCGGATCTATGAGCACGCCGCTGCGCGGGTCGAGCGGTCCCGGTGCGGAGATGGTCAGCAGACGGGACGTCAGCCCGGCCACCTCGGCCTCTGCCCGAGTCTCGCTCAACTGGGCCAGGCAGGCGGCGACGACGGTCTCCGCGTCGGCCACGGGCGTGCGCGACTGGCGGCGAGCGAGCAGCCGTCCGTCGCGCGTGGCGACGGCGGTGCGCAGGTGCGTCCCGCCAAGGTCCAGGGCGAGCACCTGCGGAACTGCTTCACGCTCCTCCGCGCCGGAACGTGACACGGGCTGGGTCACAGGCTCGATTGTAGCGAGGGCGCCCCAGCGCACCCTGGCGAACAAACTCGAGGGGCCTCCGATCCCGGAGGCCCCTCGCCTGTGGTCCAGAAGCGATTGTCAGCCGCCGATGCGGAAGACGTTGTTACCACACTTTGGGCAGGTGCCCTTCACGGCCGGCTTGCCATTCTTCATGGTGATCTGCTGCGGGTTCTGGATCTCGACCTTCTGCTTGTCCTTGACGCAGTAAGCCTCAGCCACGTCTCCTCCTTTCCGGGTTGAGCGCCCGGATCCCTCAGCGGTCCGCGGACGTCTGCCCCGGCTCCGCAGTCTGTTCCCTCCTCAAGAGGATGCCATCCTCGACACCCACAGCGAAGGGCGCCAGTGCAACGCCTGGTCGGTGCGCACGGCTTGGTCCATCTCGGCTAGCAGGCGTAAAGCCTCCAGCCCCGTATCGATGCAAGCGGCCTCGGCCTGCTCTTTTTGCGCTCCCTGGACGAAGGCGCCGCTCACACGCTGAGCGTACGCCGTACAGACGACGCCTGCGCGGCATTCTGCCAAGCCCGCCAGCACGAGCAGAGCCGAGGCCTCCATCTCGAAGTTGAGCACGCCCTGGCGGGTCATCTCGTCGGCCAGCTCAGGGAAGCGGATGGGCAGTTGCGGAATGGGCCGGCCCTGCGCGCCGTAGAAGCCGGGCGCGGTGGCGGTGATGCCCACGTGAGCGCGGTGGCCAAGCCCGTGAGCGGCCTCGACGAGCGCGGCCACGGCCTGGTAGTGGGCCACGGCGGGATAGCCCTCGTGGACGAAGTACTTCGTCGTCGACTCGAGCCGCACGGCGCCGGTGGTGATGACCAGCTCGCCCAGGGCGATGTCGTCGCGCAGCACGCCGCACGAGCCCACCCGGATGAACGTCGGCCGGCTGGTGATGGCCAGGATCTCGGCCACCACGATCTCGACGTTATCAGCGCCAATACCCGTGGATATGACCGACACTCGCTGGCCCCGGTACGTGCCGGTGGCCGAGGCGAACTCGCGGTTGCGCCGCTCAAACTCGACATCGTCCAAGCGAGTGGCGATCTTCGCCGTCCGGTCGGGGTCGCCGGGTAGCAGGACGTAGTCGGCCACCTCACTGGGGGCGAGGTCGATGTGGTACTGGCGATCGGTGTCCGGCAGCGCGGCGCGGCGGTCCGCAATCGGCAAGGGGGGCCCTCGTGCGCCCGCTACAGGGGCGGGTAGGCGCTGAAGATAGGTCCACGCTCAGCCGAGCGTCAAATCGG
>DATKBB010000072.1:0-51421 GCA_035514295.1 Candidatus Limnocylindria bacterium | reverse complement strand
CCGCGCCTGGCGGAAACCGTGATCAGCCGGCGGAACTCCCAGTAGTCCTTCGTCGGCAGGCGGATGCCCTGGGCGTGGGCGATGCCCCACATGATCGCCGGCGCGACGGCGCCGCCTAGGTGCGTGTGGAGCTCGGTCAGCGGGCGGGTGCGAGGCAGCACGTGGGCCATGGCCCGATGCTATCGGAACCAGGCGCGCGTCACGTGAACGCTAAGTCGTCGTTTCCACCACGGTCAGGCTGCTGCGCGTGCCTGGGCGTCGGCCGATAGCACGAGCGCCAGCTGCTCGGCCTGATCCGGCGCCGCGGAGGGCTTGCCTAGCAGCTCCGGCCCGGTGGGCACGGCCAGCCGGAGGGTGCGCCGGTCGGCGATCTCGAAACGCCTGGCCAGCTCCTGCACGCGCGCTCGCACTGGGCGGACCTGGGCGTCGGGCAGGTAGGCGCGGCCGGCATATAGCCGCTCGTAGAGCGGCAGCAGCTCCGGCCAGACGCGGGCCAGGTTCTCCAGGAAGTGCTCACGCGTCCCGGGACGCAGGTAGACGACGTTGGCCCAGACGTGCGTCGCGCCGTGGTCGCGCGCCGCCTTGACGACATCAGCCAGCAGCTGGGGATCGTCCGATAGGCCGGGCAGGATGGGCGCCACGCCGACACCGGCCCTGATGCCTGCGTCGACGAGGGTGCGCAGGGCGCGCAGGCGTTGCATCGGCGGCGCAGTGTGCGGCTCCGTGTAGCGCCAGATCCTCTCGTCAAGCGTGGGCACGGAGAAGTTGACCGACACGTCCGTCCGGGCCGCACCGGCCGCCAGGACGTCGATGTCGCGCACGATCAGCGGGCCGCGGGTGATGATGGAGAACGGGTTGGCGACTTCTGCCATGGCCGCCAGGCAGGCTCGGGTCAGCCGAAAGCGGCCCTCAGCCGGCTGGTACGGATCCGTTGCGGCGCCGACGGCGACGAGCTCCCCCTTCCAGGTCTTCCGAGCCAGCTCGCGGGCGAGCACCTCGGCGACGTTCGTCTTGACGCGAATCGAAGCTCCGTAGCGGTCGTCGGAGGGCCGGTCCGCCCGACGTTCGAAGGCACGCACATAGCAGAACGTGCACTGGTGGGCGCAGCCGGTGTAGGGGTTGAGCGACCAGCGGAAGCCCATGCCCTTGACGCGGTTCAACGCGCTCCTGCAGGGCTCCTCCCTGTACTCGGTGCGTGGCATCGCCCGAGTATAGAACAGGTGTTCTACAACCCTACTTGTGACCCACCGGCCAGCTACCCATCACCTGGCGCAGCGAGGCGAACTCGCCGAGGTGGTAGCTGCTGTGGTTGGCCACGACCATCAATTCGCGGACGATGGTGTGACCCGGTGTCCCCTCCAGGACCGCAATGAGGTCCCGGGCTGGGTCGAGGGCGATGGCTTCGAGCGACCGAAGGTCTGCCTGGAAGCCTTCCACCGACTGCCGGAAGCCGTCCTCATCGGTCTCGGCTGCCGGATCGGGCCAGTAGCCCACCGGCCAGTCGGGCGAGACGTGACCGACCGGGTCCTCGATGTAGCGCAGGATGTCCCACTGCGTGATGCGCAGGTGCTCGACGATGTGCCACGGCGTGTAGCCGACGTTCGGAGCGCGGTGGTTGATGGCCCAGGCCGGGAAGTCGGCCACCGCCTGAGCGACGGTCATGTGCGCCTGCCGGCCGTGGAGCGCCTCGACCAGCTGCCGACGCAGCTCGTCGGTCAACTGAGGCCGTTTGCGGCCAGCGCTGCCTCGTGAGCAGTGCGCCGCCGGCGCGCCTCCTCGGGCACCTGGTCGCGGGCGTGATAGCTGGAGCGCACCAACGGCCCCGATTCGACGTGCTTGAAGCCCAGTGCGAGCGCAGCGTGCTTCATCTCGGCGAACTCGTCAGGGTGGTAGTAGCGCTCCAGCGGCAGGTGCTTGTCGCTCGGGCGGAGGTACTGGCCGATGGTCAGGATGTCGCACTCAACCGCACGCAGGTCGACGAACGTCTGCTGGAGCTCCTCGCGCGTTTCGCCCAGCCCGACCATCAGGCTCGACTTGGTGTGGACGGCGTGGCCGAAGTCGCCGGCCATCTGCTTGGCGTCGCGCAGGACGCCCAGCGAACGGTCGTAGCGCGCTCGCTTGCGGACTGGCTTCTGCAGCCGCTCGACGGTCTCGACGTTGTGGTTGAGGATGTCCGGCCCGGCCTCCATGACCGTGCGCAGCGGCTCGGGCTGGCCGTTGAAGTCGGGTATGAGCACCTCCACGCCGGTGCCCGGGCACTCGCGGCGCAGCGCGCGGATGGTCTCGGCGAAGATGTGCGCGCCACCGTCGGCCAGGTCGTCGCGGGCAACGCTGGTCACCACGACGTGCTCCAGGCGCATCTCGGCGATCGCCTTGGCCGCGCGGCGTGGCTCGTCCTCGTCGTTCCAGCTTGGACGGCCGGTCTTGACCGCGCAGAAGCCGCAGGCCCGGGTGCACACGTCGCCCAGGATCATGATCGTGGCCGTGCGCTGTTCCCAGCACTCCCCGATGTTGGGGCAGTGCGCCTCCTCGCAGACGGTGTTGAGCTCGAGGCCGCGCAGGATGCGCTTGAGGTCGTGATAGTTCTCGCCGGCGGGCAATCGGGCCTTGATCCATTCCGGATGGCGGCGTAGGGCAGTGGAACCGTCAGCGGCCGCGTCGAAGGCACCGCCGCCCATAGCGATGGTCATCGGCACGCTGGGTCCATGGCCGCCGCCCGAGCCGGCTGGCTCGAACATGGGCAGCTCACGTCGCATAGCGCCTACCAGACGGCGGTCTGCTGGTCGACCGACTCCAGCCATTTCTTGACGTCCATCACGAAGCGGCCCGCCTGCGCGCCGTCCGTCGCCCGATGGTCGAAGCCCAGGCACATGTACATCATCGGCCGGATGCCGAGGTTGTCGCCCTGCGGCGTCTCGATGACGACCGGGCGCTTGACGATCATCTCCATGGTCAGGATGCCCACTTCAGGCACGTTGATGATCGGGTTGGTGATCATCGAGCCGGTCCAGCCGGTGTTGTCGAGCGTGAACGTACCGCCCTGGATGTCGTCCAGCTTCAGGCGGCCGCCGCGCGCCCGCTCGGCCAGGTCGCGAATCTTCTGGTTGAGGCCGTGGATGCTGAGCTCGTCCGCGTTCCTGATGACCGGTACGACCAGGCCGTCGTCGACGGCCACGGCGATCCCCAGGTTTATGGCCTTGCGGCGCCAGTGGCCCTCGTCGGTGTAGTGGCCGTTGAAGTCGGCGTGGCGCTTCAGCGCCTCGACCGTGGCCTTGGCCACAATCGCGTCGTAGGTCAAGCCGATGCCCTCGCGCGACTGGTAGTCGCGCTTCAGCGACTCGCGCAGGCGCACCACGCCCGACATATCGACTTCGATGGTGGTGTAGGCGACGGGCACCTGGAGGGCCTTGGTCATCTGCGCGGCAATGGCCTTGCGCATGGGCGAGGGCTGCTTCAGTGAGTCGCCCTCGGCCACCGGCGATGGAGCGGCAGGGCCAGCCGGGGCCTGCTGTGCGGGTGCCTGCTGTGCGGGTGCCTGAGCCGCCGTCTGTTGCGGAGCGCCGCCCTGCTTCTGCTGCTCGACGAACTTGAGCACGTCGTCGCGCGTGACCCGGCCGGCGTGTCCGCTGCCGGCGATCAGCGAGAGGTCTACGCCGTGCTCGCGGGCCAGCCGACGCACGGCAGGCGTCATGCGGCCCTCGTAGCCGTCTGGGCCAGCCGCGCCGTTGCCACCGGACTTGTCGGGTGCGGCCACGGCCGTGGACGCTGCCGGCTGAGCCTCTTGCTGGGCTGCGGGTCGTGCTGCCTCCGCGGCCGGTCGCTCGTCCGAGCCTGGCGGACCGTGCGCGCCGGCCTGGCCGGCCGTCTCGTCGGCCGTCGCCTCGGCTGCCGCAACGGCCTCTGGCGCCTCCGCTGAGGCTGCCCCGCCTTCGTCGGCTGCCTGACCGGTGGCCTCGGCGCCCTCACCGGCCGCCTCGATGATCGCGATGTCAGTGTTGTTCGGGACCGTCTCGCCTTCCTGCACCAGGATCTCGGTCAGCGTGCCCTCGAAGGGTGAGGGGACCTCCGCGTTGACCTTGTCGGTGATGACCTCGACGATCGGCTCGTACTTGGCGACCTTGTCGCCGGGCTGCTTCAGCCACTTGCCGATCGTGCCCTCGGCGACGCTCTCACCGAGTTGGGGCATCTGGACCTTGGGCATCAGGCGGGTCCTCCGGATCGCAGCAGGCGGGGCGCGAACGTGCTCGTCATCGCCGATATCTTGGCGCATCGTGTCGAGGTGTGCCGGGGCGCCCTGGGGCGCGTTCGGTCTCAGGCGTCCGCTCCGACAGGCTGCTCGGCCGGCGGTTCCAGCGGCGTAGCGGTCCGGCGAGCGAGCGTCTTGCACTCGCCGGCGATCAACCGGGCTCCGCGCCGCTCGGCCTGCCGGTGGGTAAGTTGAAGCTGCGCCCTGCCCTCGTCGGGCTCACCACGGGCGAAGTGCGACTCGGAGAGCCGCCAGCCGGCGTACAGGCGGGTATAGGCGTACCACGCCTCGCGGGTCAAGCGGCGCCACAAATCAGGTTGCGGACCGGCCAGCCGCGAGAGCTCGGCACGCGTCAGCAATAGCTGGACGGGCGCTGCCTCGAACTGGATTGCGCCCGCAGTTGCGGGCGGGAAACGCTCGAGGAGGTGCTCTGCGTGTGAAGCGGCCGCGTACGCTCGCTCAGTGTGCTGAGCTTGCTCATCGCCCAGGGCAGCCAGCGCCGCATCTGCCTCGGCACGCACGAGCGGCGAGAGGACCGCGACCTTCATGACCTCCTCTGTCGCGTCGACGCGCTCGGACAGGTACCCGGCTGCCGTTGTGCGGACATCTTCCAGCCGCCCGTCGGCGGCTGCGATCTCGGCCAGCAGCGGATACAGGTCGTGGTTCCAGCGGGCGATACGAAGGTCGCGCAGCTCCTCGGCGTCCGCCCTCGCCTCGGCCAGCCGACCCTGCATCCAGCGGAGCGCTCCGCGCACCTGCAGCAGCCAGGCGCGACTGAAGCCCTCGAGGTGATAACACTCGGCGATCTCTGCGAGCAGCTCCTCCACCTGTGTCCACTCGCCGCGACGGAGGTGGAAGTAGCAGATCTGGCCGGAGATGTCGAACGTCCAGCTTGGGCGCTCGGTCATCGACTCGAGCCACGAGCGCATCTCTCCTGTCAGATCTTCAGACTCGGGCTCGCGGTGTCCGAAGTCATGTAGCGTGACGAACAGGGACGAATAGATTGCCGCCATCGCTTCCCGCTCGTCGGCGTCACGTGCCAGCGCGAGCGCCTCGCGCAAGTGTCCCGCCCCGGCGTGGATGTCGCCGAGCCAAGCCAGTGTCGTGCCGAGCGTGCCGAGCGCATAGCTGATCAGCGCCGGGTCCCCTACTTCCCGCGCCTCGGAGACTGCCTGCCTCGCGGGCTCCAGCGCCTCGCTGGGAGAACGGGCGACGTGACCCCGCACGAGGCTGGCATAGCGGGCCAAGACGCGCGCCCTGGTGGCCGGTGTGCCGCCGTGGATGAGGAGATCGCGCGCGCTCTCGATCTCCTGGAGCCCGCCGTCCTGGTCGCCGACCATGGGTAACACCGCGGCCAGGTGATAGTGCAGCTCGGCTTCCCAGGCCGGCTCTTGACCGCGGGTGGCGTGAGCGAGGGCCGTTCGCCAGTGGTCGATCTCCCGACGGTATTGTCCCTGGGTCGTGGCGTGCCAGGCGAGCGCTGCGGCGAGCAGCGAGGCGTCCTGATCACGATTCGTGGCCGCGGCCCACTCCAGCGCACCACGCACGTTGTCGAGTTCCCGCCCAACGTCCTCCAACCAGGCGCGGCGGGTAGTAGCTGGCAGGTTGTCCCGCGCCTGCCTGGCGAGCGCAGCGAAGCGGTCACGGTGCCGATCGCGGACGGTTTCTGCGTCACCGGACTCAGCCAGCTTCGTGAGACCGTACTGGCGGAGCGTTTCGAGCAGCCGATAACGCACCGGACCATTTCGCTCGTCGAGCGGTGTGACGAGCGACTTGTCGGCGAGGTGGAACACGAGCTCCATGATGTCCGGCTGGGAGAGGATCCCTCCCGCCGTGACCGCTTCGGCGGCCTCCAAAGTGAAGCCTCCCGTGAAAACGGAGAGGCGCGTGAAGAGCGCCTGCTCAGGTTCGCTCAGCAGCCGGTAACTCCAGTCGATCGCCGCCTCGAGCGTCTGCTGGCGTGGCAATGCCGTACGGCTGCCGCCGGTGAGCAGGCGGAAGCGATCGTCGAGCCGTGCGGCCAGCTGCTCGACGCTGAGGAACCTGGTCCGCGCGGCAGCGAGCTCGATGGCCAGCGGGATGCCGTCCAGGCGCCGGCAGATCTGGACGACAGCCGGCAGCGTCTCGGCGGACAGGAGGAAGGAGGGCAGGGCGGCCCGCGCGCGCTCGGCAAAGAGCTGGACTGCATCGCTGCTCCCGCCTGCATCTGCCGGGACGCTGAGCGAGGGCACCCGCCAGATCGTCTCGCCGGTGACCCCAAGCGCCTCGCGGCTCGTGGCCAGTACCCGTACCTTGGGGCAGGAGCGCACGAGCATGTCCGCGAGACGGCTGACTTCATCGAGCAGGTGTTCGCAGTTGTCGAGAACGAGCAGCAGCTGGCGGGATCGCAGATGTTCCAGCAGCTGATACTCGAGAGCGGTTCCCTGGGCGACCGCGGGGGCGTCCTCGCGCAGGCCTAAGGCGCCGGCGACGGCGCCAATGACCGCATCGGCCTGGGTCAGCGGTGCCAGCTCGACCAGCCAGACGCCATCGGGATAGCGCTCGAGCGCAGCGGCGGCGGCCTGCAACGCGAGGCGCGACTTCCCGGCACCCCCAACCCCGGTCAGCGTCAGCAGGCGCCCCTCCTCGAGAAGCCGGCTGATCTCAACCAGCTCGCGCTGTCGACCGACGAAGCTGGTCGGCTGCAGGGGCAGGTTGTTGGGGGCTGCGTCGAGGGTCTGTAGCGGGGGGAAGTCGGCGCGCAACTCCGACCCGGTCAGTTGGTAGAGCCGTTCGCGCCGCTGCAGGTCCCTGAGCCGGTGCTCGCCAAGATCGCGCAGGGCCAGGCCGTCGGGCAGGTCATCGGCGCTGAGCACCCGTACGGCTTCCGAGACGAGCACCTGGCCGCCATGGGCCGCTGAGGCGATCCTCGCCGCCCGGTGCACGGCCAGACCGATGTATCCGTCTGCTTGGCGTTCGACCTCGCCGGCGTGAATGCCCATCCGGACCCGGACCCGGTCGTCGTGTGGCCAATCACCGGCGGCCAGCGCACGCTGGCCGGCCAAGGCTGCCCTGAGCCCGGCGGCAGCGGTTGGGAAGACGAGGAACAACCCGTCGCCTTCCTGGTCCACGACCCTCCCGCCTTCGACCGCGGCTGCGCGTTCGACGGCCGACCTATAGCTCGCCAGGACGGCGCCGTAACGCTCGGCACCCAGCGCGGACAGGTGGCGCGTCGAGCCCTCGACGTCTGAGAACAGGAAGCAGAGTGTCTGCGCCATCAGGTCAGTCTGAGTGCCGGCCCACAGATGGTCGAATCGGCTGGCTCGCTCCGGGTCCGCGGCTCAGTACGCGGCGAGGCGCCTCACTGCGTCGGCGATGCGGTCCGGGTTGGGCATGAACCAGTCCTCGAGGACGTGGTTGTAGGGCACGCCGGGCACGTCCGGGCCGGTGACGCGCACGATCGGCCCGTCGAGGCGGTCGAAGGCCTCCTCGGCCAGGATGGCGGCGATCTCCGCCCCAAAGCCGCCGAAGCGGTTGTCCTCGTAGACGACGACGCACTTGCCGGTCTTGCCCACGCTCTCGAGCAGCGTCGTGCCGTCGAGCGGCCGCAGCGTGCGCAGGTCGACCACTTCCACGCTGACGCCCTCCGACTCGAGCAGCTCGGCCGCCTCCAGCGCGTAGTGCGCCATCAATCCGTAGCCGACCACGGTCACGTCCCTCCCCTCGCGAGTGACCTTGGCCTTGCCCAGCGGCACGGTGTAGTCCGTGTCCGGCACGTCGCCTCGCACGGAGCGGTACATCTTCTTGTGCTCGAAGAAGAGAACCGGATCCTCGTCTCGGATGGCCGAGCGAAGCAGCCCGCGCGTGTCGTACGGCGTCGAGGGCACGACCACCTTCAGTCCTGGGATGTGGGCGAAGAACGCCTCCACCGATTGCGAGTGGTAGAGCGCTCCATGCACGCCGCCGCCGTACGGCGCGCGGATGGTCATTGGACAGGCGAACGAGTTGTTCGAGCGGTAGCGCATGCGCGCCGCCTCGGACAGGATCTGGTTGAAGGCGGGGAAGATGAAGTCGGCGAACTGGATCTCCGGCACGGGTCGTAGGCCGTTGATTGCCGCCCCTATCGACGCGCCCACGATGAGCGACTCGGACAGCGGTGTGTCCAGCACCCGCTCGCCGCCGAACTCGTCGAACAACCCGTCAGTGGCCAGGAAGACGCCGCCCTTCTTGCCCACGTCCTCGCCGAGCACGATGATGCGCTCGTCGCGGCGCATCTCGTCGGCCAGGGTCGAGCGAACAGCCTCGATCAGCGTCTGCACCGCCATCGCGTTCAGTCCTCCTCGGCCGCGAGCGTGCCGAACGGACCGCCGTCGCCGGCGAATCGGGCGCCGGTCCAGAGTTCGTCGTCCATTCGGGCCGGCGGGGCGTCGGCGTAGACCCAGCGCTGGGCCGTCGCAGGGTCGGGCTCCGGCTGTGCCTCGGCCCAGTCGGTCGAGTCCTCGACGACCTTGCGCGACTCTTCGAGGATGGCCGCCTCTGATTCCTCGTCCAGCAGGCCGGCCGAGCGCAACTGGTCGCGGAAGAGGGGCAGCGCATCGCGCCCCTTCTCGGACTCGATCTCCTCCGCCGTGCGGTACTTGGTGTGCTGGTCGTCCGACGAGTGGGCGGTCAGGCGGGTGACCTTGGCCTCGATCAGCGTCGGGCCTTCGCCCGCCCGCGCTCGGTCGATGGCGTCCCGCCCAGCGCGGTAGCAGGCCAGCACGTCTGATCCGTCCACCACCACCCCGGGCATGTTGTAGCCGGCGGCCCGCATGGCGATGTCCTCGACCGCTGACTGCAAGGCCATGGGCACGCTGATCGCGTAGCCGTTGTTCTCCACCACGTACACGACGGGCAGCCTGTGGATGCCGGCGAAGTTCAGGCCTTCGTGGAAGTCGCCCTGGTTGCTGGAGCCCTCGCCCAGGTAGGTCATCGCCACCTGGTCGGTCTTACGAATCTTGGCCGCCAGCGCGATGCCTGTGGCGTGGAGCAGCTGCGTCGCAACGGGCGAGCTGAGCGAGAGGATCTGGCGCTCGGGCATGCCGTAATGACCGGGCATTTGGCGCCCGCCGCTGCTCGGATCGTTGCCCTTGGCGAACTGGGCCAGCATGATCTCGCGCGGGGTCATGCCGAAGGTGATCAGGCTGGCCACCGAGCGGTAGTAGGGCACCATCCAGTCGTGCGCCTTGCGCAGGCCGTAGGTCACCGCCACCTGCGCGCCCTCGTGTCCCTGGCCGCTGATGACGAAGGGGATCTTGCCGGCCCGGTTAAGGATCCACATCCGCTCGTCGACCGCGCGCGCCACAACCATCAGGCGGTACATCTCGAGCAAATCGTCGCGCGCCAGTCCCAACTCGGCGCCGATCTCCGTGGCCGCCTTCGACTCTGTGCGGGTGGCTGCCACCAACGACTCCTCTAGAAGTTGATCGACTTGCCGTCGACGGCGAGCGCCGCCTCGCCCAGCGCCTCGGCCAGCGTGGGATGCGGATGGACGGCCGCGCCCACCTCCCAGGCCGTCGCCTGCAACAGCATCGCGGCGCTGGCCTCGCTGATCAGGTCGGTAACGTGCGGGCCGATCATGTGCACGCCCAGCAGCTCGTCCGTTTCCTTGTGGGCGACGACCTTGACGAAGCCGCCGTACTCGCCGTCAATGAGCGCCTTGGCGCTGGCCTGGAAGGGGAACTTGCCGGTCCGGTACGGGATGGCGTCGCGCTCGCACTCCTGCTCGCTGCGGCCGATCGAGGCGATCTGCGGCCGCGAGTATGTCGCCCGCGGCATCTTGAGGTAGTCGACGGGCTCCGCCTCGGCGCCGGCGATGGCGTGGACGGCGGCGATGCCCTCGTGGGCGGCGACGTGGGCCAGCAGCAGCCCGCCGATCAGGTCACCGATGGCGTAGAGGTGCGGCTCGGCGGTGCGCATGCGCGCGTCTACCTGCACGAAGCCTTTGTCGACCTTCGCGCGTGTGTTCTCCAGCCCGATGTTGTCCGAATTGGGCGCCCGCCCGGTGGCCACCAGCATCTGCTCGGCGCGCAGCTCCTTGGGCTCCTCCCCTTCCTTGCCGACCATCAGGCACACGCCCTGCTCGTCGACGCTGACCGCCGCCGCGTCGAAGCGGGCAGTGGTCATCACCTTGATGCCGCGGCGGGTGAAGGATCGCTCCAGCTCCTTGGAGACCTCGGCGTCCTCCAGCGGCGTCACCGCGGGCAGGTACTCGAGCAGGGTCACCTCAGTGCCCATGTCGTGGAAGAAGCTGGCGAACTCGACACCGACGGCGCCCGCTCCGACTACGACGACGGACTTGGGCAGGCGGTCGCCGGTGGCCACCTCGTCGCTGGTGACGATGTTCTTGCCGTCCGGCTTCAGACCGGGCAGGCTCTTGACGCGGCTGCCCGTGGCGACGATGAGATCCGTGGAGTCGAGCGTGATCTCTCCGTCCGGCTTGCCCTCGTCGTTGAGCTTGGCGACCTTGACCTTGCGCCCCGGCTGGATGGTGCCCCGGCCGCGGATGTACTCGACCTTGTTCTTCTTGACCAGCGAGCCCAGGCCCTTGGCCATCCGGTCGACTATCCCCTGCCGGCGCTGGGCGACGGTCTTGTAGTCGACCGACGCCTTGCTGACGTTGATGCCGTACTCGCCGGCGCGGCTGATGCGCTCGTAGAACTCGGCCGACTCCAGCATGGCCTTGGTCGGGATGCAGCCCCAGTGGAGGCACGTGCCGCCCAGCTTGGGCTGCTCATCCACGAGGGCCACGCGCAGGCCCAGCTGGCCGGCCCGGAAGGCCGCCGAGTACCCGCCGGTGCCGCCGCCCAGGACGACCAGGTCGAAGCTGTTGGAGGAGCCGACGGCCATGGGATCAGGCGGGCCCGACTCGGGGTGAGATCACCGGCCGATCGTAACCGCGGCCCCTTCAGCGTGCAAGGATGAGCGGCCAGCACACCTCGGTCCGCAGCTCGGCCCCGTCGACCTCGGACGGGTCGTCCACGTAGGACTCCCACGGCGCACCGCCGATCTGGCGCCCCTGAGAGGCAATCCACCCGGGCAGCGCTTCGTAGGCCTCACGCAGCGTGTCGTACCGGCCGCGGTGGACCGCGACCACGGCCGGCCCGCCCGGAAGCTCGGAGGCGCCCATCTCGCCCGGTTCGTGCTGGTCGAGCGGGCGGAGGCCCGCGACCGGCGCGGCGACCGGGATGCCGATCTCCACGTCGACACGGTCGGCCTCCCAGCTGTGGTAGCGGCCGTACGGCGGGCCCGCCGGGTGCCCGCTGCGTTCGGCAATCCCGTGGGCGATGTTCGGCAGATGCTCGCCGAACAGCTGCCCGAGGTCGAGCTCGGACATCCGTTCGGTGATCCGGACGGCGACGGTCGCCTGCGGCGTCAACTCGCGGATCTCGGCGTCGATCATCGGGGCTGCCTCCACGTACGTCGGTCGACTGGCGGTGACCATCATCGCCGACCGGGACCGGGCCGCGTCGAGGCCCGGCCGGCGCTGCCTATACTCCGGCCGTGCTGCCTCAGCCGGTGCTCGACCTCCTGTTCGTGGCGATCGGCTACCTGTCCGGCTCGCTGCCCATGGGCGTCATCGTGGCCCGCCTGACCGGGGCGCCCGACCCGCGCACGATCGGCAGCGGGCGGACGGGCGGCACCAACGCGCTGCGCGCGATGGGTGCCCGCCGGGCGCTGGCCGTAGGCGCGCTGGACGTCGCCAAGGGCGCACTTCCTGTGGCCGCGGCCGTACTCGTTGGGGCCAGCCCGCTGGGCGTGGCCCTGACCGGCGCAGCGGCCGTGCTGGGCGCCTGGCGCTCGGTCTTCCTGCGCTTCCACGGCGGGCGCGGCGTGGCCACCGGAATCGGCGGCTTGCTGGTCATTCAGCCGCTGGCGGTCCTGCTGGGGGCGCCCTTCTTCCTTGGGCTGATCGCCGTCACGCGCTACGTATCGCTGGGCTCGCTGCTGGGCACCGTGGCCGCGGTGGCGCTGCTGGCCGTCTTCATCTGGCTGGGCATGAACGACCCGGCCCATCTGTGGTTCGGGGTGCTCGCCGGCGGGCTGGTGTGGCTCGCCCACTGGGACAACATCGGGCGGCTGGTGCGCGGCGAGGAGCGTCGCATCGACTTTCGGGCGAGGGGCGATGGGTAAACAGGCTCAGCGCGGTCGCAGGGCGCGGGCGAGGACGAAGATGGTGACGACGATGAGGGCACCGATCAGCACGGGCGCGAAACCCAGCACCTGCCCGACTGCCGGCACCAGCGCGCTCACCAGCTGAAGTCCGATGACGAAGACGACCACAGCCAGGGCGATGTACAACACCTGCCGATCGCGCACACGCTGGTCGGGTGCGCCTCCGCCCCTGGCCGGCCCCTCTGGCATGGACAGTTCAGCCTGCGTCGGCCAGCGCCGGGATGCCGATCGGCGCGACCAGCACCCGTCCGGCCAGCAGGCTGCCCGTGCGCGTCAGCAGGCCGAGCTTGGGACGATGGAAGGTCACTGTCACGTCGGCCCGCACGACAGGCTCCGACGGCTCGCCGCTGGTCAGGTCGAGCGCCGTCGGCGTGTCCACGGCCAGCACCGGTACGCCCAGCTGGCGGGCGCGCAGGCAGAGCTCGACCGCCTCCAGAACTGGATCACGTAGGCTGCCTCTGACGCCGGTGCCCAGCAGCGCGTCGACGACCAGCGCCGCGCGCTCGAGCCCGTTGAGCAGCACGGCCACGTCGTGGGCGGTGGCGGCCTGAATGCGCTCGACCTCGGCCAGCCCCTCCAGGCGGTGCCAGTTGAGCGACGCGTCGGGAGTCCCGGGCTGGCGCTCGCTGGCCACCAGCACGACCGCGCAGCGAGTGCCGCCGGCAGCCAGGTAACGCGCGGCGACGTAGGCGTCGCCGCCGTTGTTGCCCGGTCCGGCGAGCAGCAGCACGATGCCCGAGGACGGCCGGTCGGTGGAGTTGAGTAGCGCGCGGGCCGCGGCGGCCACGGCCGCGCCGGCCTGTTCCATCAGCTCCGTGCCGGGCACGCCCAGGCGCTGCGCGCGCCGGTCCGCGCCGCGCATCTCCTCGGCGGTCATCGGCCGGCGCGCCGCATAGCGCGCCCAGTGGCCGGCCAGCGCGTCGAGGTCCAGGGCGGGATCGGCCAGGCGCACGTCGTCGCGCGGAAGCGGCTCCTCGTCGGGCCGGGTCAAGGGCAGGCTGGGCTGCATGGCACCCCGATCGTAGGCCATGCCGCGGCACGCCGGCGCTAGCATGTCGCCATGGCCGGCATCCGTCGCGCGCCAGGGGAGAAACGCCTGACTGTCCTCTACGATGGCGACTGCGGGCTGTGCAGCCTCATCGTGCAGCTGCTGCGCGAGCTGGACCTGCACGGCCGGCTGGAGTTCGTGCCGCTCCAGCACGCCCGGCGCCACGTCGCGCGGCCGGAGCTGGCCGCCGCGGCCGAGCAGTACCCCCTCGCCGAGAGCATCCACGTCATGCATGACGATGGGCGCGTCAGTGCCGGGGGCGACGCGCTGCTCCACATTCTGGAGATGCTGCCCGCCGGGCGGTTGTTCTGGCCCTGGCGCTGGCTGCCAGGCCTACCGGCACTGCTGGAGCTGGCGTACGGCGCGGTCGCCCGGCGTCGCGGTGGGATCAGCCGGCTGATCGCCAGGCTGGGCGGCCCGCCGCCCACCTGCGACCTCCATCCGTCCGCCGGCCCGCACGCAGCTGCACGAGCTGACCGTGCCTGACGGCGCCGCGCAGGCCACCAGACACGCGCCGTAGCCGGAGACCGAGCCATGCCTGTCGACTTCGACCTTCGCAACCTCCTGGCCGACCCGCAGGTGGAGGGCCTGCTGCGCGTCATCGTGGCCGGCCTGGTGGCGATCTTCGTTGGCCTCGAACGCGAGGTGCAGCATAAGCCGGCGGGCGCGCGTACCTACGCGCTGGTGGCCATGGGCTCGGCGATGTTCACGGTGGTCGGCATCCAGGCGTTCGGAGAGGGCGATCCGGGGGCGCGGGTGGCGGCTCAGATCGTGACCGGCATCGGCTTCCTGGGCGCCGGCACCATCCTGCACATGCGCATGCACGTCGTGGGCCTGACCACGGCCGCCGGACTGTGGGCGATGGCCGCCATTGGCATGGCCATCGGCGGCGGGCTGTACCTGCTGGGCATCGGCGTGGGCGTACTGCTCTTCCTGCTGCTGCGCTTCCTGCGCCTGGACTGGCTGTCCGAGCGCGGCCTCGAGTCGGACGAAGTCGAGGAAGCCCCCGAAAACAAGGCGGGCGGCGAACGGAGGTAAGCCTGCGATCGATCTGGCGCGGCGCACGGAAAAGCCGAGGCCAAGCCGCGCCGTCGCAGAAAGACCAGCAGCCGCCTGGGAGCCTAGCCCCCGGTTCTCCGGTTCATGCCCGGCTGCGGGCTGCCATCCAGCAATAGATGCCGGCTCCCACGCAACCAGCGGCCAGCAGCAGCATCCAGGCGATGACCGCGTACAAGCCCAGGCGCATGCTGGCCAGCGCATCCGACGAGACCTCCAGAGCCGGTCCATCGCGCACGCTGTCGCCCAGCGTCTCGATCGAGGCACTCAGCCGGTCCATCGCCTCGGCTACCTCCCGGGCGTCGCCGCGATTCGAGTCGAGCGCCTCGCCGATGGCGGCCACGTCCTGGGCCAGCAGCTCGAGCTGCTGGCCGGTCTGGTCGAAGCCGGCAGCCAGGCCGATCAACGGTTGAGCGCCCAGGATGCTCAGCCCCATGGCGTTGCGAAGCTCGTACATGCTGGCCGCCACGCCCACCGACAGGGTCGCGGCCCGCTCGGTGGCTGCCTGTGCCTGCTCCAGGCTACCGTCCATGTTCAGCACACCGTCGGCGGCCTCGTCGATCGTGCGCGAGGCCTCGCTCAGCGAGTCGAGCAGGGCGCCGCGCTGGCCCTCTAACGAGACCGTCAGCCGGCCGGCTTCGTCGATCGGCCGGTCCACCGCCAGCGCAACCCCCGCGAAGAGGCCGATGCCCAGCAGGCCGTAGGCGATGAGCAGCGTGCCCAGCAGGCGGAGCCGCCGGCGGCGCCTGCTCGCCGCCCGCCGCAGTGCCAGATCCGCGTCGATCGTGAGGTGGCGGACAGCGGCCGGGCCGACCGGCTCGTCAGCGCGCATGCCGTCCGTCATTGGCTCCGCATGGCCCGCCGGAGCAGGATCGCGGTGAGCACGAAGAGGATCATGCCCAATCCGCCCAGGACGGCCAGTTGCCACCAGGCCTGCGTATCGCCGCGCAGCATCACGTCCTGCAGCAGCCGGATGCCGTGCGTCACGGGCAGGCTGTACGAACCGATCTGGAGGCCGGCCCGGAACTCTTCGACCGGCAGTACGAAACCACTGAAGAAGACCGAGGCCAGCAGTACGAGCAACGAGAGCTGCACGGCTTGGCGCTCGGAGTCGGCGATGACCGAGATGAGCAGCCCCACGCCCAGGCTGGCGAAGACCAACAGCGCGACGACCGCGGCCAGCAGCCACGGATCGCCCAGCATGGGCACTCCCAGCACGGTCACCAGCAGCAGCGTGGTAATGGCCGCGATGACGACACTGACCAGGCCCAGCCCGAGGTACTTGCCCATCACCAGCTCGAAGGAGTTGACCGGCGAGATGCGGAAGAGCTCCATCGCGCCGCTCAGGCGCTCGCGCACGAACGAGAGCGCAGTCAGCGTGACGGCCATGTGCTGCAGGATGAGCGCCAGCACGGCCGGCGCCGAGTGAGCCACGATGCTCGGCTCACTCGGGGCAATGTTCTCCGTGCGCACGGTCGTGGGCTCGGCGATGACCTCGGGCGGGATGTCCAGCAGCTCCTCGCCGGCCCGGCGCACGGCGTAGGACTCGCCCTCCTCGATGGCCGTGCTCAGGATCTCCTGGTTCACCTCCTGCGAGAGGAGCGAAGCCAGGAATCCGGCGTAGCTCGCGCTGACCGGGTCGATGGTGTTGATCAGGATCACGATCTCGGCCTGCTGACCGTTGCGAAAGCTTTGCATCGCTTGGGCCGGCGTGATGACCACCATGTCGAGGGCCTGCTCGTCCAGCTGCCGCCGGGCCGCCTCCTCGTCGTCTGTGACGCCCACGATATTCAGCGCCAGGCCGGCAAGATCCTGGAAGTAGGCCGCCTCCCGGGGCAGGTCGAGGTCTTGCGAGACGACGATGAGCGTGTCGAGCGGCCGACGCTCGCCGGTGTAGCCGAGGCCGAAGATGGCCATGATCATGAAGGGGCCGAGGACCAGGCTGATGAAGGCGCCCGGCCGGCGGCGGACCTGCGTCAACTCCTTGCGCACCTGGGCCACGACGCGGGTGATGGACTTCAGCGGCGGTATGAAGATTCGCCGCCGCAGGCGCCTCACCTGGGCCGCCCCATGGTCAGCGGGCCTGGCGGCGGGGCCGCGCCAGCCGGGGCCTCCTGCTGCGCCATGTGGCGTGTGACGAGCGCGGTGAAGACCTCGTCGAACGTGGGCCTGTACTCACGGCTGTACTCCACGTCGCCGCCCGCGTCGTCCACCGCATCGACCACCTGCGGGCCGGCACGGCCGGCTTCCTCGGCGATGACCAGGATTTCGCGCGGTCCCGTCTGGCGTACCTCGACAACCCCATCCAGCGGGCGCAGGGCGGCCGCGTCGAACGGCTTGGTGGTGACGATCTCGATCACCTCCCCGCCCAGTGCCTGCCGGCGCAGGTCCTCCGGTGCCCCGAACGCGACCAGCTGACCGCTGGAGATCAGCGCGACGGAGTCGCAGTACTCGGCCTCGGTGACGTACTGGGTCGTTACCAGCAGCGTCACGCCGGCTTCCCGCAGGCGGCGCAACTCGTCCCACACCCGCTGGCGCAGGATCGGGTCGATGCCCGCCGTGGGCTCGTCGAGGATCAACAGAGTTGGCTCGTGCACCAGCGCGCAAGCCAAAGTTAGGCGCCGCTGCATGCCGCCCGACAGCTGGGAGGCGCGCCTGTCGCGAGCCTCGCCCAGCTCGACCAGCTCGAGCACTTCGTCCACTCGGCGTCGGCGAGTGCCGCCCAGCAGGCCGAACAGCGCCGCCACGAAGTCCACGTTCTCGCGCGCGGTCAGGTCCGGGTAGAGCACGAACAGCTGGGGCATGTAGCCGACCCGCTCGCGCGTCCGCCGGTGGAAGTAGCGCGGATCCTCGCCCAGCACGCGGGCGGCGCCGTGCTCGGGTGCCAGGGCGCCGGTCATCACGCGGATGGTGGTGGTCTTGCCTGAGCCGCTCGGGCCGATGATGCCCAGGATCGTGCCCGCCGGCACCCCCAGCGAAATCCCGTTGATGGCCACCACCTCGCCGAAGCGATGGCTCACGCCCCGTATCTCGACGACGTAGTCGCCCCACGCCTGCGGCTGAGGCAGGGCAGATGCGACCGAAGGTGCGCCGGCGGCTGTGCTCCAGGGTGGAGCTGACGTTTGGGCATTGCCGGCAGCCGCTGGCGTGCCCTGGGCGTGGCCGGCGTCGGCTGGCGGGCTCGGCGCGTTGATCGGGTCCGCTGGCGTGCCCTGGGCGAAATCGGGATCCGCTGGGGCGCCGACCGACTGCTGTTCGGCGGCCGTCGGCCGCGCGGAAGGACCATCCGGCGGTCGTTCGTCGGGTTGCATGCAGGCGCTTCCTCGCTCGGGGGCTCAGGTTGCGGGGACGTTCGTGCAGTGCGGCTTGCACGTGCAGCCGGAGGTACGACTCGGTGCGCTGCAAACCCATCCCAAGCAGGCGGGCGGCCCGGCTACATGCGCCGCAACTGGAGTGAAAGCCGCCTGCAACGGAGGAGACCCGGGAAGGGGGTGACGGCCGCCCTGCCAACCATTACCGTGCGCGAGCCAGAACGGAGACCTTCCCATGCCGAGCGCCATCATCCAGGACGAGGCCGTCAGCGCCGCCCGCGCGGCGGGCCTGCGCTACGTCAACGAGGACGATGCGGGCATCGCCCGCCGGCGGGCTGGGCGCGGCTTCAGCTACCGCGCGCCAGACGGCAGCCTCGTGCGCGACCCGGCGAAGCTGAAGCGGATCCGCTCGCTGGCCATCCCGCCCGCCTGGACGGAGGTCTGGATCAGCCCCAGCGAGCGAGGCCACATACAGGCCACTGGCCGCGACGCGCGGGGCCGCAAGCAGTACCGCTACCACCCGCTTTGGAGCGAGGCGCGCGACGGAGCGAAGTTCGAGCGCACCATCGCCTTTGCCGAGGCGCTGCCGCGCCTGCGCCGGCAGGTGGAGCAGGATCTCGCCCTGCGCGGACTGCCGCGGGCCAAAGTGCTGGCGACCGTGGTGCGCCTGCTGGAGGTCACCCTGCTGCGCGTGGGCAACGAGGAGTACGTACGCCAGAACCGTTCCTTCGGGCTGACCACACTGCGCGACCGCCACGCCAAGATTCGCGGCGAGAGCTTCAAGCTCAGCTTTCGCGGCAAGGCCGGCAAGCGGCACGAGGTTGGGCTTCGCGACCGACGATTGGCGCGCATCGTGCGCCAGTGCCAGGAGGTGCCCGGGCAGCACCTGTTCCAGTACGTCGACGAGGAGGGCCGCCCGCAGGCGGTCAGCTCGGAGGACGTCAACGACTACCTGCGCGACGCGATGGGCGCGGAGTTCAGCGCCAAGGACTTTCGCACGTGGGCCGGCACGGTGCTCGCCGCCCAGGCTCTGCAGGCGCTGCGCGAGGCGACCGAGGACGCCACGCGCAATCCGCTGGTACAAGCCGTCGAGGACGTCGCCCGCAGGCTGGGCAACACGCCGGCGATCTGCCGGCGTTGCTACATCCATCCGGCGATCATCGACGCCCACCTCGACGGCACGCTCCTAAAAGTCCTGGAGCAGCGGGCCGGCGAGGACCTGAAGCGGCCGGCGACCGAGCTGCGACCCGAGGAGCGCACGGTGCTGCGCCTGCTCCGTCGGCGCCTGGCGAAGGAGCGGACCGGTGCCTCGGCCGCCTGAAGGGCGCGGGCGGCCGTCGCTGAGCAGGGCTGGGCATAGTCCGCGACAATGTCCAGCGTGAATAGACCCAGGCCCCGGCCGATCAGGCCCAGCAACGGGCACCGGCGTCCCAACGGCAATCTCCGCCGCCTGGCGCTGGCCCGTGCGCGAGCCAAGCCAAAGCCGGCCGGCTCGAGTGCCGGCCTGGTGGGCCTCATCTCGCTACTCTTCGTGCTCGTCCTGGGCTTCGGTGTCGTGGGCAGCACGGTTGCAGCCGGCGGGGTGGCGCTCTTCACGCTGGACGCCATGGAGCAGGACCTGCCCAACGTCGCCAGCTTCGAGGAACTGGAGTACGCCCAGCCGTCGGTCGTCTTGGACAGGAGCGGGACGGTCGAGCTGGCCCGCTTCCAGTCCGAGCGGCGGCGCGTGGTCAACTACGACGACATCCCTCAGCTCGTACTCGACGCCCACATCGCCGTCGAGGACCGCTCCTTCTGGGACAACGAGGGCTACGACCCCAACGCGATCATGGCCGCGGTCATCGAGAGCGTGGCCGGCATCCGCGACCGAGGCGCCTCCACGATCACCCAGCAGTACGTACGTGCCCGGTTGCTGCCCGCCGAGGTGCTGGCCGGCGACATCTATGAGCGCAAGATCAAGGAGATCCTCCAGTCGCGCAACCTGACCCTGGCCTTTCCCGGCGAAGAGGGCAAGGAAAGGATCATCACCGCCTACCTGAACCAGATCTATTACGGCCATAACGCCTACGGCATCGCTGCTGCCGCCGAGGTCTACTTCGGCGTCACCGACATGGACGACCTGACCCCCGCCCAGGCGGCCATCCTGGCCGGCCTGCCCCAGGCGCCGGACAGCTACGACCTGTTCAAGTGGGCGGAGGTGGACAGCCTCGGCCGGCTAGTGGTGCCCACCCAGGCCGAGGCCGGCGAGCGGCTGCCCACGCCGGTCGAGCGGCGTAACTTCATCCTGCGCAACCTCGCCGAGGGCCACGGCCGCTGGACGACGCTCACCCCGTCCGAGCTGCAACGGGCCATCGACGAGCCGATCGTGCTGGCTCCCGAGTTGCCCCTCGTCTACCGCGCGCCGCACTTCGTCTGGCACATGAAGCCGCAGCTCGATCGGCTGCTGATAGACCGCGCGCCGGCCGAGCGCGGCGGCTACCGGGTGATCACCACGCTCGACTGGGACGCGCAGCAGGTGGCCGAACGCTACGTCACGGCGGGCACGGTCTACACCCAGTTGAGCAGGGCCGAGATGGAGGAGGTCATCGAGCAGGAGGGCCTCGAGGAGGACCGCGAGTGGCTGCTCTCGCTGCGCGACAAGGACATTCACAACGGCGCGCTGGTGGCCATGGACGCGCGCACGGGCGACCTGCTGGGCTACGTGGGCAGCGCCGGCTACTACCGCGACGACCTGGCATCGCCCAAGCTGGACACCAAGTTCGATGTCGCCGGACGCGGTTACCGCCAGCCGGGTTCGGCCTGGAAGCCGCTTGTCTACGCAGCCGGCTTCGACAATCACAGCCTGACGGCCGGCACCCTGCTCCCAGACGTGACCACCGAGTTCGCGCGCGACTGGGTGCCGCGCAACGCCGACCTGCGCGACCGCGGCCCGGTGCTGCTGCGTGAGGCGCTCAAGTACTCGCTCAACGTGCCCGCCATCCGCGCGCTCGACCGGGTCGGCACGGACGAGGTCGCGGCACTCTCCGAGCGCCTCGGGCTGACCTTCCCGCGCGGCAACCGCCACCTGCTGGAGGCCGGCCTGGCCGGCGCCATCGGTACCGTCGAGACGAACCTCGTCGAGCTGACGGCCGCCTTTGGAGCGCTGGCCAACCAGGGCCTGGTGACGGCGCCGCGCAGCATCCTGGAGATTTACGACAGCAACGGTCAGTTGATCTACCAGGCCGGCCAGCCCCTGGCCAACGAGGCTCTCAGCGAAGAGGCGGCCTGGCTGACGACCGACATCCTGAAGGACAACACGGACCCCTCCGAGAACGTCATCTGGGGCCAGCGCCTGCGCATACGCAACGGCGACGGCGCAGAGGTCCGGCGTCCGGCGGCGGCCAAGACGGGCACGACCAACGACATGCGTGACCTATCGGTCTACGGCTACCTGGCCCCACCCGCCGATCCCAATGAGACGCACCTCGTGGTCGGCGTGTGGATGGGCAACAGCGATTTCAGCCCGCCGCTGGGCGGCGATGCGCCGGTGCTTGCTGCGGACGCGCCCGGCCGCGTGTGGCAGGCGTTCATGCGCGATTACTCGCGCGACTGGCCGGTGGCCGACTTCCCGGAGCCGCCGGGCGGCCTGGTGCGCGCCACCATCGACGCCTGGTCGGGCGGCGAGCCGGGGCCATGGACAGTCGACGAGCTGGAGGAGTGGTTCCTTCAGGGTACGCAGCCGGACGGCGAGGACGAGGTAGATCCGGCGGGCATCCTCTACCGTGCGATGTGCGACGGCTGGTTCGTCGACCTCAGGCAGGTGGAGCCCGACTCACCGGAGCGCTGGCAGAACGCGCTCGACGACTGGATGAACCGTGCGCGCAGAGGCCGCAACGTGCGCGGCGAGCATGCTACGCGAACCGACTATCTCTTCCGGCGCAACGGCTGGGGCGGCCCTATCGCGCCGCTCTCGTGCCCCACGCCGGCTCCCCCCTCGCCCGACCCGGAGCCCACACCGCCCGGTTCAGATGACCCCGAGCCTGAGCCCGACCCGACGCCTGAGCCAGGCGGCGGCGGAGGTGGCGGCGGCCGACCCGGACCCCCGCCAGGGCCGCCCGGCGACGAAGGCGTGGAGCCGCCGGAAGAGCCGGCACCGGAACCGTCCCCGGCGCCTTGAGCCACAGCCGGCGGCTGCGCGGCCCCCTGTAAGATGGCTGCAATAGGCGCTGCCCAGCAGATCCGCTCTGCCGAGACCGCCGGCGCCCAAGAATGCGCGCCAGTGCAGAAGGAGGAGCAACATGGCTAGAGAGCGGCCCAGCCGCGACAATGGAAACGCAGCGACAGACACGGCCAGTGAAGGCCGCAAGAAGAACGTGGTGGGTGTGATGGCCGGAGCACAGGACGCTATTCGAACGGGTGCCGGCAAGGCCGCCGAGCGGCTGCCCGAGGCCATGGCCGGCGCCGAGGTTGCCGCCCGCGAGACGCAGAAGGTGCTGGGCGAGATGCCCAACCAGGCGCTGATCATCGGCACCAGCTTCTCGCTCGGCCTGGGCGTGGGGCTCTTCATGACCGGTTCCAACCGCCTGCTGGTGCTGGCGGCGCTGGCCCCCGCGGCGGCGATGGCTGCCACGCTGCTGGGTCGGGAGGGTCAGGCCGACGCGCAGGGCACAGCCGGACTCAGCATCGAATAGCTGATCGTCGGGAGCAGATTCGGAAGCCCGCCAGCTTTACGGCGCCGGCGCGCTTCCTCGTTCAGGCGCTGGCCGTCTCTTTGGGCTCGCTGCTCGAGGCAGCTGCTCCGCTCGAATGGGTGCTGCTGTCGCCCAGGTTGCCCTCCACGTCGAGTACGTAGCCTATGCCCTGGAAGGTCTTGATCGGTCCCGGCTCGCCCGGCGCCGCGCCCAGCTTGCGCCGGACCCGGCTGATCCAGACGCGCAGGTACTGCAGGTCGTCGCGATACTCCGGGCCCCAGACCTTGGTCAGCAACTCGGTGTGCAGGACGACCTTGCCCGCGTGAGCGGCCAGGTGCTGGAGCAGCAGCCACTCCGTCCGGCTCAGGGAGACCAGCTCGCCGCCCTTGGTCAGTAGCCGGCGCTCGAGGTCGATCTCGATGTCGTCGAAAGCGACGATCCCCGCGCCCGGCGAGACGCCGCTGGCCCGGCGCAGCACGGCGCGCACGCGGGCGGCCAGCTCGTCGGGGTGGAAGGGCTTGGCGATGTAGTCGTCGGCGCCCAGGTCGAGCCCCTTGGCCTTGTCGCTGGTCGAGCCCTTGGCGGTCAGCAGGATGACCGGCACGGGCCGCCATTCCCGTAGCTGTCGCATGACCTCGATGCCGTCGAGGTCGGGCATGACGATGTCCAGCAGGACGATGTCCGGCCGTACTTCCTCTGCCTTCTTGAGTGCTTCCTCCCCTCCCCCGGCAGTCACGACGCGGAAGCCCTCGTCGTGAAGGGTGAGTGCCACTAGCTTTGTGATGCGCGGCTCGTCGTCGGCGACGAGAACGAGTGGTTGACTGTTCAAGGGCGTTTCCTCCTCGAACATCCACTCTACAGCCGAGGGGTAACCCCTCCGACCGCAATAGAGGTTGCGTCGGCATTGCAGTTGAGAGCGACGACCTCTGGCGGGCTGCTATCGTTTGCGGCCATTCGCGGCGGGTCCGGCTCGAGCGGGGGTACAGCCTCGAGAACGCAGGCCTACAGATGGTTCGTGCGCGGCGCCGCCTTCACGCTGGGCGCCGCGCTGGTGGCCATGGTGCTCTTTGGGCTCAGCCTGGCCACGCACGTGCTGCTGATCGTCTTCCTGGCCCTGCTGGTGGCGGCCGGCCTGGAGCCAACCGTCGACTGGCTGCGCGCGCGTACGCCGCTGGGCCGGGGCGCAACCATCCTGCTGGTCTACGCCCTGTTCCTGCTGAGCGTCGCCGTGCTGGCCTTCCTGATCGTGCCCGGCGCGCAACGTGCTGGTGCCGATAGTGATGCGCAATGCGATCGGCATCCCGCCCTTCGTGGTGCTGGCCAGCGTGCTCTTCGGCGGGGCGATTGGCGGCATTGCGGGCGCATTGCTGGCCGTACCTGTGGCGGCCTCGCTGCTGGTCGTGATCGAGCGGCTGCCGGCACGCACATCGCCCATCCCACTGGAGCCGGCCACGCCCGAAGAGGATCCCACCACTGCTCAGCCCACGCTGGCCGAGGAGTTGGAGGTCGTGCCTCCTCCACGCCCGGGCTGAAGGCGAGACCCTAGCCCGCTCGGCGCAGCAGCATCAGAGATCGACCTACACAGGCTACCTCGCTGCCGGCCGCCAGCCGCCCCCGGTGGGCCGGTAGCCCGTCCTCCTGTGTCGTGTCGATGACCGGTTCCCAGGAGCGGCCCCAGCGCCGGGCCGGCAGGCAGAACGCCAACTGCTCGGCGTTGGCGTTGAAAAGGAGGTAGAACGAAGCGTCGACGATCGCCGTGCCCTGCTCGTCGACACCCAGGTCGTGGCCGCCCAGATAGAGGCCCAATGCGTGCGTGGAGGCCTCGGCCCAGTGGCTCTCGTCCATCGGCTCGCCTGTCGGCCGAAACCAACCGATGTCCGTGACCTCGTGGCCGTGGATGCGCCGGCCGTGGAACCAGCGCCGGCGGCGGAAGACGGGATGCGCCCGGCGCAGCGCGATCAGCCGGCGGGTGAAGGCCAGCAGCTGCTCGTCGGCGGCAGCCCAGTCGTACCAGGAGGTCTCGTTGTCCTGGCAGTACGCGTTGTTATTGCCCCTCTGTGTCCGGCCGAGCTCGTCCCCGCCGAGCAGCATGGGCACACCCTGCGAGAGCACGAGGGTCGCCAGGAAGTTGCGCTGCTGGCGGCGGCGCAGTGCGAGCACGGCTGGATCGTCGGTGGGACCTTCGACGCCGTGATTCCAGGAGCGGTTGTGGCTTTCGCCGGGAATCGGGCCTTCGCCGTTGGCCTCGTTGTGCTTTTGGTCGTAGGAGACCAGGTCCGCCAGCGTGAAGCCGTCGTGGGCGGTCACGAAGTTGATGCTCGCGTGCGGTCGGCGAGCGCTGTGCTCGTAGAGGTCGGAGCTGCCCGTCAGCCGGTAGCCCATCTCGCCCAGCGTGCGCGGCTGACCTCGCCAGTAATCGCGGACGGCGTCGCGGTAGCGCCCGTTCCACTCCGACCAGAGTGGCGGGAAGTTACCCGCCTGGTAGCCGTCCTCGCCCACGTCCCACGGCTCGGCGATCAGCTTGACCTGGCTGACGACCGGATCCTGCTGGATCAGGTCGAAGAAGGCAGCCATCCGCTCGACGGCATGCTCCTCGCGCATGAAGGTCGCCGCCAGGTCGAATCGGAAGCCGTCCACATGCATCTCGGTCACCCAGTAGCGCAGGCTGTCCATGATCAGCTGACGGACGTAGGAATGACCGGCGTTGAGCGTGTTGCCCGTGCCCGTGTAGTCGGCGTAGTGGCTCCGCCGGTCGGGCTCGAGTCGGTAGTACGCACCGTTGTCGATGCCCCTGAAGCAGAGCAGCGGGCCGAGATGGTTGCCCTCTGCCGTGTGGTTGTAGACGACGTCCAGGATTACCTCGATGCCGGCCGCGTGAAAGGCCGCCACCATGCGCTTGAACTCGGGCACCGCGCCGGCCGGCGTCCGCGCCGCGGCGTACTCGTTGTGGGGCGCGAAATAGCCGATAGTGTTGTAGCCCCAGTAATTGCGCAGGCCGCGCTCCAGCAGTTGTGCGTCATGGATGAACTGCTGCACCGGCAGCAGCTCGACGGCGGTGACGCCCAGGCCCCTCAGGTACTCCACCGAGGCGGGATGGCCCAGGCCGGCGTAGGTTCCACGCAAGTCGGGCGGCAGCTCCGGGCGGCGCACACTGAAGCCCTTGACGTGCGTCTCGTAGATGATCGTCTCGTGCAGTGGGCGACGCGGCGGCTGGTCGCCGGCCCAATCAAAGGACGGATCGACGACGAGCGAGCGCGGCACGTGGGCTGCGCTGTCGGTCTCGTTCACCGACCCGTCCGGCCGATCGAAGTGGTAGCTGAAGACGGCCTCGTCGCGCGCGACCGCGCCATCTAGCGCGCGGGCGTACGGGTCGAGCAGCAGCTTGCTGGGCAGACAGCGTAGGCCACGCTCCGGTGCCCAGGGGCCGTGCACGCGGTAGCCGTAGCGCTGGCCCGCCGTCACGCCGGGCACGTAGCCATGCCAGACATGACCGGTCTTCTCGGGCAACTCCAGGCGTGTCTCGCGGCCGGCCTCGTCGAACAGGCACAGCTCGACGGCCTGGCCCACCTCCGAGAAGAGTGCGAAGTTGACGCCCTGCGCGTCCAGTGTCGCTCCCAGCGGGTAGGGCCGTCCGGGCCAGACGGTGAGGTTCGGCTCGGGCACGCTGACGGCTACGGCTGGGACCCTCCTGCTTCGGGCTGGTGGGCCGCGCAGCGGCAGCCGCAGCCTAAGCCTAGCGGGGCGGCAGGTCCGAGCGTGAAACAGGACTGCAACTAGCTCAGCGGTAGTGCAGTGAGCTGGCGCAAGCGCCGGCACGGCATCTTGAGCAATACAGCCGTGAGGAGACAGATGAACATGTCCGAAACGACGCGCCCGGGCGAGGAGCCCATCGGCGGGATGCCCCAGAACCCAGGCAGCGAGCCACTCGGCAGCGGCCGAGAGGACGGCGGCACGATCGCCGATCGCGTTGGACGCGATCCGTCCAACCTGGGCGACGAGGTCCGCGACGCAGGCGACGTGCAGCACCCCACTCCGGACCCGAGCGGCCCGCAGATATGAGGCCGGTGACGGCCGGCGCGACTGCCGGAGGCTCGGGGGGACGGGAACACCCAGAGCCTATGGGCATGAGTATTCCTGCTCTGGCGGGCGCGCCTCCGTCGCCGGCCCGCGATCCAAGGAGGACGCCATGAAGCGGGTCGCCCGCACGATGCTCGTCGGCCTGATGGTGGCCGCTCTGGCAGCCTGCGGTCCCGCTGGGCAGCAGGGTCCCGAGGGCATCCCCACCGGGCCCGATCTTCAGACGCCGGTGCCCAACGCACCGGGCGATCCACCGCCGGCGGTCCTGCCCATGCCACCCCAGGAACCGGGCACCATGCCTCCCGGCGATGAGGACGGTCCCGAGACGATCATCCCGACCGTCCAGCCCTGATGCGGAGGTAGCGCCATGTCGACCAGCCCTTATGGCCGAACCAGCGGCACCGACGAGCGCGAGAGCAGGCCGCTGATGGAGCCGTTGATGGCCTTCCGACTGCCCGCCGAGCTCGAGCGCCTGCGCGAGGAGGACGCCTGGCGGGATGGCGATCGCAATTCGCGCACGCTGGCCAAGGACGTGGACTTTCGGCTGCTGCTGACCGTCCTGCGCTCCGGCGCTACCTTGGACGAAGAGGACGGCGACGCCCGCGGCAGCGTGCAGCTACTCGAAGGGCGAGCGGTGCTCAGGCTGCCCGGCACAGAGGCGCAACTGGGAGCCGGCGAGCTGGCCGTAATCGACGCCGGTCAGCCATGGCAGCTCAGTGCCGAGTCCGACTGCGCGCTGCTGCTTACCCTGGCCTGGCCGCGCGAGAAGGCCCAGATCTGAGCTTGACCCTGGGCTAGCGGGCCCGCACTGGGCGGCCCCGTCGCTGCGCCGCGCTAGTCTGGGGCCATGTCGCTGGAGACCTACCGCCGCAAGCGCGACTTCGGCCGCACGCCGGAGCCGGCCGGCGGCTCGGCCCCGCCCGAGCCCGGCCGGCGCTTCGTCGTTCAGCGTCATCGGGCCACGCGTCTGCACTACGACTTCCGCCTCGAGATCGACGGCGTGCTCATGAGTTGGGCAGTGCCCCGCGGGCCATCGCTCAACGCCGCCGATCGGCGCATGGCCGTGCACGTCGAGGACCATCCGCTGGAGTACTTCGACTTCGAGGGTGTCATCCCCAAGGGCGAGTACGGCGGCGGTGACGTGATCGTCTGGGACTGGGGCACGTTCGAGCCGGAGGAGACGGACGATCCGGGCCGCGCCGTGAGCCAGGGGGAGCTCAAGTTCCGGCTTCACGGCCAGAAGCTGCGCGGCCGGTTCACGCTGGTGCGCACCCGCTCGGACGACCCGTCCAAGGACGACTGGTTGCTCATCCACAAGAAGGGCGAGGACGCCGATGCGGCGTGGGACGTGGACGACCATCCGCGCTCGGTCAAGACCGGCCGTACGAACGACGAGGTGGCCGCCGGCAAGGCCGCCGTGTGGGACAGCGGTGCGCCGGCGGCGGTGGCCGAGATCGACCTTTCCGCGGCCCGCCCCGCTCCCTTGCCCGAGTTCATCGAACCAATGAAGGCCACCGCCGCCGAGGGAGCTTTCAGCGACGACGACTGGTTCTACGAGCTGAAGCTCGACGGCTACCGGGTCGAGGCCGTCGTGCAGGACGGCCGCGCTCGCCTGTGGACGCGCAACAAGCAGGACGCCGCGCGTTACTTTCCTGACCTGGCCGGCGCACCCACCAGCTGGATCCGGGCCCAGACAGCGGTTGTGGATGGCGAGGTGGTCGCCCTCAACGAGCAGGGCAAGCCGGAGTTCGGGCTGCTCCAGGATCGGGCGGGGATGGGCCGCTTCGGGCCTTCATCGGGCCGCTCCAGCACGAGCCACGGAGCGCCCCGCGGCGCCAACGCGCCGATCGTCTATTACGCCTTTGACCTGCTCTACCATGACGGCAGTTCGCTGCTGGACGTGCCTCTCGAGCAGCGCAAGCGGCTACTGCGCAGCGTGCTGCGTGAGCACCCCGTCGTACGCTACGCGACCCACATTGAAGCCGACGGAGAGGGCTTCCACGACGTTGTCCGGCAGCAGGGCCTTGAGGGCATGGTGGCCAAGCTGCGCAGCAGCCGCTACGAGCCCGGCCGCCGCTCCCGCGCCTGGCTCAAGATCAAGATCAGGCGCGGGCAGGAGGTGGCGGTCTGCGGCTACGAGCCCGGCCAGGGCAGCCATGCCGACCTGGGCTCGTTGATCCTGTGCGTCCATGACGGCGAGGGCTACCGCTACGTCGGCGAGGTGGGCAGCGGCCTGGACGCGCGCACGCGGCGCCAGCTGAAGGCGGAGCTGGACGAGCACGCGGTCGATACGCCGCCTGTCGTCAATCCGCCGCGCATCAGGGGCGCGCGCTGGTCGGAGCCGCGCCTGGTCGTGCGCGTCGAGTACAGCGACTGGACCGACGACGACCTGTTACGCCAGGCGGCCTACAAGGGCATCGAGCAGGGCCGGGACCCGCGCAGCGTCACGCGGGAACAGGCCGAGCCGGCCCGGCGGGCGGCGGACGCTGCCGAGCGCAGCGCGAAGACGAGACGCAAGGTCGCCGGGCGAACGAGCGCCGGCCGGTCGCCCGACGAGGATGTGGGCGGCCCCGCCCAGTCGGCCACGCCGGCCGAGCTGGAAGCGCTGGAGGCGCTGAGCCGTGAGGGAGTGTGGGAGGTCGGTGGGCACTCGCTGCGCCTGAGCAACCTCGACAAGGTGCTCTTCCCCGGACCCGGCTTCACCAAGCGCGATCTGATCCGTTACTACGTCACCCTGGCGCCGGTGATGCTGCCCTATTTGCGGGGCCGGGCCCTCAACCTGTGGCGCTGGCCGGACGGGGTGGAGGGCAAGCACTTCTGGCAGAAGGAGATCCCCTCTCACGCGCCCGACTGGATCGCCCGCTGGCGCTATCCCGAGGCAGGCTCGAGCGAGGCCCATACCTACATCGTGGCCGACCGCGTGGCGACGATGGCCTGGTTGGCCAATCACGCCACGATCGACATGCATCCCTGGACGTCGAGCACCGAGGCCTACAAGCGCCCGACCTACGCCCTGGTCGACATCGACCCGGGCGACAAGACCAGCTGGGAGGAGGTCATCGCCCTGACCCGCCTGTTCCGTACCGCGCTGGAACACCTCGGCGTGGTGGGAGTGCCCAAGGTGACCGGCAAGCGCGGGCTGCAGGTGTGGGTGCCCGTCAAACCGATCTACACCTTCGAGCAGACACGCGACTGGGTGGAGGGCCTGTCGCGTGCAGTCGGGGGTACTCTGCCCGAGCTGGTCAGCTGGGAGTGGGAGAAGAAGGCCCGCCGGGGACGAGCGCGACTCGACTTCACCCAGAACGCCGTCAACAAGACGCTGGTGGCCCCTTACGCTGTCCGGCCGGTGGCCGCCGCCTCGGTTTCGGCACCCATCACCTGGGCGGAGCTTGACGAGCCGGGTCTCCGCCCGGACGGCTGGGACATCGTCACGATCCAGCCCCGCATCGACCAGCGCGGGGACCTTTTCAGGCCGGCCCTCGAGGTGGAGCAGGAGCTGCCCAGCCTGGCCTAGCCCCGTCGGGCCACACGGCCTGCCGTCACACCCTCTGCGCCGCCATCGAGGGGACCGGATGGTACGCCTATGTATGCTTGGCCCGCCGAACACACGAGCACGGAGTCCCATGAGCCAGCGACCCCCGCTGATCCCCACCGCCGAGGCGCACGGCGCGCAGCCGGGCCAGGCGAGCGACATGCTGCAGGCCCAGCTGCTTGCGCGGCAAACGGCGCTGGACGAGATCGCGCAGCGCGCGCTGGCCGAGGAACGGCTGGAGCACCTGCTCTCCGAGACGAGCCGGCTCGTTGCGGAAGCTTTGGACGTCACGCTGGTCTCCGTAGCGGAGCTCAACCAGTCGGGCGACCTGCTGCTGGTCGCCGGCGCGGGCTGGCCCGCAGGCGTGCTGGGCCAACTGGTATTGGGTGCCGAGGACGGCTCACTGTCGGGCTACAGGCTGAAGGTCGGCGGACCGTTGCTCGTTGAGGACCTGCGCCGGGAGCGACGCTTCACGGTCGTGCCTGAGCTGCTCGAGAACGGTGCCCGCGCGGGCCTGAGCGCGCGCATCGGCGGCCCAGAGCAACCGTACGGAGTGCTCTCCGCGTGGAGCGGCCGTGCAGGACACTTCACCCCGGACGACGGGCGCTTCCTGCAGGCAGTTGCCAATGTGCTGGCCGGAGGAGTGTCCCGGCTGCGCGTGGAGGCCGAACTGCGCCGCTCGCGCGACGAGCTCGAGGCCATCGTGGCCAACGTCCACGACGGGATCCTCGTCCGCGCCCGAGACGGCCGGCTGCTGTATGCCAACGAGGCCGCCGCTCGCCTTCTCCAGTACTCCTCGGCGGGGGCACTGCTGGCCGCCCCGGCCGGTGAACCGGAGAAGCGCTTCACCATATTCGACGAGGATGGTGAAGGGCTCACGCGAGAGAGAATGCCCAGCCGCGTGGCGCTCGACAGTGGGCGCCAGACGCCGGAGCGACTGGTGCGCGTGCTGTGGCACGCCAGCGGCGAGGAGCGCTGGCAGATCCTGCAGGCCACGCCGCTGCACAACGACGACGAGAGCATCGACAAGGTCGTGGTGGTCATCCGCGACATCACCGAGCAGCGCCGGGAGACGGCCAATCGGCAGTTCCTGACCGAGGCGCTGGCCACCGTATCCGCGACGCTCGACCAGGAGGAGGCCGCTCGCCGTCTGGCGCGCCTGTCCGTGCCGCGCCTGGGCGATTACTGCGCGGTGGACCTGCTCGACGTGGACGGCTCGATCGTGCCCGCCGCGCTGGTGCACGTGGAGCCGGAGGCCGCGGCACTGGCCTGGCGCCGGCGTCGCGAGCGTCCGCTGCGGCCCGACGACGCCAGCGGACCGGCGCACGTCATCCGGACGGGAACGCCGGAGTGGGTCCCCAGCGCACCGCGTCGCGGCCAGCCGGATGAGCCCACCGACATTCCCACCGCCCATCTGCTCGAGCTGGGCGTCACCTCCTGGCTGCGCGTGCCCCTGCTTGCTCGTGGGCGGTCGATCGGCGCCCTGACCGTTGGCCGGCGGGCCAGCGAGCCGCCACTCGACAAGTACGCCCTTGACCTTGCCCAGGAGCTGGGTGCTCGGGCCGGCATCGCCCTCGAGAACGCCAGGCTGTTCGAGACGGCCCGCGACCGGCGCGCTGAGTTGGACGCCGTACTGGCCGCGATGGCCGACTCGGTGCTCGTCTTCGACGCCAGCGGCCACCTCCGGCTGACGAACCGGGCCGCCGAGGAGCTCTTCACGCAGGACCCGCCGCTCACGCAGGACCCGCCGCGCACCGTCGAACGGCTGCGCCAGCGCGTCCGGCCGGACCCCGAGCGCGTCCGACAACTCGACCCGAACGCCGTCGCCGGCCGGGGCGAGACGGGCGACGCGCTGGCCGATCTCGAAGGCGAGGTCCAGCTGGCCGGCTCGGAGCGCTGGTACGAGCTGCGTCGCTACCGCTCGCGGCGCACGCCCGCCGATCGGGGCGAGCGGCACGGACCATTCGTGGTCGTGCTGCGCGACGTGACCGAGGCGCGGGCAGCGCGCGCCGCGCGCGATGCCTTCCTGGGCGTCCTGTCGCACGAGCTGCGCACGCCCATCACGACGATCTATGGCGGCAGCGAGCTGCTCGAGCGCGCCCTCGCCGAGGATCAGCGCGAGGAGGTCGTGCGCGACATCCGGGCCGAGTCGGAAAGGCTGGCCCGGCTGGTGGAGGACCTGCTGGTGATGACCCACGTGGAGCGGGGCGGGGTGGAGATCGGCGACGAGCCGGTGCTCATGCAGCGGTTGATCCCCAGCGTTGCTCGTTCGCTGCAGATGCGGCTGCCCGGGCTGGAGATCGAGCTGGGCGTGGAGGAGAACCTGCCCGCGGTGCGCGGCGACGCGACCTACCTCGAGCAGGTGCTGCGCAACCTGATGACCAACGCCGTGCGTTACGGCGCCGGCTTGGAACACGGCATCCGGGTCGAGGCCGAGACCAGTTCCGAGGAGCGCCTCTTCGTGCGCGTCATCGACCACGGGCCCGGGCTCGGCGAGGAAGACCCGGAGAAGCTCTTCGACCTCTTTTACCGATCGCCCTCGGCCAAGGCCGTACCCGGCGGCGCCGGCATAGGACTGTTCGTCTGCCGCCGCCTGGCGGAGGCCATGGGCGGCGGCATCCGCGCCAGCTCGCGCCCGGAGGGCGGCTCGGAGTTCGTGCTGTACCTGCCCACCATCGAGCCCGACGTGGCGTGACGCCCGTGGTCGCTCAGGCGCATGACAGCCAGCCGGCCGAAAGCTCGACGAACGTGCCCGAGAGTGCGGGGTACAGCCCGCGGTAGACGCCATGCAGGCTTCCATAGCGCGCGGCGTCAGCTCCCGGCCGCGCCACCACCTGCGCGCTGACCAGCGCATCGGCGGCTTCCTCCACGCTTGCCTGCCAGCCGGCGCCCGTGGCCGCCAGCAGGGCTGCGCCGTAGGCCGCCCCTTCCGACGTGCTGACAGTCGCGATGTCCGCCCCCAGAACATCGGCCAGGATCTGCCGCCAGAGCGGGCTGGCCAGGCCGCCGCCGGAAGCGCGCACCTCGGCCGGCGCGGGCATGCCCGCCTCGATCATCAGGTCGAGCCCGTCGCGGAGGCCGAAGGCGACACCCTCGAGCACCGCGCGGGTCATGTGTCGCCGATCGTGGGTCAGGGTCAGGCCGACGAATGCGCCGCGGGCCAGGGGATCGGGATGCGGGCTGCGCTCGCCCGACAGGTAGGGCAGGAACAGCAACCCCTCGCTGCCGGCCGGCACTTCCGCCGCGGTTTCGGTCAGCCCGCCAAAGTCCTCGCCCGGGGCAAGCGCGTCGCGGAACCAGCGCAGGCTGCCGGCCGCGGAGAGCATCACCGACATCATGTGCCAGCGGCCGGGGACGGCGTGACAGAAGGCGTGCACGCGCCCGCGCGGCTCGTAGAGCGGCTGGGCGGTGGCGGCGAAGATGACCCCCGAGGTTCCCAGCGAAAGTGCCACTACGCCCGGGCGCACCGCGCCCACGCCCACGGCGTTGGCCGACTGGTCGCCGCCACCCGCCACCACCGGCGTGCCGGCCGCCAAGCCCGTCGCCTGGGCCGCCGCTGCGCTGACCGTGCCGGTGACCTGCGGCCCCTCGAAGGTGGGCGGCAGCCAGCCGGCGGAGATGCCCAGTGCCTCTACGACCTCCGTTGACCACTCGCGGGCGGCCAGGTCGAAGAGCAGCGTGCCGGCCGAGTCGGCCTTGTCCATGGCGTACTCGCCGGTCAGGCACAGGCGCAGGTAGTCCTTGGGCAGCAGCAGGTGCGCGATGCGGTCCCACAGCTGGGGCTCGTGATCGCGCACCCACACCAGCTTGGGTGCCGTGAAGCCGGTCAGCGCGTCGTTGCCGGTGAGCTCGACGAGGCGCTCGGGCCCGACCGCCCGCCGGATCACCTCGCACTCGGCGGCAGTACGCTGGTCGTTCCACAGGATCGCCGGGCGCAGCACCTTGCCGGCCGCATCGAGCAGCACCAGCCCATGCATCTGGCCGCTAAGGCCGATAGCCTCTACCTGCGCGCCGCTGATGCCGGCAGCCGCCAGCGCCTGGGGGATGGCAGATTGCGCGGCCGTCCACCACAAGGCCGGGTCCTGCTCGCTCCACAGAGGCCGCGGCGTGGTGAAGGGGTACTCGGCGGAGGCCGCCGCTGCCACCTCGCCCCGCTCGTTGACCAGCACAGCCTTGGTGGCCGTGGTCGAGACGTCCAGGCCCAGGACGTGCTTCATGCCGCGCCGGCCGGGGGGCACTACCCGTCGGCCCGCCAGATCTGCCGGTTGACGAGATTCTCGAGCAGCTCCTGGCGGCCCGAGCGCGGCCGCGGGTCCAAACCGTCCGCGGCCCGTGCCTCGAGCTGCTCCAGCGACAGCTCGCTGGTCATGATCTGCGCTCCCAGGCCCTCCTCCCAACCGGCGTAGCGCTCGCGCCGGAAGCGCTCGAGGGTCTCGTCACGCACCATCCGCTCGGCCACCAGCAGGGCCCGGGCCAGCGTGTCCATGCCGCCAATGTGGGCATGGAACAGGTCGGTCCGGTCCAGGCTCTGGCGGCGCAGCTTGGTGTCGAAGTTGAAGCCGCCCGTCGTGAAGCCGCCTCCGCGCACGATCTCGTAGAGCGCCAGCGCCAGCTCGTCGACCGAGTTGGGGAACTGGTCGGTGTCCCACCCGTTCTGGTAGTCGCCACGGTTGATGTCGACGCTGCCGAAGATGCCCAGCGCGAAGGCCGTCGCAATCTCGTGCTGGAAGCTGTGGCCGGCCAGCGTGGCGTGGTTGGCCTCGATGTTGACGCCGTACTCGTCGGCCAGGCCGTGGCGGGCCAGGAAGCCGTAGACCGTCGCCGTGTCGTAGTCGTACTGGTGCTTGGTCGGCTCCTGCGGCTTGGGCTCGAGCAGCAGCGTGCCCTCGAAGCCGATCTTGTGCTTGTGCTCTGCGACGAGGTTCAGGAAGCGGCCCAGCTGGGCGGCCTCGCGCGCGAGGTCCGTGTTGAGCAGCGTGTCGTAGCCCTCGCGGCCGCCCCACAGCACGTAGTTCGCGCCGCCCAGCTGGCGGGTCACCTCGAGCATGTTCTTGACCTGACCCGCCCCGTAAGCGAAGACCTCCGGGTCCGGATTGGTGGCCGCCCCGGCGGCGTAGCGAGGGTGGTTGAAAAGGTTGGCCGTGCCCCACAGCAGCCGGCGGCCGGTGCGCTCCATGTGCCCCTGGATGTAGTCGGCCATCTCGAGCAGGTTCGCCTTGGACCTGGCGAAGGTGTCCGCCTCGGGCGCGACGTCCCAATCGTGGAAGGTGAAGAACGGCGCGCCCAGCTTGGCCAGGAACTCGAAGGCGGCGTCCACCTTGGTGCGCGCCGCCGCCATGGGCTCGCCCCCCGCGGCGCCCACCCAGGGCCGGTCGAACGTCCCCGCCCCGAAGACGTCCGCGCCCGGCCAGTTGAAGGAGTGCCACAGGCAGACCGCCACGCGCAGCTGGTCATCCATGCGCCTGCCCAGAACCTGCCGGTCGGGCTGGTAGACCTTGAAGGTCAGCGGATCGGCCGAGTCCAAGCCGCCGTAGCGGATCGGCTCGCTCACCTCCGCGAAGAAGTCACTCATGCTCGGCTCTCCCCGTTCCTCTGCTCGAAGCTCAGTCGCGTGGTCAGGACCAGGCTGCCGCCCGGCTCGATCAATTGGAGTGCGCCGGGCTCCCCGTTGAGCAGCCGGCGGAGGCCCTGCGGGGCGTGAGTCTGCGGCTCGACCGCGACGGCATCCACGTCGCTCGGGCTGGCCGCCGTGATGAACAGGTTGCCCCGGTTGCTGCCAGCTGTCAGCCGGCACACGCGGCCGTCTGCCGGCCAGCGCAGCTCCACCGGCGGCTCGCCCGGGTCCGCCCAGGTAGCGTCCAGGTCGGGCGTCATCCGGCCCAGCCGGCGCAAGTCGTGCTTGCCGGTTACAGGCTCCGGCTGGGGTGAGGAGGCGTTGTTCGACGTGAACACCGACGGCGCATGGACGGCCACCTCGACCGGTCGGACGAACCAGGGATGCAGGCCCAGCCCTGCCGGCATCGCGTCGTCGGCCAGGTTGACGATCGACTGGACGATGGTCAGGCCGGCCGACTCGAGCTCCAACTCCAGCCGGACCCGGCAGGGCCACGGCCAGCCCTTGCCGCCCGCCTCGACTTCGAACACCGATTCGCCCTGCTGGCGCCACGGGCGGGCGTAGACCTGCCCGTGAATGGCCGTGCCATCGCGGAAGCTGATCGGCAGGTCGACGGTTTGTCCGGCCACCTCGAGCGGGCCGGCCGCCAGGCGATTGCACCAGGGCGCCATGACGAAGGCGCCCCAGTAGAACGGCTCGTCGTCGTAGCTGCGCACGTCGGCCGGAGTGCGCAACAGGTCGTGACCGTCGACGCGTAGCCGGTGCAGGCGCGCGCCGCGCTGCGGCAGCACGGTCAGCTCGATGGCCCCCGACCCCAGCACTACCGTATCGAGCGGCGATCCGCTGAGGCTCACCTGTCCACGCCGCGGCCGGCGATCAGGCCGGCGGGGCAGCCGGCGGCTGAGCCGCTGCGCCGGGATGCTGGCCGATGATGATCATCGACAGCACGTCGTCCGTGGTGACCTCCTCGCGCCGCACGGTCTGGATGATCCGGCCCTGGTACATCACGCTGATGCGGTCCGACAGGTCGAACACGTCGTGGATGTCGTGGCTGATCAGGAAGATCCCGATGCCCTCGGACTTCAACTGCTGGATCAAGGTGTGCACCTGCGCCGTTTCGCTGGGTCCGAGCGCGGCCGTCGGTTCGTCCATGATCAGGATCCTGGCGTTGAAGTAGACCGCGCGCGCAATCGCGATGGCCTGTCGCTGTCCACCGGACAGCGACACGGCCGGCTGCCTGAAACGGGTGAAGTTGGGGTTGAGGCGCTGCATGACCTTGCGCGTCTCGGATTCCATGCTGGAGTCGTCGAGCTGGCCGCCCCGCGTGGTCCGTTCGCGGCCAAGGAAGAGGTTGCCCGGGGCGTCGAGGTTGTCCGCCAGCGCCAGCGTCTGGTAGATCGTCTCGATCGCGTAGTTCTTCGCATCGCGCGGGTTGCGAAGCGTCGCCGGCTTCCCGCCGATCACGATCTCGCCGCTATCGGCCGGGTGTGCGCCCGAAAGCACGCGCATGAGCGTCGACTTGCCGGCGCCATTGTGTCCCACCACTCCGATGACCTCGCCCGGAAAAAGCTCGATCGAGGCGTCACGAACGGCGTGCACGCCGCCGAATGCGACGTTGATGTTGCGCATCTCGACGAGCGGAGTGACGCCGGACTGCTCGGACGAGGGCTCTGGCGAAGTCGGTTGCACGGTCACTCTGTTCCTCCCTGCCGCTACTACGAGCCGCGCCGGCGGTTCCAGCTGTCGAAACCGACGGCGAGGATCAGGACGATCCCGGCGACGACGTTCTGACCGGGTGAGTTGACCCCGACGTAGGCCAGGCCGTAGGCGATCGACTGCATCACGAAGGCGCCCAACACGGCGCCCGAGATGGTCCCGATGCCGCCGGCGAACGACGTTCCGCCAACCACCGCGGCGGCGATGACGTAGAGCTCGTAGCTGACGCCGATGTCGAGCGTTGCGCCGTTCAAACGCGCGGCGGCGATGGCCGCGGCGACGGCGCACAGGACGCCGATGATCATGAAGGTCTTCATGATCGTCCAGCGGGTGTTGATGCCGGCCAGGGTCGCCGCCTCGGGGTTGCCGCCGTAGGCATACACGTAGCGCCCGAAGCGGCGTCGCGTCGCGATCCAGGTCATCACCAGCATCACGCCGATGACGATGACCACCGGGTAGGGGAAGCCGGCCGGGATGAACAGTCCACCCTCGGGGATCGGGATGTTGTTTGCGCGGGCGTACTGCTCAGCGAGCCCTCTCGGCCAGAAGTTGTTGTTGGCCAACCAGGCGAAACCAAAGACGAATAGCACCGCGGCTACGCCGATCAGCCCTTCGGCCCACATCGGCCGGAGGGGGAAGCCGTAGCGCCGGCGTTGGCGCCGGTTGTAATAGAGGAGGCCGATGATGGCCAGCGCGGCCAGCGCCGCTACCAGCCACGTCATCGTCCCGCCGATGGATCCCTGCGCGCCGCCGCCCAGCAGCTGGAACTGGGGGTCGAGACCGGAGACGGCGGCGCCCCTCGAGAAGTACCAGACGACGCCGCGGATGGCGAGCAGGCCGCCGAGGGTGACGACGAAGGCCGGCACGCCGATGTAGGCGATGATGAAACCCTGGAGCGCTCCGATGGCCATTCCGAGCCCCATTCCCATGCCCAGCGCTATCAGCCAGCGAAATGGAAAGTCCCCCGCGAGGCCCAGGTCGTTGGGCAGTATGTCGGTCATCAGGACCGCGTAGGTCATCGCCACGATGCCCACGATCGAGCCAACCGAAAGGTCGATGTTGCGGCTGACGATGACCAGCACCATGCCGGTAGAGATGACGGCGATGCCGCTCGCCTGCACGGCCAGGCTCATCATGTTCTCGGGACGCAGGAAGGTCCCGCCGCTCCAGAAATGGAAAAGCAGCAGGATCGCCGCCCAGGCGACGAGCATGCCGAACAGGCGGAAGTTGATCTCGGTCTGTATTACGAGGTCGCGGAAGGACCTGCGCTGCGGTGGCTGGGCCGATACGGCCTGCGGCGGCGCGTCAGCCAGATTCGTCACCACGCCCCTCCAAGTCCTGGAAGGCCCGGCCTGCGTCCCGTTGAGCGGGAGCGCAGGCCGGGGTTAGCTAGATCAACAGGTACCCAAGCTCACTGGCAGGCTTCAGGCGCGTCGGCCGCTGAGGTATCGACTCCCGCGCAGAGCTGCTCCTTGGTGACCCAGCCTCCGTCGAGAACCAGCTGCAGGTTCTCCTGGGTGATCGGGGTCGGCTTCAGGATGAACGACTTGACTGTGTTGTCGCCCGGCGTCACGAAGTCCTGCGCGGTCAGGCTGTCCGGTGCGACTCTCGGGTCGACCAGGCCTTCGGCCATGGTCAAGCTGGCCATGTCCTGGCCCTCGCACAGCGCCAGCGCGGCAGCTCCGGCCGCCTTGCCGAGCTCCCGGGCGTTCTTCCAAACGTCGACGTACTGCCTGCCGAGCGCAACGTTGTTCAGGTTAGCGGGGTCGCCGTCCTGTCCGCTGAGCGGCGGGTAGCCGTAGCTCTTGGCGGTGAGGGCGCCGACGACACCGATCGCGGTGCTATCGTTCTCGGCCAGGATGGCGTCGATCTGGTTCCCGTCGGCGACGGCCCTATCGATGATCGCCTCCATGTTGTCCTGGGCCGTCTCGGTCGCCCAGGCGTCGGTGTACGTGCCGGCCTCGTCCGGCCAGCTGTCACCGGACATGTTCAGGATCGTGATGTCGCCGGCGTCGACCTTGTCCTTCAAGCCAGCCTCGTCCCAGCCCTGCGGCAGGAACGTGTGCGCGTTCGGGTCGCCCGGATCGCCCTTGATCAGCACGTAGTTGCCCTCAGGCACGGCGGCGAGGATCGCCTCCGCCTGCGCGCGACCGACGGCCACGTTGTCAAAGGTGATGTACAGGACATCCGGATCCTCGATCAGGCGGTCGTAGGCGATGACCGGGATGCCTTCCTGGTGGGCCCTTGCGACCGCCGGCAGGATTGCCTGGGTGTCCTGGGCAAGCAGGACCAGGACATTCGCGCCGCGCGAAATGAGCGTCTCGACGTCGGTGATCTGCTGTTCGTTGCTGAGGTTCGCGTCAGCCTGGATGTACTGGCCGCCGGCTGCCTCAACCGTGTCCCTGATGCCAGGCTCGTCGTGAGCGGCCCAGCGCGGCTGCTGGAAGTTGTTCCACGAGACGCCGACGATGCATTCGCCGCCGGCAGTAGGCGTGCCGGTGGCGGCCGGCGGTTGCGTGCCCGGCGCTTGGGTGGTCGGGGCCTGGGTGGTCGGCGGCTGCGTAGCCGGTGCGGCCGGCGTGCAGGCCGCTGCCAGCACGACGAGCGCTGGCGCCATCGCCAATGCCCTGCGAGAAAGCTTCATTGAACGGATTCCTCCTCCACTGTGTGCCACTAGCTGCATGACGAAGTGCTGTTCGTCGCGCTCACCTCCCCTCTGCCCGTACCGGGCGGACACTGCATGTGCTTGAGTAGGCGCCTGCGCACGAGGGCGCAGGCTGGAGTGGGAAGGTGTCGCCAAACATGCGCATCAGGCCGGCCTGAGCTCGAGCAGGCCTGCCCGCGGGCGAAGCCAGCGCGCGGGGTCGACCAGGAAGGGTTCGAAGGCCAGCTCCGCCGCACCAAGCAACGGCGCGTCGGCCTGCAGGGCTGCCGGCACCACGCTCACGGCCCGGCGCGGTGCGGCCAGCGCGTAGCGATCCAGCTGACGCTCGATGGTCTGATCGACGAAGGGGTAGATACGCCCGAACAGCCCACCAAGGACGACGAGTTCCAGGTTCAATGCGTTGACCAAACCGGCCAGGCCGCGGCCCAGGCCCGCACCGACCTTCTCGAGCGCTGCGCGGGCCACCGGCGAGCCTGCCTCCGCCTCGCGCAACACCATTTCCACCGCCTCGCGGCCGCCCGCGCCGCGGTGCCCGGCCAGAGTCAGCAGCGCGTCCTCGCCGATCTGCGTTTCCCAGCAGCCCACCGACCCGCAGCGGCAGGCAGCCGGTTCAGGGTTGAACGGCATGTGGCCGATCTCGCCGCCGTAGCCCGCGCCGCCGGTCAGCGGCCGGCCGTCGATGATCAGCCCGCCGCCCACGCCCACCTCGCCCGAGACGAAGAGGACATGCTGGCGGCCGCGAGCAGCACCACGGCGCAATTCGGCCAGCGCGCCAAGGTCGGCCTCGTTGGCGACGAAGATGGGAATCAGCGTATCCAGTGCGCGGCGCAGAGCATGGCCCAGGGCCACGTCGCGCCAGCCCAGGTTGGGTGCCATCGAGACGAACCCGTCGCTACGTCGCACGACGCCCACCACGCCCACGCCGATGCCCACCACTTCCTCGCGCTGGGGCGGCAGCCCGCGCACCATGGCGGCCAGCTCGGCCAGCTTGCCGACGGCCAGCTCGACCGACATCTCGCCCCGCGGATTGTCCACGCGCACGAGCTCCAGCACCTGGCCGCCAAAGCCGACCACGGCCGCCGAAACCGAGTCGACGGCTATCTCGAGAGCCAAGCCCACGGCGCGCTCGGGATGCGGATAGACCAGCGAGGACGGCCGGCCGGGGGCGCCCAGCGGCGCCGAGGGCTCCTCGGAGACGAGTTCGGCAATCACGAACTCGCCGATCAGGGCGCGTATGGCGCTGCGCGTCAGGCCGGTCCGCGAGCCGAGCTCGGAACGTGAGGTCGGGCCAGCCTCGTGCAGCTCGCGCGCGAGGGCGCTGAGGTTGGACCGGCGGACCGTCTCGCTGCGCAGACCCGGCTCGTCACGACGCACATTCACTCGCTTTCTGCTCCCTCGGCGACAGGATTGTGCAAGAGTCCTACAATCTATGCTTGGTTGTCAAGCCGGGGTCGTTACGGTGCGCCGCGGGCGTGAAAGGAGTGACTCGATGAGCAGGTTGGCGGGCCGCGTGGCCCTGGTTACGGGTGCGGGGCGTGGTATCGGTGCGGCCATCGGGCGGGCACTGGCCGGCGAAGGGGCCAGCGTTGCCCTGGCTTCGCGGCGGGGCGAGGACCCCGGCGTGGACGGTGCGCTGGTAGTGGCTGCCGACGTGCGCGAGCAGCGCTCGATGGAGGAGGCCGTGGCTGCCACGGTAGAGCGCTTCGGCCGGCTCGACATTCTCGTGGGCAACGCCGGCGTGGGTGCCTACGGCCCGTTCCTGGAGCTCGACCCGGAGCACCTCGAAGAGATGATCGACGTCAACGTGAAGGGCCTCATCTACTCGGTCCGTGCCGCGCTGCCGCACCTGCTCGAGAGCGACGCGGCCGACATCGTCACCCTGGCCAGCGAGGCCGGTCGCCGCGGTCTGCCCTTCGAGGCGGTCTACTGCGCCTCCAAGTTCGCCCAGGTTGGGCTGACCCGGGCGCTGGATCACGAGCTGCGCGAGAAGGGCGTGCGCTGCACCAACGTCTGTCCGGGCGGCGTGGCGACCGACTTCGCGATGGGTCGCGGTCGGACGCCCGACATGCCCCAACTGGCAGGCATGATGCGGCCCGAAGACGTGGCCGAGACGGTGGTCTTCGTGCTCACCCGGCCGCGCAACTACCGCATCCTGGAGGTCGCCCAGCGCCCGGTGACCGAAGCTTCGTGGGGTTGAACGCGGCGATGAGCGACCTGCGCTGGGGGATCCTCTCGACGGCGGATATCGCCCGCACCAAGGTCGTGCCCGGTATACGCAGGGCCGCCCGCTGCCGCATCACGGCGGTCGCCTCGCGCGACGAGGCGCGGGCCCGGCAGGTGGCCAGCGCGCTGGAGATCCCGCGCGCCCACGGCTCCTACGAGGCGCTGCTGGCCGATCCGGAGGTGGACGCCGTCTACATTCCGCTGCCCAACCACCTGCACGCGGAGTGGACGATCGCCGCCGCCCGGGCCGGTAAGCACGTGCTCTGCGAGAAGCCGCTGGCCATGACCGCGGCCGACGCCGGGCGCATGGTGGCCGCCTGCGACGAGGCCGGCGTGCGCCTGATGGAGGCCTTCATGTACCGCCTCCACCCCTCATGGCAGGCACTGCTCGAGGTGGTCGGCTCCGGCCGGCTGGGCGAAGTGCGGGCCGTCCAGAGCTGGTTCTCGTACTACAACGACGACCCGCGCAACATCCGCAACATCGTCGGTGCCGGCGGCGGCGCGCTGTACGACATAGGCTGCTACCAGGTCAACCTTTCGCGCATGCTCTTCGATGGTGAGCCCAGCCGCGTGCAGGCCTCCGTCGTGCGTGACCCTGTCATGGGCGTCGACGTCGCGACAAGCGCCATCCTCGACTTCAAGGGCGGCCGAGTATCCGCCTTCACCTGCACCATCCGCACGGAGACGGACCAGCGCGTGCACGTCTACGGCACGCGCGGTCACGCCTCGATCGAGATCCCTTTCAACATCCCGCCCGACCGGCCGACGAAGGTCTACGTGACCGCCGGCGGGGAACCGCCCGTTGCGCCGGCGGTGGAGACGATCACGCTGCCGACGGCGGATCCCTATGCCGTCGAGTTCGAGGCGTTCGCCGCCGCCGTGCTGGACGGCACGCCGCTGCCCGTCCCGGCACGAGACGCCGTAGCGAATCTACTGGTCATCGAGCAGATCTTCGCAGCGGGCGGCGGCTGAGCAGTCAGGCGCGATCAGGCCACGGGATTCGTCAGAAGTCGGACAGGCCCTCCTTACGCCGCTCGCGCGTCAGCGCAGCCGCCTTGCTCGAGTCACAGTCGGTGCATGGCCAGTCGGCCAGGGTGACTGGCGAGGGACTGCACAGCGGGGGCGGGCGGCGGCATATTTCGCGTAACGTCGGCCAGGCCGACACGTGTCAGGTTCGCCCCCGCTAACTACCCGCCGTGCCGTCGAAATAGCGCTGGACCAGTTCCCAGGCCAGGATGCCGCAGTCGGCGCCGATCTTGCGGCCCTCGAGGTCGTCGGCCGGGATATGGATGCCCATGTACAGGCGCGACACGCCGGCCTGATCGGCCGCGTCGTAGTAGGTCGCCCACTGGAGCGTTATGTCGGCCGTGGGACCTTCCTCGTGCAGGAACTCACCTGCGCCGACATGGTGCTCGTGCACTCCGCCGGGGAAGAACTCGCTGCCCGTGAAGGCCGTCAGCACCTCCGCGGCGGCGCGGCTGAAGGTCGAGTGGCCGGAAACGAAGCCGGCAAAGGCCGGCGTGACGAACGTGTCGCGCTGGTAGGGGACCCACTGGACGGCACGGATCCAGCCCACGCCGCTGGTCTCGTTCTCGGGGTCCGCCGGGAATCCGTTCCAGGCGCGGATGGCGATCTCGCCCGCGTGACCGGCCAGGTGCTCGTGGCGCTCGCCGGCGGCGCTCGACTCGGCCGTGACGACCTCCACCAGGCCTTCCACGAGGGGCAATCCGTCGGGGTGATACGCCGGACCAGCCGGCTCGGATGACTGGCCCACTGCGCCCATGTAGCGGATCATCGAGATGGGCCGAGCCGAGTCGTAGTGGCCCTTCAGGCCCCAGGCGGCGATGGCCGCGTCGTGCGTCGCGCCGTTGAGCGCGAAGTAGAGCTTGACGTCCCACTCGAGGCGGTCGAGCGGCTCGCCCTGGCCGCCCAGGCGCAGGTTGTCGCCCAGCGCGTCCGACGCCTCGTTGGCGATCACGTTCCAGTGGCCGGGCGGCGTCTCCGAGCGCGGGCCGTCGGCCCAGTACTCGGCCAGGGCGCGGGCGTAGTCGGCGCGCAGGGCGACATTCGCCGGGTAGGGCTGACCGGTGGCCGGGTTCCGCGCGTGGCCGGTACCGTCGTTGGCGCCGAGGCTGTTGCCGCCCAGCGCGCCCGGGCTGATGTCGAGCGTCACGCCGTTGTCGGCGTCCAGCTCGTTGCTGCGGCGAATGACGTCCAGAGCCTCCTCCTTGAACCGGGCGTCGGTCAGCGCGTCGTGAAGACGGGGCGGCGAGCCGGGATCTATCGGGATGCCCTGCTCGGAGGGCGGCATGGCGAAGGACGTAACGCGCCCCCAGTGCGGCCCGATGAACGTCTGCACGTTGCCCGGGATGGGCAAATTGTTCTGCGACAGCTGGCGCTCGAGGGCCAGCGGCTGCCAGCGGTTCGGGTCCAGCATCGGCGCGCCGGGCTCGTCAACAATCAGCGGCTCGTTGGCCGGGCGGTAGGAGGCGTCGGCGTATCGCTCTGCCTCGTTCGAGCCGTCCTGCCGCCCGAACTCCAGCACGGCGGCGGCGATGCGGTTGCCCAGCGCCGCCGGCAAGTCGCCCTCGGCCGCGGTGTAGCTCTTGTCGTAGCACAGCGAGGCCAGCGTCGCGTCGAGCGCCTCCTCCGCCGTGGCCAGGTCAGAAACCTCGCCGTAGCGCCAGGCCAGGATGCGGTAGGCGGCGAAGCTGATGGCCGCCTCACGCGCAGTCAGGACATCGTCGGCGCGCTGCTTCTCGGTCACGAGGTAGCCGTGCGCTTCCGTGTCGTAGGCCGCCCAGGCATCCCACGTGGCCGCCGAGAAGTGGAACAGGTTGCGCGCGTGAACGGTAGGCGCCGGGATGACCTGACGGATCATGTCGAGCAGGACCTCGTTCCAGACGCGCGCCACCGAGCGCCCGCCCAGATCCTGCCGAACGCAGCCCTCCAGCACGTACGGCGGCCGTGCCGTGCAGGCCGGCAGCAACCCGGCCAGCAGGGCCAGGCAGAGGAGCGGCACGAGCCCCGCGCGCGCCCTCCAATCCGTGGTCTTCACCTCGACTGTGCCCCTCGCACACGGGCCGCTCGCCGACCGGCGGCCGGCGGACAGCCTCGCGGCATCGCATGATACTCGCCAACATGCAAGCGACGAGGGGACGACGACGTACGGCCTGGCTCTCGCTCGGCCTGCTGGCTGCCGCGCTTCTCGCGCTGGGGAGCGGGCTTGCGCTCGGCCTGGGCAGGCCGCCGGCTGGCGACGGAACGCCAGCGGCCCTGCCTGCCCCGCGTTTCGTTGAGGAGGCGATTGCCGCCGGCCTGGTGCATGCCTACGAGGGCGGCTTCGACTACTACGTGGGCGGCGGCGTGGCCGTGCTGGACTGCGACGACGACGGCCTGCCTGACGCCTACATCGCCGGCGGCAGCGCGCCGGCGGGCCTTTTCCGCAACCAGTCGGCGCCGGGCGGCACGCTGCGCTTCGAACGACTGGCGGACGCGGCCTCCGAGCTCACCGGCGTCATCGGCGCCTACCCGCTCGACATCGACGGCGACGGCCGGCTGGACCTCGCCGTCCTGCGCCGTGGCGAGAACGTGCTGCTGCGTGGGTTGGGCGGCTGCCGCTTCGAGCGGGCCAACGAGGACTGGGGGTTCGATGGCGGCGACGCGTGGACGACTGCCTTCAGCGCGACCTGGGAAGCCGCGGCCGCGTGGCCCACGCTGGCCTTCGGAGACTACCTCGACGAGTCGAGCACCAACAGCGAACGGCTCTGCTCCGACAACCGGCTCTATCGCCCGCGGACGGAAGGCGGCTACGGCGCGCCGATCACCCTCTCGCCCGGCTGGTGCCCGCTGTCGATGGTGTTCAGCGAGTGGGACCGCAGCGGCCGGCGCGATTTGCGCGTCAGCAACGACCGCCACTACTACAGCGACTACAGCGCCGGTGAGGAACAGCTGTGGCGCGTCCGCCCGGCTGAGAAGCCGCGGCTGTACACCGCCGACGACGGCTGGCAGACCGTCCGCATCTGGGGCATGGGCATTGCCAGCCACGACGTCGACGGCGACGGGTACCCCGACTACTACCTGACCAGCCAGGGCGACAACAAGCTGCAGGTGCTGTCCGAGGGTGCGGCCGATGCTCAGCCCATGCGACCGGACTACCGCGACATCGGTCTGGCCATGGGGGTGACGGCCCACAAACCCTTCGCCGGCGGCGAGTCGCTGCCGTCAACGGCGTGGCACACCGAGTTCGCCGACGTCAACAACGACGGCCTGATGGACCTCTTCGTGGCCAAGGGCAACGTCGAGGCCCAGCTCGGCTACGCCACGCGCGACCCCAACAACCTGCTTATCGGCCAGCTCGACGGGACCTTTGCCGAGGGCGCCGAGGCAGCCGGCATCGTGCACTTCGCGCGCACGCGCGGGGCAGCCCTGGCCGACTTCAACGCGGACGGCCTGCTCGACCTGCTGGAGGTCAACCGGGTCGACAACGTCACGCTCTGGCGCAACGTCGGGACGGGCACGGCCGACACCCCGTGGATGCTGGGCAACTGGCTGGCGGTGGACCTGCGCCAGGCGGGAGCCAACCCGCAGGCCGTCGGGGCCTGGGTGCAGGTGCGGCTCGGCGAACGGTTGATCGAGCGCGAAGTCGTGGTGGGCGGCGGCCATGCCGGCGGCCAGGCCGGCCCCCTGCACTTCGGGCTGGGTGGCGCCGCCTCGGCTGAGGTGCGCGTCATCTGGCCGGACGGCACACACGGAGAGTGGCAGGGGGTCGAGGCCAACCAACGGCTTGAGGTGCGGCGGTGAGCGGGGCGCGCCTGGCGCAGGTGGAGCTGCCGGACTTCGGCATGCCGGCGTCCATACCGCAGCTCTCCGCCGAGCTGTATGTCGGCCGCCTGGAAAGACTGCGCGAGCGGATGGCCGAGAGCGGCTACGACGCGGTGATCGTCTACGCCGACCGCGAGCACAGCGGCAATATCGCCTACCTGACCGGCTTCGACCCGCGCTTCGAGGAGGCGCTGCTGGTGGTAGGCGACGAAGGCGAGCCTGCGATCCTTGTGGGCAACGAGTGCTGGGGGATGGCCGGCGCCGCACCGCTGCCCATGCGCCGGCACATGTTCCAGGACTTCAGCCTGCCCAGTCAGCCGCGCCACCGCTCCCTGTCGCTGGCCGACATCCTGGCCGAAGAAGGCGTGCGGCCCGGCACCCGCGTGGGGCTGGTCGGCTGGAAGACCTACGCCCTGCCGGAGATGTCGGACGTGCCGGCCTACCTGGTAGACGAGCTGCGCGGGCTGGTGGGTAAGGGCGGGAGCGTGCAGAACGCCACCGGCCTCTTTATCGATCCGTCCGATGGCCTGCGCGTGATCAACGAGGTCGAGCAACTGGCCGCCTTCGAGTACGCCGCCTGTCACACGTCGCAGGGCGTCCGGCGACTGCTCTTCGGCCTCCAGCCGGGCATGACCGAGCAGCAGGCGGTCCAGCTGCTCGAGTGGAACGGCGCTCCCCTGTCCTGCCACCTGATGCTGACCGCCGGGCCGCGCGCCCGCTTCGGGCTGCTCAGCCCGTCGGATCGGGTGATCGAGCGCGGTGATCCACTGACGGTTGCGTTCGGCGTTTGGGGGGCGCTGAACTGCCGCGCCGGCTGGGTAGTGGAGGAGGCCGCCGAGCTCCCGGAGGGCGTGGGTGATTACGTCGAGCGTCTGGTGGCGCCCTACTTCGAGGCCGTGGCGGAGTGGTACGGCGCGCTACGTGTCGGCCAGACGGGCGGCGTCCTGCAGGAGATCATCGACCGCCGGCTGGGCGATCCTTTCTTCGGCATCTTCCTCAACCCCGGCCACCAGTTGCACGTCGACGAGTGGGTCAACTCGCCGATCTGGCCGAGCTCGGAAGTGCCGCTGCGCTCGGGCATGTGCCTGCAGGCCGACATCATCCCGGCCACCGGCACGGCCTACTTCACGACCAATATCGAGGATGGCCTGGCCCTCGCGGACGAGGGATTGCGCGAGGAACTGGCCGCGCGCTACCCGGGCGCCTGGGCTCGCATCCAGGCCAGGCGCGAGTTCATGGCCGACGCCATCGGCATCGAGCTGCACCCCGACGTGCTGCCCTTCTCCAACATTCCCTCGTACCTGCCGCCGTTAATGCTCCGACCTGAGCAGGTGATGGTCATGCGCTCATGACCTTCCGCGCGCGGCAGCGGGTTTCGATCGGCTAGCTGGCCGGCTTGCCCCGACGGGCGCGTGCCTGCCTCGGCGGCTGGGGTTCACCCTGGCGCTCGAGCTTGGGCAGCCCGGGCAGGGCCAGTCGCCCAATGAGCTTGCGCACCGGCTGACCCTCGTGTTGCTCCAGGAGTTCCAGCATCGGGCCAGCCTGCTCCTCCAATTCAGGGCTGAGCTCGACGACCCTCTCCACGAGCCCACGTGCGGCGCGAACCGTCTCGGAGTCGATCTTCCGGTTCAACACGGCCAAGCTGGTTGCGGCCGCCGCCCACGGCCGCAGAAGGTCGACCGCGAGCCCGAAGGCGATGGGGTCCTGGCTGAGCGCCCGGCTCGCCGCGGGTGTGGCGTGCGTGACGGCGGCCACGATCTGCTTGCCGACGCTGGCGTTGGCCAGGATGCCGTCACGGAACCGGCGCATCATGCCTTCCGCCAGTCTGGCTCGCCATCGACCAGCGTCTGCCTCGGCGGCCGTTTCGCGCTCCGCACTGCGGGTGCCCGTGAAGATGGCGTCCAGCAGCGAGCGCAGGACGCAGTTGCAGACTGTCTCAAGGCGCAGCTGGGCCATCACTCCGCCCAGGTCAAAGCCGACCGACGTTACGGTCAGGTCGTCGGCGTTCTCCTGCTGGGAAACCCAGCGAAAGGTTCCTGCGAAATGGAGGCCGAGTGCCGGAAACGTGGATTGGATACGGCCGCGCTGCCCGTCAAAGTAGAGCGACCCGGAGTCACCGGGCCGCGTGAAGGCGGCGGCGAGGCCGGTCGCGTTCGAGTTGACGCGGCAGACACGTGGATTGCCCGGGGACCCGAAGCGGACCTGGCCGGCGCTGCTGGGTGAGGCCATGTTGATCGTGATCCAGGGCGGCATGCCCGCCGTGCCGGCAACAGTGCCGTTGGTGAGGCGACTAGTACGGCCGCGCTTCTGGACGGCCATGCCCACAGCAGCCACGCCTATCTCAAACGGCGCCGGCGCGATCTGGAGGACCTGCAGGTCGGCATTGACGCCGTCGTCCAGGCGGCCCACCGCCGCGTCGCATACTCCGTTGACCGTGACGCCCATGGCCGGACCGGGCAGCGGATAACCGACCACCTCCGTCGTGCTGCCGATGACGCCACCACCCCCTGGCTGGCACATGCGCGCATCGGCCGGTACGGCCGCCGAGTTCGCGGTGTCCGCCACGTGGGCGTTGGTCAGCCAGACCGTCCGCCAGCCGCCACCTTCCCGGTCCCGCTGGCAGAACCAGCCGCCCAGGGTGCCCACCAGCCCGGAGCCGAACGCGCCAATTTCGCAGCCCCCCGGCACCGGCCGGTAGGTCGCAGTGTCCTGTTCGACGGTGTACTCCGCCGGCTCTTCGACGACGTCCACCTCAACCGCCCGGCCGTTGGGCAGCCGAACCTCGCGCGGGCTGATCTCATGGGTTCTCAACAGCTCGGGCGGCACCTTGCGCCGGACGGCGACGACCAGCGCCGGTGTTCGCGTGCCCTTTCCGTCGCGCGTCCGGTAGCCCATCCGGACGCTGACGACGTTGGGAAGGTCGGCCAGCTCGTCGGCATAGAGCTCCCAAGCCGCCTGGACATCGTTGATCACGTCCGGCACGTCGCACCTCCTGGAGGGAAGGAGGGCCGCCGCGGCTGAGCCCGCTCAGACCATTCTCGCGTCCCCGCCCCGAGTATAGGAGCGAGGCCAAGAGGCCCCGGGCAGGAGGACCGAGCTTCGCCGCCTCCAGCGCCCGATATGACGAAGGGGCCGCGGGTCTGAACCAGCTGGCCGCGGCTTGCGCTTAGAATGCGATCTCGTCCCTTTCTCTGGCGAGTGGCCAAACGGTACGGCACCTGATTCTGGATCAGGGGATTGAAGGTTCGAATCCTTCCTCGCCAGCCAACTTCACCTCACTTTCTCTGGTGTACTTCACGCGTGAGCATCGACAGCGCGCCGAGGACTCCGGCCGCCCCGGAGCGTACGGACTTCATCCGCGAGACAGTCGCCGCCGACCTGCGCTCCGGAAAGCATGACGCGGTCGTCACGCGCTTCCCGCCGGAGCCGAACGGCTACCTGCACATTGGCCACGCTAAGTCGATCTGCCTCAACTTCGGCATCGCCGCCGAGTTCGGCGGGCGCTGCCACCTGCGCTTCGACGACACGAACCCGCTGAAGGAGGAGCAGGAATACATCGAGGCCATCGAAGCGGACGTGCGCTGGCTGGGCTTCGACTGGGGCGAGCACCTCTACCACGCCTCGGACTACTTCGAGCAGCTCTTCGAGTGGGCCGTCGAACTCATCCGGGTGGGCAAGGCCTACGTGGACGACCTCTCGGCCGACGAGATCCGCGAGCACCGCGGCACGCTGACCGAGCCGGGGCGGAACAGCCCATGGCGCGACCGGCCGCTCGAGGAGAGCCTGGGCCTGTTCGCGCTCATGCGGGCAGGCGAGTTCCCCAACGGCGCGCGCGTCCTGCGCGCCCGCATCGACATGGCCTCGCCCAACATCAACATGCGCGACCCGGTCCTGTACCGCATCCTCCACGCCACACATCCCCGCACGGGCGACGCCTGGTGCATTTATCCGACCTACGACTTCGCCCACGGACAGTCAGATGCGATCGAGAGGGTGACCCACTCCTTGTGCACTCTCGAGTTCGAGGCGCACCGGCCGCTCTACGACTGGCTGATCGAGAACCTGCCGGTGCCAGCCCGGCCGCGCCAGATCGAGTTCGCCCGGCTCCAACTGACGCACACCGTGCTCTCCAAGCGCGTGCTGCTGCGCCTGGTCAACGAGGGGCACGTTCGCGGCTGGGACGACCCGCGCATGCCCACCATCTCCGGCCTGCGCCGGCGCGGCTTCCCGCCCGAGGGCATCCGCG
>DATKBB010000071.1:0-2865 GCA_035514295.1 Candidatus Limnocylindria bacterium | reverse complement strand
GGCTTCACGCCCTTCGCCGAGGAGCGCGACGCCGAGGTCGTGCGCGAGACGCTCTCGCGCTACTTCGAGCTGGCCCGCGAGATCTGCGGCCGCTACGGGGGCACGATCGAGAAGTTCATCGGCGACGCGGTGATGGCCGTGTGGGGCGCGCCAACCGCCCAGGAGGACGACGCCGAACGCGCGGTTCGCGCCGCGCTCGAGCTGGTGGCCGAGGTGGGTAGCGTGGCGGAAGGGGTGCAGGCGCGGGCCGGCGTGCTGACCGGCGAGGCGGTCGTGACGCTGGGCGCGCGTGACCAGGGCATGGTCGCGGGTGACCTGGTCAACACGGCCAGCCGGCTGCAGAGCGCGGCTCCCGCGGGCAGCGTGCTGGTCGGGGAAACGACTTTTCGGGCGGCCGACAAGGCCATCGCCTTCGAGCCTGCCGGCGAGCAGCTGCTGAAGGGCAAGACGGCGCCGGTCGCCGCCTACCGCGCGCTGCGCGTGGTCGCCGAAAGAGGCGGTCGGAACCGATCCGAGTCGCTCGAGGCGCCGTTCGTCGGGCGCGAGTCCGAGCTGCGCCTGCTGAAGGACATGCTCCATGCCACCAGCCGGGAGGGCAAGGCGCGGCTCGTCTCGATCACCGGCATCGCCGGCATCGGCAAGAGCCGCCTGGCCTGGGAGTTCGAGAAGTACCTGGACGGTCTGGTCGAGTCGATCCGCTGGCACTCCGGCCGCTCGCCGGCCTACGGTGAAGGCGTGACCTTTTGGGCGCTGGGCGAGATGGTCCGCTCGCGAGCGCAGCTGGTGGAGGGTGAGGACGAACGGGCGGTACGGGCCAGGATCGCAGCTTCGGTAGCCGAGTGGGTCCCCGACGAGCAGGAGCGCAACTGGATCGAGGCCGCCCTGCTGGCGCTGCTGGGCGTGGCCGAAGCACCCTCCGGCGGCCGAGAGGGCCTGTTTGCCGCCTGGCGCACGTACTTCGAACGAATCGCCGCGCGCGATACGGTGGTGATGGTCTTCGAGGACCTGCACTGGGCCGACGCCGGCGTGCTGGACTTCATCGACCATATGCTCGAGTGGTCGCGTGACCTGCCCATCTGTATCGTCAGCCTCGCCCGTCCGGAACTGCTCGAGCGCCGGCCCGATTGGGGCGCGGGCAAGCGCAACTTCACCTCGCTGACCCTCAGCCCGCTCGATGGCGAGCAGATGCGCCAGTTGCTTGCCGGCCTGGTGCCGGGCCTGCCGGAGCGCACCAGCGCGGCTATCGTGGCGCGGGCGGAAGGCATCCCCCTTTATGCGGTGGAGATGGTTCGCGTCCTCGTCGCCGAGGGCAAGCTGGTCGAGGCGGAAGGCAGCTACCGGCCGGTGGGCGACCTGGGCGAGATCGCCGTGCCCGAAACGCTGCAGGGCCTGATCGCAGCCCGGCTGGACGCGCTCGATCCCGCCGATCGCGCTCTCCTGCAAGACGCTGCCGTGCTGGGCCAGTCCTTCACTCCTGCCGGTCTGGCCCACGTCACGGGCACGGCCGCGGAGGAGCTCGAGCCCCGCCTGCGCGGCCTGGTCCGACGCGAGGTCCTGGCCAACAAGGTCGACCCTCGCTCGCCCGAGAGGGGTCAGTACTCATTCGTGCAGGCGCTGATCCGCGAGGTGGCCTACAACACGCTGGCCAAAGCGGAGCGCCGCGCTCGTCACCTGGCCGCGGCGCGCTGGTTCGAATCCCTGGGCGAGGAGGAGCTGGCCGGGGCTCTCGCCGCTCACTACCTTTCTGCCTATCGCAACACCCTGCCCGGGCCGGAGGCCGACGCCCTCGCCGTGCAAGCCCGTATCGCGCTGAAGGCGGCCGGCGACCGCGCGGTTCAGCTGGGCTCTCACGAACAGGCTACGGGCTTCTACGACCAGGCCCTGTCGGTCTGCTCGGAGATGGTCGAACGGATCGACCTGCTCCTGCGTGGCGCCGAGGCGGCCAGCCTTGCCGGACGCCACGACGAGGCTGCGAAACGCGCCCGGGAGGCGCTGGAGAGCGAGCGGCAAGGCGAGGACAGGCGCTCGATCGCCCAGGCCGCAACGGTCCTGGGGCGGGTGCTGCTCAACGCCTATCGGAGGACGGAGGCACTCGAGGTCCTCGAACCCATGGACGCCGAAGTGGCGGAGCTTCGCAGCGAGCCGGCGGTCATCGCCCTGGGCGGCCAGCTCGCTAGGGCCTACTTCTTCGACGAACAGGACCGTCGCTCCATCGAGGTCGCCGAGCGCGTGCTGGAGGCAGCCGAGCACACAAACCTGGTGCCGGTGATCGCGGACACCCTGATCACCAAGGGATCGGCGCTCAACAACATGGGCCGCGGTTACGAGGCCGTTGGGATGGTGCGCGCCGGCTTGAGCCTCGCGCAGGCTCACGGCCTTCACGACCTGATCCTGCGCGGTTACGTGAATTTGGCCGGCGTGGAGATGGCCGTCGATCCACGGGCCAGCTTCGAGACGGCGCGGTCCGGCCTGGCTGCGGCGAATCGTCTGGGCTGGACTGCCTACCCTAGTCTGACGGTCAATTTCGTCGAGGTGGCCCTGCGCACGGGTGAGTGGCTGGCTGCCCTGGATGCGGCCAATCGAGCCTTGGAACGCCAACTCGACACGGTCGACTGGTTCGCGCTTGCTGCGACGCGCTACCAGATCGAGTTGCTGATGGGCAGCGCCGAGCGCTCGCTTCTTGGTCAGCTGGCAGAGACGGCCCGCGAGTTGGGAGCGGAGGCCGAAGTGACCATGCACAACCTGCGCGGGTGGCAGACGCTGGTAGATGGCCAGCTCGATGAGTCGTACGGCCACTGGATCGCGATGGCCCGCGGTTCGGCGCTCAACGCGCCCGACGCTTCGACCATGGCCGCTCGCTGCGCG
>DATKBB010000070.1:0-4044 GCA_035514295.1 Candidatus Limnocylindria bacterium | reverse complement strand
CGCGGCATGAGCATCGGCCAGATCTCTTTCCTGAAGTTGTCCAGCCAGGCGGAGCGGCCCTATGGCTCGCGGGAGCTCGGCTCCAAGTACCAGGGCCAGTCGAGCCCGACCGAATCGCAGTTCTACCGCGACTTCGAGGATGGGCGGCGGGCCAGCAAGGGCGGCCCGCGCGGCGGCTGAATGATCAACGACGCGGTCGACTGGCGGGCCGATCTGGGCGGCGGCGTGACCGTCGCGCTCATCCAGGCGGGCACCTTCACCTCCGATGCGGGCACGGTCTTCGGTCCCGTCCCGCGCACGATGTGGCAGCGGCTGGTGGATGCCGAGCTGAACGCCGACAACACGCTCAACCAGGCACTCAACTGCCTGCTGGTCCAGACTCCGGCCGGGCGCGTGCTTGTCGAGACGGGCATCGGCGAGCGGATGGACGAGCGCCGCCGGCAACAGCGGGGAGTGCGCGGCGACCCAATCCTGCCTGCGTTGCGCAGGGCGGGCTTCGAGCCGGACACCATCGACGCGGTCGCCCTGAGCCACCTGCACTTCGACCATGCCGGCGGACTGCTCACGGCAGAGGGCGGGCGCGCCTTTACCCGGGCGCGGGTCGTCGCACAGGCCGAGGAATGGACCTTCGCACTGGGCGAGAACCCGCGCCTGCAGGCCTCCTACGAACAGGCCGACCTGCGCCTGGTCGAGCCTTGGGGACGGGCGAACTCGCCCATCGGCGAGGAAGAGATACTGCCCGGCGTGCTCGTGCTCAAAACGGGCGGTCACTCGGGCGGCCACCAAGCCATCCTGGTGCGCGGCCCGCAGGGCAGCCTGGGCTTCTTCGGCGACCTGTGCATGCGGCCGTGGAGCGCCAATCCGCGCTGGGTGCCCAGCTTCGACGACTTCCCGCTCACCTCCGTGGAGGTCAAGTCGTCGCTCTTCCGCCGCGCTACCGACGAGAACTGGACGGTGGTGCTCTCGCACGAGCCGCGCAAGCCGGTGGGCCGCTTCGTCGCGGACGGTGACCGCTTCAGGTTCGAGCCCGCCATCTGATGGGTCTGCCGGGCGCTGTCGTGAGCCGCCCAGCAGTCGGCATCAAGCTGAACGCCCCGATTGTAGACGTTCGCTGGTCGGACATCCGCGACATGGCGCGCGTCGCCGATGATGGTCCCTTTCACTCGCTCTGGTCGGAGGATCACCAGTTCGGGCCGCGTCGTGGCGGCGATCCATGGGAGGTGTGGAGCGTCCTGTCGGCGCTGGCCGCGGTGACGCGCCGTGTGTACCTCGGCCCGATCGTCGCTTCGACCAACTTCCACAGCCCGCTCATCCTCGCCCGCAAGGCGGCCGCCGTCCAGGAGGTCAGCGCCGGCCGGCTGATCTTCGGTCTTGGGGCCGGCTCGCTGCCGGCGGAGTATCCCAAGGCGGGCCTGCCTTTCGATCATCCCGTCAGCCGCTTCGAGGAGTCGTTCGCGGTCATGCGCCGCCTCTTCGCCGGCGAGCGGTTCAGCTTCGAGGGCAGCTACTACCGGCTCGAGGACACCTGGCTGGCCAACGTGTCCGAAAATCCGATCGAGTGGATGGTCGGCTCCCTGGGACCGCGCATGCTCGGCATTACTTTGCCTCACGTGCAGGGTTGGAACGTGCACTGGGGGGACGAGCCGTTCTTCAACCGGCCAGCCGGCTATCGACAGCTGAGCGACCGCTTCACCGAGTTGTGTCAGGGGCTGGGCTTCGAGCCCGACCGCTACTGGCGCTCGGCAGAGATCTACGTAAAGGTCGCGGGAGCCCACGGGCTGCCCGTCGACCTTCCCCCGGAGTTCGAGTCGATCGGCGGCGATGCGGCGGCCATCGCAGAGTCGCTCGACGCCTTCGCCGAGGAAGGCGTCGATCTCCTGCAGGTGCTAGTCGACCCGCAGACAGCGGCCGCGGTCGAGGCACTGGCCGAGGCCGTTGCCCTGCTCGACTGACGAACCGGCCAGCAGCGGCTGAATGATTTCCTCGGCCTGCTCGCGGGTGACCGGCCCCAAGACGATGTCACGGATCACGCCGTCGCGGTCCAGGAAGAGCTGGGTGGGCAGTCCGAAGGCATGGTAGGCGTGGAAGATGGCCGAGGTGGCGTCGAAGCCCACCGTGTAGCGCAGGTCGTAGCGCTCGACGTAGCTGCGCACGTCTTCAACCGTCGTCTCCTGCACGCTGATCGCCACCAGTTCGAGGCCCTGCCCGGCGTACTTCTCGTGCATCTCGCGCAGCACGGGCGTCTCCTCCTGGCACGGTGGGCACCACGTCGCCCAGAAGTTGATCCATACCGGGCGGCCGCGCAGGTCGGCCAGCCGGATAACGTTGCCGTCGAGGTCGCGCAGCTCTACCTCGACTCCACCCACCTCGCCCTCGAGCTCGGGCGCGCGGTCGCCGATGCGCAGCCCTTCGACCTCCTCGCCCACGGGCACGAAGCCGCTGCCCGGCCGGGGTGGGGTGGGTCCGGGAGCGCCGGCGAGTGGCGAGGTCAGCGCCACGATCAGGAAGCCGGCCACGACCAACGTACCCACCACGGCGGCCAGCTGGCGGGCGCTGAACGGCCCGATGAAGGGCCGCTGCGACCAGCGCAGCGGCCGTTGCTCCTCAGCCATCAGACCATCGGCCAGAGGAACTGGAAGCGTGTCGCCAGCCAGCCCAGCCAGTCAAAGAAGATGGCCAGCCCAATGATCACCACCAGCCCGCCACCAATCAGCTCGATCAGCCGGCCGTGGCGCAGGATGGGCTGTGTGAAGCGCCGCCCGCCGTCGAGAGCCAGGGCCATGAGGATGAAGGGAACGCCCAAGCCCAGCGTGTAGCCGCCCAGCAGCAGCACGACCTGCGGCGCTGCGCCGGCGGTCAGCGACAGACCCAGGATGGCGCCGAGCGTGGGCCCGACACACGGCGTCCAGCCGATCGCGAAGATGGAGCCGAGGGCCAGCGCACCCAGCGGGCTGCGCGCCGCCAGGCCGCCCAGCGGCTGCTGTCCGAAGCGCTCGAACGGGCGCCAGCTGCCGGCCAGCCGGCGCAGGCGCAGGATGCCCATCAGATTGAGCCCGAGGATGACCAGCAGTACGCCACCGATCTGGCGCGCGAGGGGCAACTCGAAGAGCGGCCGGAAGACGTAGGCGGTCAGGCCCAGCAGGACGAAGATTACGCCGAAGCCCAGCACGAAGGCGATGGCGTGAGGCAGCACCTGCCAGCGGGACTGTGTCGGGCGAGCGAGAGCCAGGGCCCCGCCGGCTGTTCCGGCGCCCACCGTCGCCGCCGCGGCAGTGATGCCCAGCTGGCCCAGGTAGGCGGGCACCACCGGCAGCACGCAGGGTGAGATGAACGAAACGAGTCCGGCGAAGATGGCCGCCGCGAGGGTCAGCTCCATGGGCTAGGCCAGCCGGCCCAGCACCCGATCGAGGAAGGTGCCGATCTGTCGGGCGCTTGTGGCCAGCGCGAGCTCGTTGTTGCCCACGGCGAGAACCGGCACACGGGCGCCGTACTCGGCCTCCAGCTCGGGCTGTCGGCTGAGGTTCATCTCTCGTACTCGCGGGATGGGATCGCCGCGCCGCACACGATCCTCGAGTACGACCTGCAACGCGTCGCGCGCCTCGTCGCACAGCTCGCAACCGTCGCGGCGATAGAAGTTGAGCGTGACGATGAGGGAGGAGAGTGACATGACTGCCTTCGATTGTAGGCCGAGCGGCCGACTTACGGCCCCTGACGTTCGGCTGGGTGCGCTCGTTCCGTACAATGAGAGACCGCCCCCGTAGCTCAGTGGATAGAGCGAGGCCGTCCTAAGGCCTGCGTCGGGAGTTCGAATCTCTCCGGGGGCGCTTTCCTCTTCGGTCTGAGGGGGTAAACAGCTTCCAGTGCCCCTCGGAGACGACTTCGACGGTGCCGTCGGTCACTTTGATCGCGGTCTCGTCGTCGATCGCGTAGCACGGCACCGGCATGCCGGCGGCCCATCTTTCTGCGTCGGCCATGGTGTTCTCCGGCAGAATCTCGTGATCCAGGTGCGGGAAGATCGAGAAGTCGACCAGTCCCAGCGTCTCG
>DATKBB010000069.1:0-3675 GCA_035514295.1 Candidatus Limnocylindria bacterium | reverse complement strand
TCAAACAGAACGTAGAGCGCGCCCCCGAGGAGTGCGCCCAGGCCAGCGAGCCGCCACAGGATGACGGGGGACATGAGTGGACGGTATCAGAAGACGCAGGTTCGCCGCCGATGCCGCGACGTGCACAATGCGGCGCCACGTGCACACCCAGCCGTCCTTGGAACGAACCCGCCGCTCCACGCCCGGGAGTCGATTCTCGTCCGCCGGAACGCCTCAGGCCAGACCAGTCGCGGTCATTGCCTGCGAACTACCCAACGCGGTGGTGCGGTGGTCCCTTATCTGAACCCTTATCGATCCTGTCTCATGTGTCTCATACGTCTCTTGGTAGTACTGCGCGAACGCGGGCGAGACGCATGAGACGTTTCACTGGGAATCCGGTATGCGGTACCAAGTCTCATCTACACTCTCGATTCGTGCTCAAATTGAGCCGATTTCGGCTTGGTGGGCGAACCCGAGCACCCTTATCAGCACCCTTATGGGAGTGACTCACGTCCCTCGCTACGTGACGCGGAGGCGTGGCCGTTTGGCGTTTGCACGGCCGTTGGCGGCGGCAGTCGTGCTCAATCGGTCCTCAGCAGCCGAGCCAACAGGTGCCCGCCTGCTTCCGCATCGACTCTCGGCCATTCACCCGATCGCAGACGGAGATGTTCGCCCGGCCCGCTAATTGTCCAAGAGCCGTCGGCGGGAACCGCTCTCGAGGCACGCACTTCAGCTTTCGCGCTTCGCGAGCTTGTACCGCTCCTTTCGCCAGGCAGTCATTCCGCCCTTGAGGTTCAGCAGCGGGCTGAAGCCGCGGGCCTCGAGCAGTGATACCGCGCTCGCCGCGCGCTCCCCGTGCCCGCAATACACCACCAGTGGGCGATCTCGCGGAACCTCCTCTACGCGTTCGGCCAGTTCGCCGAGCGGCAGGTGCAGCGCACCTTCGATGTGGCCCGTCGCGTGCTCGTTCGGCTCGCGGACGTCGATGGCGATGGCGCCGTCAATGAGCGTCCGCCTGGCGGTAGGCGCGTCGACCAGCGCACTGCTGCCCACGGGGAAGCCGTTCTCACGCCATGCATGCATCCCTCCGTCGAGCCAGCCGATGAGTCGCTCGTGACCGACCAGCAGCGACTCGTCCACGACGGCCCCGAGCGGCACCTCTCCGAGCACGAAGAGGAGCGGTATCTCCGGCGGCACGAGCCAGCCCAGCCAGACGGCATAGGCGGGCCGGAACGGGTTGCTCAGCGCGCCGTGGATGTGCGCTTTCGCATACTCAGACACCGAGCGGGTGTCGACCACTAGCGCTTCGGCGCGGAGATGGTCGAAGGCCTCGGCGTCCAGCGGGCGCGGGGCCGGCAACTCGGAGCGCAGCGGCGCGCCGGCCTGGTTGACCGCGCGAAGGCGGTAGAAGTAGTCCGGTGCGGCGGGGAAGGTGGAGGGAAACCAGCGCACGAAGGCGTCGGCGTCCTCGAGCGCCAGCAGCGGGTTGCCGGCGCGCTCGGCTCCCAGGGTCGACGTCCGCTCGCCCGAGCTCCCGACCGAGCAGAAGGAGCCCGCGCCGTGGGTGGGGTAGAGGAGGGTGGCGTCCGGCAGCGCGCTGAAGGCGTTGTGCAGGGTCTGGAATTGCAGGCGCGTAAGCTGTTCGGTGAGATGGGGGCCGAGCAGGTCGGTGCGTGCAGCGCCCCCCACGATGAGCGACCCGCCGCTGAACAGCAGGGGCGCTTCGCCGCCCGGCCGCAGCGCGTAGCTGAGGTGCTCGGGAGTGTGTCCCGGCGACGGCACGGCCTCGACGGTGATGGCCCCGACCGAGACCTGCTCTCGGGTGGCGAGCGGCCGATGCGCAAAACGCGCCTCGGCGCCGGCGGGCAGGTACAGCTCCGCGCCGACGGAGGCGGCCAGCTCGCGCGCGCCGGAGACGAAGTCGGCATGCAGGTGCGTCTCGAGCACCGCGCTGATCCGCAGCCCGCGATCCTGCGCGGCGCGGAGGTAGCGCTGGGCACTGCGATCGGGGTCGACCAGCAGCGCCTCCTGACCGCCGAGCTCGACCAGATACGAGCTGTTGCCCAGCCCCTCGTGCACGAAGGGGACGACGTTCACGGCGCGGCCTCGGTGCGCAGCCGAGCATCGGGCGCTCGGTGCGGGAACAGCGCACCCGCTACTAGGCCCGACGCGACAGTCAGCGCGGCGACCGTCACGATCGCCGCCTGAAAGCCCGCCAGGTCGGCCACGATCCCGGCCAGCACGGCGCCGGCCACGGTGCCCGAGTCGCGCCAGAAGCGGTACACGCTCAGTGCCCTGGCGCGCTGGCGAGGCGCGACGGCGTCGCCGACCGCGGCTTGCAGCGTGGGGTACACCAGCGCGGTACCGATGCCCAGCGCGACCGCCGCTGCCAGCCAGCCGCCAAAGGAGGCGGCCAGCGCGATGCCGGCGATGGCGGCTCCCTGCACCAGCATGCCGGTCACGATCAGCGGCCTGCGTCCCAGTCGATCGCTGGCCCAGCCGGCGGGCAACTGGAGGAGGCCCCAGGTCAGCGGATACGCGGCGGCGAGGATCGCGATCTGGTCCAGCGCCAGGCCGCGGCTCGCGTAGAAGAGCGGAAGCAACGCCCAGGCCAGCCCGTCGTTGATGTTGGTGACGAAGCCCGATTGCGACACGGCAGCCAGCGGCGGCTGTCGCCACGTCCCATCAGCCAAGCTGGCGAGCAGGGACCGATCAGGCTCCCGCTCGGCGTCCGGGGCTTCGAGAGCCACGAATGCCCCGGTGTCGCGCACCAGCCCCACGCTGATGGCCAAGCCGCCGGCGGCGAAGGCGATGCCGAGGTAGAACGGCTCCGGCCGCAGGCCGGCGGCCTGGCCGATGACGCCGGTCAGAAAGGCGGCGGCGGCCACGCCGACGTAGCCGGACATCTCGTTCAGCCCGAGCGCCAGGCCGCGGTGCATCGGTCCCACCAGGTCGAGCTTCATGTTGACGGTCATCGACCAGGTCAGCCCCTGGTTGACGCCGAGCAGGACGTTGGCGCCGATGATCCAGTCCCAGCTCGGGGCGGCGATGAGGATGAAGGGCACCGGCAGCCCGATCAGCCAGCCGGCGATCAGCACTCGCCGTCGCGAGGTGCGCGAGGCCAGGTCGCCGGCGAACAGGTTGGTGATTGCCTTGGCCAGGCCGAAGGTGACGAGGAAGCTGACGGCCACCGAACGCGACGCGATCCCGAACTCTTCGCTGGCCAGCAGCGGCAGCACGCTGCGCTCCAGGCCGACCATGCCGCCCACGAAGGCGGACAGGGCCACGAGCAGCGCGAAGGGCCGCCAGTTCGCCGCCAGCCCCAAGCGTGGGGGAGGGGCCGTCATCGGCTCCTGCCTCGAGACGCTTGGTGCCGCCGACCGGCACGAAGCCAAGGTACGGCGTCCGAGTCGAGGCGCTGCACGTCGACGACGCGGGCCGCTGACACCATGGGCGGGAACTCCGTGCTAGGGGAGGGCCACTGTAGGCCACGCGGGCGTCCGAGGTCAACCGATCAATTGAACGTCTGGACAACATGCGGCAACGAGCTTATGCTGTGCCCATGGATCATCGGTCTCTCAAGGACAACCTGTACGCGCAGTTCGCGCGCATCGGCGCGGCGCTCGCCAGCGACCGACGATTGGAGCTGGTCGACCTCCTGGCCCAGGCGCCACGGCACGTCGAGGCGCTGGCGAG
>DATKBB010000068.1:0-64297 GCA_035514295.1 Candidatus Limnocylindria bacterium | reverse complement strand
TGTGGCATTACGAGGCCGCGCCCCACTGGAAAGGCGATTCCTCGCTGCGCGAGGTGGTCGACTGGGGCCGCGCCGGCCCGGCGCAGATGATCACCCTGAATGCGCTGCGCGTGATGCGTCGGGCAGGGAGGCTAGGAAACGGCCTCTAGCACGCCTATGATCGCCGGGTCCGCAAAGCACGGAGGCAACGACGATGGCGATCGATGACGAGCCCGGTTTCGACCCGCGCGAGCTATACGACCAATTCCCGGCCGGCGCCGAGGAGGGCTTTGGGCCGGAGGAGGGCTTCAATCGGTGGGTGCGCATAAACGATGAGCGCCTGTTCACCGAGGAGGCTCGCCGGGACCCGGTCGTCCACGCGTTCCTGGAGGCACCCTTCACGGTCAACTACGCCCAGTTCAAGAGCAGCGTGCGCGAATCGGAGTACTTCATCCACCTGCCCGTCGAGGCCATGACGGGTCGTGTCGATGGCATCGAGGGGCGTGTCGAGAACATGCCCCAGGACACCAAGATGGCCACCTTGGTGATGAACCACCACAACTCCCTGGCCAAGCTCATAACTCGCTCGATGGTCATCGAGGACGGACAGGACGCCGGCCAGCTCATTCACAAGCAGCCGCCCCAAGAAGAGGGCTAGCCGGGCGGCTCGTCCTCGCGGGATGCGCTGCCCAAGTTGCGCTGCCGCCAATGCCGCAGGAGCGCGCTTCTGCGCAGCGTGTGGCACCGGCCTGACGGCGGCCTGTCCCCATTGCTCCGCCGAAGTCCTGCTGGGCCAGCGCTTCTGCGGCAACTGTGGCGCCCTGATCGCCGACGAGCCGGCTGCCGTCGAGGCTGGGGATCGAGCCGAGGAGGCGGCGGCAGAACGCCGCCTCGTGTCGGTGCTGTTCGTCGACCTCGAGGGCTTCACACCTCTTGCCGAGCAACTGGACGTAGAGGACGTCCGCAGCCTGCAAAACGAGTACTTCGATCTTGCCCGAGGGGTCGTCGAACGCTACGGCGGCGTTGTCGAGAAGTTCATCGGCGATGCGGTGATGGCGGTATGGGGCGCGCCCCGCGCGCGCGAGGACGACGCGGTCCGGGCAGTCCGCGCAGGACGCGACATCGTGCGCGCCGTTCCCGACGTGAGCGGCGGCCGGCTGCAGCTGGCTGCGCGGGCGGCCGTCGCCACCGGCGAGGCGGCCGTCTCCTTGCTGGCCGATGGACGAGGGATGCTGTCGGGCGACCTGGTCAACACGGCTGCGCGCCTGCAGGCTGCCGCTCCCAGCGGCGGCGTACTGGTCGACGCTGCCACTCGCCGGGCGGCGGGCGGGGCCTTGGAGTTCGAGCCTATCGGGCTCCAGGCACTGAAGGGCAAGCGCGAGCAGATCGGCGTCTGGCGTGCCACCCGCCTGCTGGAGGCGCCCTCCGGTCGGGCGGCCGGCCACCCGGGCCCGTTCGTCGGTCGAGAGGCAGAGCTCGGGGAGCTGAAGGACCTCTTCGCGCGGACGGTCGAACGGCGCCGCTGCCGGCTGGTGTCGGCGCTGGGCATTGCCGGCATCGGCAAGAGCCGGCTGGCCTGGGAGTTCGAACGGTACCTCGAGTCGCTGGCGCAGCCGCCGATCGTGCTGCACGGCCGCGCGCTGTCCTACGGTGAGGGCGTCACGTTCGCCCCGCTGGCCGACATGCTGCGCAGGTACGCCGCGCTGCCGGCAGAAGGTTCTGATCGAGACGTGCAGGCGCAGGTCGGGGAGGCGCTCCGACGTCTCGTCACCGAGCAGCGCGAGCGAGAGTGGCTCACGCCGCGCCTGGCGGCCCTGCTGCAGCCCAGCGACACGCGTTACGAGCGCGACGAGCTGTTCGCCGCCTGGCGCCGCTTCTTCGGGCTGCTGTGTGCCAGCGCTCCCACGGTGTTGGTCTTCGAGGACGTGCAATGGGCCGACACGGTCCTGCTCGACTTCATCGAGTACCTCGCGACGTGGTCGCGCGATCAGCCACTGCTGATCGTGACCCTGGCCCGGCCCGAGCTGCTCGACCAGCGGCCCGGCTGGGGCGTCGGCCAGGCCGCCTTCACGGCTCTGCAGCTGAGCCGCCTATCGGACGAAGCGATGACGGTGCTGCTGCGAGCCCTCGCGCCGCAACTCCAGGAGAGCACCATCGCGACAGTCATGGAGCGGGCCGGCGGTGTGCCTTTGTACGGCGTCGAAGTGGCACGTACGCTGGCCGGCTCGCGCGATGTGCAGAGCGAGCAGATCCCAGAGGGACTTCACTCGCTGGTGGCTGCGCGCGTCGATGCCCTCCCCTCAGCTCCCCGCCGCCTGCTCCTGACCGCGGCCGTCCTCGGCAGCCGATTCGAGCCCCACACGCTGGCCGTGCTCAGGGGTGTCCCGCCCGCCTCGATACGCGAGCCGCTCGAGCTGTTGCTGCGGCGTGAGTTGCTGAAGCTCGATGGAGGTCACGCCAAGCTCGCCGAGGAGCGGCTGTCCTTCGTCCAGGACGTCGTGCGCGACGTCGCCTATCGCATCCTCTCGCGCAGACAGCGGCGGGCGCTGCATCTCGCCGCGGCCGCGCACCTGTCGGAGGAGCACGTCGACGCGGTCGAACAGCTCGCCGAGCACCTGCTCAAGGCGCACGCCGCCGCGCCGGACGACCCGGACGCGCCGCTCCTGGCCGAGCGGGCGCTGGCTGCCCTGCGCCGGGCCGCGGATCGCTCGACCGCGGTGCATGCGCCGGGGCAGGCGCTGGCCTACCTCGAACGAGCCCTGGCACTGGCCCAGGACGCCTCCCGGCAGAACGAACTCTGGGCGGAGGCAGCCCAGGCGGCGCGCTCGGCCGGTCGCTTCGAGTTGGCCGAGCAGTACCTGCGCCGGCTGCTCGAGTGGCAGATCCAGCACGGCCAGCTGGAGCAGGCCGCACGAGCGCGGGCCAATCTGGCCAGCCTCCTGTTGGCGACCGAACGACACGACACGGCGCTGGCCGACCTTGAGCGCGCCCTGCGCTCGATCCCCGACCTGGATGACGATCCGGGCGGGCTCGAGCAGGCCGCGCAACTGGCCCGCGGGCGCGTGCTCGTCGGCCAGGAGGAGGTCGGCCTGCGCTGGGCGGAGCGCACGCTGGCCGCGGGTCATCGGCTGGGGCTGGCGGCCGTCGAGCTCGACGCGCTCATCACCCGTGGCACGGCCCGCGTGCGCCTTGGCCGGCGGGCCGCCGGGCTGCGCGATCTGCAGGCGGCGATCGAGAAGGCGGCCGCCCAGGCGCTGCCCGGCAGCGAACTCCGCGCGCGTAACAATCTGGCCTGGCTGACCGTGCTGGACGATCCTCACCGCGCCCTGGCCACGGCGCGTGCCGGAGTCGAGCTCGCGACCGAGATGGGCATGGCCGACATGTGGATCCAGTTGAGCCTGGTGGCGGCGCGCGTGGCGATGGACACGGGCGAATGGGACTACGCACTCGACGTCATCGAGGTCGCGCGAACCCGCCCGCAAGCGCCGGCGCACCGCATCCAGTTCCTGAGCCTGGAAGCGTCGCTGCGCGCTCTTCGCGGTGAGCCGGCCGCCCCGCCGCCGGTCGACGAAGGATCGCCCGAGGCTCTGGTCGACGGCCAGATCCTTGCCGATCGTGACATGGCGCGCGCCTGGATCGCGTTCGTGGCGCGCGACCACCGGGCGGCACAGACCCTCGCCGCTAGAGCCGCCGGGGAGTTCCTGGGGGCCGACCTATTGAGCGCGCTCGCGCTGGCGGCTCGCGCCGCAGCCTGGGCACGAGACGCGGACGCACTCGCCAGCGCAGCCGCCGAGCTGGCCGAGCTGCGCTTGCACGGGCCGGTCGCGGCCGCCACCGTGCTGACCGCGACCGCCGCAGGCAGGGCGCTGGCGGGCGATTCCACGGCGCGGCGCGACTACGCGGGCGCCATCGCGCGCTGGCACAAGCTGCGCCTTCCGCTGCACCTAGGACTATGCCTGGCCGAGCGGGACCTCCTGCTGGGCGGTCCGCAGGACGATGCGCGCGCCGTGTTTCGAGACCTCTCCGCCGACGGCCTGCTTCGGCTCCTGGACTGAGCGCGCTGTGTTCCTTTCCGGCACGTTGCTCAACGTCGCGGCGGTCCTGATCGGCACGACCGTCGGGCTGCTGGTCGGCTCGCGGATGCCGCCCCGCATGCAGTCCACGCTGACCGATGCGCTGGGCATCTTCACGCTGCTGCTGGGCGCGGCGCTGGGATTGCGCATCTTCAGCGACCCGGCGGCCCGCGTGGGCGACGAGCTGGCCATCCTTGGCTCGATCCAGAACGGGCTGACCGGCGACATCCAGCTGCTGTCGGTCAAGAGCCTGCTCGACGGGGTGGTCAGCGTCGCGTTCGCGACGGCGCTGGGTGCCGGTGTTTACCTATCCGCGCTGGCCGTGCTGGCCGTCCAGGGAGGAATCGCGACGGTGGCCTGGCTGCTGGCCAGCGGCTTCGACGACACCTCCATCTGGGCCGTCAGCGCCGTCGGGGGGTTGCTGCTGGTAGGTGTCGGCCTCCGCCTGCTGGAGGTCAAGCAGGTTCGGGTGGTCAACCTGCTGCCCGCGCTTGTCCTTGCACCGCTCTTCGTCCAGCTGGCCGCCGTGGTGCGAGGCCTGATCGAATGACCCTCGACTGGCTGGTCGGCGGGCTCTACTTGCTGCTCGCCATCTTCGTGGTGCTGCACGCCGCCAGTGCCCTGCGTGTCTACCTGGGCGCGAGCGAGCGCAGGCCGCGCAACGTCAGCGACGAGCTGCGCCAGCCGTCGGCGAAGCTGGCGCAGCTGCTCGGCGCACTGGCCCTGGTGGGTTTCCGCCGGCTGGGCGAGACGGAGGTCAGCCTGCCCGACACGTCGCTGTTCGGGCCGGTGCTCCGACGCGAGCGGCGCCACACCATCTGGTTGCTGGTCGACGGACCTGGCACCACCATGGCTGCAGCAGTCGAGCCTGGACCGCTGGTCTCCTTCGAGACCTGGCTGGCCGACGGATCGGTGCTCCAGACGACGCATCCGTTCGGCGAGACCCTCGATGCCGCCGGCCTTACCGCGCGCGTCGTGCGCTCCAGCCCGCAGGCCGCCTACGATGAGCACCGCCGGCTGCTGGACGAGCGAGCCGATGCTCACGGCGCGCCGGACGGCGTGCACAGCGTGGGCGATCACCTGCGCCACGATGCGACCTACCGCGAGCGCCACGGCAGGCGCTACCTGCGTAAGAGCCTGCTGTTGCGCCAGCTGCTGCCGGCGGCGCTGGCAATGGGAGCGATACTGCTGGCGCTGTACCTGACCGTGGCGGGCGGCGCGGGTCAGTAGGCCCTCGCGAAGAGCACCCGTCCCGACGACGGCCGGCCGTCGCGGACGCAGGCGCCGGCCTCGTCCTCCGAGTCGAAGGGCACGACCCGGATCGTCGAGCCGGTGTCGGCGTTGATCTGCTTCTCGCACTCCTCGTCGCCGCACCAATGGGCCAGGATGAAGCCGCCGCGCTCGTCCAGCGTCTGCTTGAACTCGTCGTAGGAGTCGACTCGGTGCGTGTTAGCCGTCCGGAAGTCGAGGGCGCGTTGGAAGAGCAGCGCCTGGTAGTCGGCTAGCCGGCCGGGTAGCTCGGCGGCCAGGGCATCCAGGCTGATGGTTTCCTTGGCCCGATCCACCCGGCGCACGAGCACGGCCTGGCCGGCAGCGACGTCGCGCGGCCCGATCTCCAGCCGGAAGGGGACGCCGCGCAGCTCCCAGTGGCTGAACTTGAAGCCGGGCGACTCCTCGCGCCAGTCGACCTTCAGGCGCAACGGCCCGGATGCTGTCTGCACTCGCGACAGCGCGCGCTCCAGCCGATCGATCGCCTGCGCCACGGCCAGACGCTCCTCCTCCTTGCGGAAGATGGGCACGATGACGACCTGTGTCGGCGCCACGTTGGGCGGCAGGACCAGGCCGGAGTCGTCGCCGTGGGCCATGATGGTGGCCCCTACCATGCGCGTGGAGAAGCCCCACGAGGTGCCGTAGGGGTTCTTGAGGGTGTTGTCGCGGTCCAGGAACTGGATACCGGACGCGCGCGCGAAGTTCTGCCCGAGCATGTGGCTGGTGCCCGCCTGGAGCGCCTTCGTGTCGCGCATCATGGCCTCGATGGCGTGGCTGTACACAGCTCCCGGGAATGTCTCGTTGCGCGTCTTGACGCCCTTGATGACGGGGATGGCCAGCCAGTCCTCGGCCACCGCCCGGTAGGCCTCCAGGCCGGTGGCCACCTCCTCGGCCGCCTCCTCTTCGGTGGCGTGGAAGGTGTGCGCCTCCTGCCACAGGAACTCGGCCGTGCGCAGGAAGAGCCGCGTGCGCAGCTCCCAGCGCACGACGTTATTCCACAGGTTGAGCAGCAGGGGCAGGTCGCGGTAGGACTGGATCCAGTCCTTGACGACCTCTGCGATGAGCGCCTCGCTGGTGGGCCGGATGGCAAGCCACTCGTTGAGGTCCTCACCCCCGGCGCGGGTTACCCAGGCCACCTGCGGGTCGAAGCCCTCGACATGCTCGGCTTCCTTCGCGAGCAGGGAGCGCGGCACGAAAAGGGGGAAGTAGACGTTGTCGTGGCCGGTCCGCTTGATGTGCCGGTCCAGCTCATCGCGCATCGATTCCCACATGGCGAAGCCGTAGGGCCGGATGACCATGCAGCCGCGCACGGGCGAGTAGTCGGCCAGCTGGGCGCGCAGGACGACGTCGTTGTACCAGCCGGGGAAGTCGTCCGACTGGCGGGTGATGGAGGTGACGAAGCGATCGTTGGGCACGGGCTCTCCACGCGCGGGGACCTGCTATCGGAGGCGCCATCGTAACGCACAAGCCGCGGCCGGCGCGCCTGACGCGCATGGCGTCGCCCCAGACCTCCCGCCAGATGTCGGCTGGGCCGACACTAACTCGGTCGCGCGCCGAATCTCCTGCCAAATGTCGGCTGGGCCGACATTACGCCCGTCCAACGGCCTGACCGACCGTCTAGGCCGGCTCAGCGGAGCACGGCGAAGTCTGAGCAGACGAGCCGGAACGATGACTGATTCAGCATTACGTCGGCCTGACCGACGAATGACACAATCCACGCGCCGGTGAACTCAGCGCACGCCAAGCTGACGCTCGAGTGATCGCGGCGCGACCGCCCGATAGCTCTCGTCGATCCACTCGCGCAGCATCTCGTAGGGCGTTTCGTCCGATAACCTCACGTCGACCCAGCCGGACTTGCCGAGGTTGTAGCCGGCCGGACTGACACCCGGCTGCGACAGAGCCAGCGGCTGAGATTCGGCCAGCTTGACCCAGATGCGCGGCTCGGCCGAGCCGTCGCTGCCTAGGAAGACGAAGACCTTCTTGCGCACCTTTGCCACTGTCTCGCCCCAGGGATGGTCCTCCCAGGCCTCCGGCAACCCGAGTGCGTACTCGCGCAGGCGCACCCGGATCGCTTCCGGGTCCGTCACGCCGCGCTCAGTCCCGGCCTGGCGTGACGAGTCGGTAGTCCTCGACGGTCTCGCCGCGCTCCACAAGGAAGCGGTCGTCCTCGGGCGCGATCATCGACAATCCCTCCTCCATTGGGCGCTGTCCGATGATATGACGTCAGGGAGGGCTTGCCATGTCGGGCGATCGGAAGCTGCCGCGGCTGGAGGACCTGGAAGCGCTGGCGGTATGGGAGGGCGTCCGGGCCAGACGCGTCATCGGCCAGCGCTGCATGTTCGCGTGGTCGAGCTCGATCCGAACACAACCGTTCCGGAGCACCGCCACCCGCACGAACAACTGGGCATCGTGCTGAAGGGAAGTGGCCGCTTCCGGATCGGCGACGAGGTGCGCGACGTGGCCCCTCACGATGGGGCCGGAGGGCACCGTCGTAATAGACGTGTTCGCGCCGGACCGCGAGGACTGGGAGGAGCTGCCGCCTGCCGACGAGCGCGACCCGTGGTGGCCGGAGCAGGAGAGCCTGCCCTGACGCAGCCGGCCCCAGGCCCTGAGCGCCGGCGGTCGCGCTGGGCGACGATGTGACCGGCGGAGCGCCGCCACCCGCGCGCGAGCGGCCGGCAGCCGGCGAGGCCGGTCAACTTGTATTCGAATCTCGACCAGTGAACCGGCGACCCAGGTCGGCCGTCCGATCGTCGGTCAACTGGTCGGCGGGCGCGACACTTCCGCCCCGCTCTGGCCGTAGCGCTGCTGGACGTAGGCCTCGAGGAGCCCGATGAACTCGGCCACCAGCCCCTCCCCACGCAGCGTAGTGCGCAGCCCGCCGTCCACGTAGACCGGCGCCACCGGCTCCTCGAAGGTGCCCGGCAGTGAGATGCCGATGTCGGCGTGCTTCGATTCACCCGGTCCGTTGACAACGCAGCCCATCACCGCCACGCGCATCTCCTCGACCCCCGGATAGCGCTCGGCCCAGGCCGGCATCTGCGCCCGCAGGTAACCCTGGATCTGCTGGGCCATCTCCTGGAAGAAGGTGCTCGTCGTGCGGCCACAGCCGGGACAGGCAGAGACCTGCGGCGTGAACGAGCGCAGGCCGAGCGACTGGAGCACCTGCTGGGCAATCTGCACTTCCTCTGTGCGGTCGCCGCCCGGAGCCGGCGTCAGCGAGACACGAATGGTGTCGCCGATGCCCTCCCCCAGCAGGATGGCCAGGCCGGCCGTCGAGGCCACAGTCCCCTTCATGCCCATGCCCGCCTCGGTGAGCCCGAGATGCAGCGGGTAGTCGCAGCGGGCGGCCAGCTTGCGATAGACCTCGACCAGGTCGCGCACGCCCGACACCTTGGCGCTGATGACGATCCGATCGTGGGCCAGCCCGGTCTCCTCGGCCAGCTCGGCCGAGCGCAGGGCAGAGGCGATCATGGCCTCGATCATCACCTCGCGCGAATCTGCCGGCTCCGGCAGCCGCGCGTTCTCGTCCATCAGCTGGGTCAGCAGGGCCTGGTCGAGGGAGCCCCAGTTGACGCCGATGCGCACCGGTCGATCGTTGCCGAGAGCGACGCGGATGATCGTGGCGAAATTCTCGTCGCGCCGTTTGGCCCCCACGTTGCCGGGGTTGATGCGGTATTTGGCCAGTGCGCCGGCCATCTCGGGGTGCTCGACCAGCAGCTGGTGGCCGTTGTAGTGGAAGTCGCCGATCAAGGGCACGCCCACGCCCAGGTCATCCAGCTTGCGCCTGATCGCCGGCACGGCGGCCGCCGCCGCGTCGTTGTTGACCGTGATGCGCACGAGCTCCGAGCCGGCGTGGGCCAAGGCGGCCACCTGCAGGGCGGTGGCGTCCGCGTCGGCCGTGTCGGTGTTCGTCATCGACTGCACGACGATGGCATGGCGCGAGCCGATGCGCACCCCACCGACGTCGACGCTGACCGTTTGCCGGCGACCGGGCAGGTGCGGCTCGCCCTCGACCGTGCCCACCTCGCGGCGCCCCTGCTGGATGGCGGGCTGGGCTGGCACAGTGCCCGGCCGGCCCTCGACCGTCACGTGCCCGTGCCGAGCCTTTGTATGTCGAAGTAGCTGATCCAGATGATGAGCATGATGAGCAGCACGAAACCGGTCAGGTAGACCATCCGCTCGGCGGCCTCGCTGAGGCGGTTGCGGGTCACGGCCTGGATGAGCGACACCGCCACCCGCCCGCCGTCGAGCGGCGGGAACGGCAGCGCGTTGATGACGGCCAGGTTGGCCGACAGCAGCGCCACCAGATAGAGCATGAAGACCGGCGGAGCCTGCTCGCGGACGACGCCGATGGCACCCACGATGCCGATGGGCCCGGAGACCTCCGGGTCGCCCAGGTTGGTGACGAAGTCGCCCAGCGCGCGCAGGATCAGCGTCGATGCGTCGAGCGTGCGCTCCGCACCGACCGCAATGGCGCTGACCGGGTCGCGGGCGATCGTCTCGCCCGGCTGGAAGGCCGGCGAGAAGCCCAGCGGGCCACGGCGCGCTGCTATGTCCTCGGCGCTGCGCGTCGTGGCACGGATGTCCTCCACGCTGCCGTCGGGACGCTGCACCGTCAGCGTGACCGTGGTCGAGGGCCGCTCGCTCAGGTAGAGGATGGCCGCGGTTGGGCCTTCGGGCAGGTCGAACCAGGGGAAGCGCTGCCCGTCGATGGCCACGATGAGGTCACCGCTGTCGTCGTAGATCGGTGTCCCGTCGGCAGCCGTGTCGATCTGCCGGCCGCCCTGCAGGCCGACCTCGGCGGCGGGCGAGTCGTCCTGCACGGAGAGCACACGCACGCCGGCGCTGGGATCGGCCACGCCGGCAATCAGGGCGAAGAGCAGGAAGGCGAGTAGGAAGTTCATGACCACGCCGGCCAGCAGGATGGCCAGGCGCGTGCGCAGCGGCTGGCGCACGAAGCTGCGCGGGTCGTCCGACTCCCCCTCCTCCCCCTCCAGGCGCACGAAACCGCCCAGCGGCAGCCAGTTGAGCGTGTAGGTCGTCTCGCCGTCGTTGCCCAGCACCTTGGCCCGCGGCGGGAAGCCGATGCCGAACTCGTGCACGATCACTTTCGCCCGGCGGGCGACGATGAAGTGGCCCAGCTCGTGGATGACCACCAGCACGACCAGGATTACGAGCAGCAGCAGGATGTTGATGAGGCCGTCGATCATGACGCGTGGGACGCCTCCGCCCGTCCGAAGGTTGCCGCCCAGGCCCTGACCTCACTGTCGAGCTCCAGCAGCTCGGGCAGGTCCGGTTCGGGCGGGCCGCCGGCGTGGCGGGCGACCGCCTCGGCGCAGAGCGCGGTAATGCCCGGGAAGTCGAGCCCGCCGCTGAGGAAGCGCGCCACGGCCACCTCGTCGGCGGCGATCAGAGCGGCGCTCGCGCGCGGGCCCCGACTGCCTGCCTCACGGGCCAGCGCGAGGGCCGGGAAGCGCTCCTCGTCGGGCGCTTCGAAGGACAACTCGGGCACAGCCGCCAGCACGACGCGTGGCGCGGGCGAGGGCAGGTGACGCGGATAGGTCAGGGCGTACTGGATGGGAATGCGCATGTCGGGCAATCCAAGCTGGGCCTTGAGCGAGCCGTCGGCGAACTCGACAAGGGAGTGGATGATGCTCTGGGGGTGGATTACAACCTCGATCCGATCGTAGGCCACATCGTACAGCCAGCGTGCCTCGATCACTTCCAGCCCCTTGTTCATCAGCGTGGCCGAGTCGACGGTGATCTTGGCTCCCATGCTCCAGGTGGGGTGGGCCAGGGCGTCGGCCGCCGTGGCGCGGGCCAGCCGCTCGGACGGCCACTGCCGGAAAGGCCCGCCCGAGGCGGTCAGCACGAGACGGGCCACATCCGAGCGCTCCTCGCCGGCCACGCACTGCCAGATGGCCGAGTGCTCGGAGTCGATGGGCCGCAGCCACGCCAGCGCGGCTGCCGCACCCTTGCCATGGGCCAGCGCGCGCGCCAGCGGCATTACCAGGTGACCGCCCGCCACCAGCGTCTCCTTGTTGGCGGTGGCCACGATCGTGCCCGCCCGCAGCGCGGCGAGGACGGGCGCCAGGCTGACGATCCCGCCCGTGGCCACCAGCACCAAATCGATGCCCTCGTCGGCGGCAATCTCCTCCAGCGCGGCCGCGCCGCCCACCAGCCGGCTGCCGGCGGGCAGCTCCAGGTGCGAGGCGGCCTGCTCGTCGGCAAGCGCGACGAGACGCGGGGAGTGGCGCGCCAACTGCTCGGCCAGCCTCGACGCGTCCCGGCCGGCGGCAAGCGCGGCCACCTCGAAGCGCTCCGGATGTGCCTCGAGCACGTCGAGCGCCTGCCGGCCGATGGAGCCGGTCGAGCCGAGCAGGGCGACCCGCGTGCGCTCAGACAAGGCCGAGGAAAGCGAGGTACAGCCAGGCCGCCGGGGCGGCAGTGACGAATGAGTCGACTCGGTCCAGCATGCCGCCGTGGCCCGGGATCAGCTGGCCAGAATCCTTCACGCCTGCCGCCCGCTTGAGGACCGACTCCACCAGGTCCCCCACCGGCGCGGCGACGGCAATCAGCAGCCCCAGCCCCGCCGCCTCGAGTGGCCGACCGATGAGCAGCCCATGTCCCGCGCAGGCCAGCACTGCTGCGACGCTGCCACCGATGGTGCCGCTCCAGGTCTTGTTGGGGGAGATATGCGCGAAGAAGCGGCCGCGACCCCACAGTCTGCCCGTCACGTAAGCGGCGCTGTCGTAGGCCCACACGCCGAGCACCAGCACCAGCAGCCAGGCGCGGCCGGGGTCGAGGAGCTCGACCAGCGGACCCTGGGCGGCGTCAGAGGCGACGGTCAGCGGGATGCGCAACAGGTAGGCCAGCAGGCCGGCGTAGAGCGCGCCGAAGATGGTCCCGATCATGCTGTGGACGGCTTCGCGCATGTCCTGCTTGCGGAGCGTCAGCAGCATGGCCAGCAGCACCAGCAGCACGATCCAGCCCTGCACCGCCCAGCTCGAGCCGAAGGGCGCATAGGCAGCGTCGAGCACGCTCAGGACTGCCAGCAAGGCAACCACCGGCGTGCTGACGGGCAGGCCCGCGCGGCGCAGCAGGTTGGCCACCTCCCCAGCGGCGAGCAGCGTGATCAGCCCTACGGCGACGACGAGGAGCGGGCCGCCGGCCCACAGCACGACGACCAGGATGGGGATCAGGATGGCCGCCGTGGCGAGGCGGACGGCGAGCATCTGGCCGGTCAGCGACCGAAACGGCGTGAGCGCCGGGCGTACTCGGCCAGGGCGGCGTCGAAGGCGGTCGGGTCGAAGTCTGGCCACAGCCGGTCGCTGAAGTACAGCTCGGCGTAGGCCGCCTGCCAGATGAGGAAGTTGCTGATGCGCTGCTCGCCGCCGGTGCGGATCAGCAGGTCGAGCTCTGGCAGACCGGCGGAGTACAGCCGCGCGCTCAAGGCCGTCTCGTCGATCTGCTGCGCGGTCAGGCCGTCATTGATTGCGTGGCGGGCGGCGTCGACGATCTCCGATCGGCCGGAGTAGTTGAAGGCCACGTTGAGGACCATCGTCGTTCCGCCGCTGGTCTGCTCGAGCGCGTCACGGATGGAGTGCCGCGTGCGTTCTGGGAGCTCTTCCAGCCGGCCCAGGATGGCCACCCGGATACCCTGCTGGACCAACTCGGGGGTTTCGTCGCGGATGGCCGCTTCGAGCAGTGAGAAGAGTGTCTCCACCTCCTCGCTGGCGCGCGCCCAGTTCTCGCGTGAGAAGGCGAAGATCGACAGGGCAGCCACTCCACGCTGGGCGGCGCGCTCGACGATGGGCCGAATGGCGGCTACGCCCGCGGCATGACCCTCCGCCTCGGGCTTGCCGTGCAGGCGTGCCCAGCGACGGTTGCCATCCATGATGATGGCCACGTGGCGGGGCAGCAGGTCAGCCCCCTCCGGCTGTGCCGCATCCTCGCCGGCACCTGGCCGGGCCGCGGAGCTGGCCACGCCGAGGGAGGTCACGCGACCTCCAGGATCTCCTGTTCCTTGTGCTTGCCCACGCGATCGACCTCCTGCGTCCAGCGGTCGGTCTGCTTCTGCAGCGCGTCGAGCTCGCGGCGTGCCTCGTCCGCGCCGACCTCGCCCTCGCGCTCGAGGCGCTTGAGCTCGTCGGCCACGTCACGCCGGTGGTTGCGGATCTCCACGCGCGCCTCCTCCATGCGCTTGTGGACGAGCCGGACTAGGTCTCTGCGACGCTCCTCGGTCAGCGGCGGAATGGTCAGCCGCACGACGGTTCCGTCGACGTTGGGCGTCAGCCCCACGTCACTCTTCAGGATGGCCTTCTCGATCGCTCCCAGCGCGCTGCGGTCCCAGGGCTGGATGACGATGCTGTGCGCCTCCGGCACGCTGATGCTGGCCAGCTGGTTGAGTGGCGTGGACGTGCCGTAGTACTCGACTGCGAGCCGCTCGACGAGAGCCGGCGAGGCGCGGCCCGTGCGGATCGCGCCCAGCTCACGCTCGAGGGCATCGAGGGCGCGCTTCATGCGCACGTCGGCGTCGCGGCGGACGTCATCGGTCATGGCGCTCTCCTCCGTCGATCAGGGTGCCTACCGGCTCGCCCAGCGCGGCCGCCCGGATGTGACCCGGCTCGTTCAAGTCGAAGACGACGATGGGCAGGTCATTCTCCATGCACAGCGTGACCGCCGTGGCATCGATGACCGCCAATCGGTCGTCGATCATCTGATCGTAGGACAGGCGCTCGTGGCGGCGCGCATTGGGATTGGTGAACGGATCGTCGTCGTAGACGCCGTCCACCTTGGTCGCCTTGAGGAGCACCTGTGCGCCGATCTCGACCGCGCGCAGGGCGGCGGCGGTGTCGGTCGTGAAGTACGGATTGCCCGTGCCGGCGGCCAGGATGACCACGCGCCCCTTCTCGAGATGGCGCATCGCCCGTCGGCGGATGTAGGGCTCGGCGACCTCGTTCATGGCAATGGCCGAGAGCACGCGCGTCTCGATGCCCGCCTTCTCAAGCGCATCCTGCAGGGCCAGCGCATTCATGACGGTGGCCAGCATGCCGATGTAGTCGGCCGTCGACCGCTCCATGCCCTTGGCCGAGGCGGCCAGTCCGCGGAAGATGTTGCCGCCGCCGACCACCAGCGCGACCTCCACGCCCAGTCCGCGCACCTCGCCCACCTGGCGGGCGATGAAGGCGCACATCTCGGGGTCCACGCCGTAGCTCAGCCGCCCGAGCAGCGCCTCGCCGCTGACCTTCAGCACGATGCGCCGGTAGCGGCCGGTGCCCGCGGCCGCGGCGGGGTCGGCCTGTGCCGTGGCGGCAGCCACGGGCTGGCTGAGCGCCTCGCTCACAGCTCCTCCCCGAGCTGGTACCTGACGAAGCGCCGGACGCGAATGTTCTCGCCGATGCGCGCCACGGCGTCGGTCACCAGCTGGCCGACGGTCTGATCGCTGTCGCGGAAGGGCTGCTCGTAGAGCACCACCGACTGGTACCACTTGCGCAGCTGGCCCTCCACGATCTGGGGGCGGATGTGCTCCGGCTTGGCCAGCACAGCAGCATCGGCGGCCAGCTCGGCGCGCTTGGCCTCCAGCGCATCGGCCGGGATGTCGTCGACCGTCACGTACTCCGGGGCCAGGCCGGCCACCTGCATGGCCAGGTCGCGCACCAGCCGCTGGAACTCCTCGTTGCGCGCGACGAAGTCCGTCTCGCTGTTCACCTCGATCAGCACGCCCAGGCGTCCACCGGGATGGATGTAGCTGGCCACCAGGCCTTCGCGTGCCTCGCGGCCGGCCTTGCGCGCAGCCGAAGCCACGCCGCGCTCGCGCAGCAGCGCGACGGCCTTCTCCAGGTCGCCGCCGCTCTCCTCCAGCGCGCGCTTGCAGTCCATCATGCCCGCGCCTGTCCGCTCGCGGAGCTCCTTCACCAGTTCTGCCGACATACCTGTCTGGGCCATTGCTGTCCTTCGTGCTCGTGTGGTCTGAGTTCGTGCGCCGGTCGTCGGGCCGATCAGGCCGCCGGCTCGTCGTCGGCCGTCGTGACGGCCTCGGCCTCCGCGCCATCTGCGCCCTCCATGGGCAGCAGCGGCTCGTCCTCGTCCGGCTCGGGCTCGAAGCTGAAGGTGCCGCCGGCGACCAGGGCGGCCATCATCTCGTCGGAGGCCTCCTCCTGCGCTTCGACCACGGCCTCGGGCTCGGGCGCGGGCCGCGCAGCCCGCTCCTGCGCACCGGCGATGGCCGCGTCGGCGACCACCGTGCAGAGCAGCCGAATGGCCCGGATGGCATCGTCGTTGGCAGGGATGATGTAGTCGAGCTGATCGGGATCGACGTTCGTGTCGCCCGTACCGATGATCGGGATCTCCAGCTTGCGTGCCTCGGTGATGGCGATCCGCTCACGCTGCGGGTCGATCACGAACAACGCGCCGGGGAGGCGACGCATGCGCCGCACGCCGCCCAGCATGCGGTGCAGCCGCGTCAGCTCGTCGGTCAGGCGGCTGGCCTCCTTCTTGGAGAGCCGGTCGAACTCGCCTGCCAGCTGGCGCGCCTCGAGCTGCTCGAGCAGGCCGAGCCGCTTTCGGATGGTCACGAAGTTGGTCAGCATGCCGCCCAGCCAGCGCTGGTTGACGTAAGGCATGTCGGCCCGCGTGGCCTCCTCGGCGACGGGCTCCTGGGCCTGCTTCTTGGTGCCCACGAAGAGGATCGAATCGCCGTTCGCAACTGTCTCGCGGGCGAAGTCGAGCGCGGAGTCGAGGCGCTTGACGGTCTGGGCAAGGTCGATGATGTGGATCCCGTTGCGCTCGGCGAAGATGAACGGGCGCATTTTGGGATTCCAGCGCCGGGTCTGGTGGCCGAAGTGGACTCCGGCTTCCAGCAGCTGGCGCATCGAGACGGACGGCATTGGGCGTGGACCTCCTGGTTCGGTTTGGACCTCCGCGTGCGTTTTGGGACCCGCCGACCGGGCGCTGCGTGGGCGCCTCGGCAACCTCGCGGGAACGACACGCGTGTGTGATGTACGCGGTTTGGGCCGCGCCAGCCGGCTGGTCGCCGGCCGCCGCGGAGTCTAGCACAGGGTGGGCGGTGGGCCGGTCGGCTACCCGGCTACCACGGAAGCCACGCCGTTCGACGCTCTCAGGGCGGCTCGATGGCGCGCATGTGGCGAAGCCGCGGCGGGCCCTCCCGAGCATCAACCAGGACGAGGTCTACCCGCCAGGACAGCGCTGGCAGCCGTTCGCCGCCCGGCAGGCAGCCGGCCGAGCGAAGTGCCGCGGCGGCCCTGTACAGCCTGCCGACCTTGGCCCGATCGACGCGTTCCTCGGGAGCCCCGAACAGCTTCGAGTGAAGCCCGCGGACCTCCACCACCACCAGCGCGGGCGGTGGCCCGGGTTCGAGGGCCAGCAGGTCGATCTCGTCACGCCCCACGCGAAGGTTTCGGCCCATCACCCGCCAGCCGAGCGAGCCCAGGTGCGCGGCGGCAATGTCCTCTGCCCAGGCGCCGCGGCGCTGACGTTGGGTCGTACGCCGGGCGGCCATGCCGCCAGTCTGATAGTCGGCGCTTACCGCGGACTTACGCCGCGGTTATCAGCCCGCTATCGATGCGCGGTTCCGCCGCTGCCACGTCCCGGCGGGCTCCATCAGTGGTCACGCGCCGGCGCCGACGAGATGCCGATCCGAGGCGGTCGAGTCCGTCGCCTCGGCCTCGGGCGTTTCCTCCATCAGCAGGGCCAGCTGCTCGCCGGCGAGAACACGCTGGGTGGTAATGAAGCTGCGCCGGTGGTGGGGCGTAACGCCCAGGCTGCTCATGCCGGCACGATGGTCGGGCGTGGCGTAGCCGGCGTTGTGCTCCCAGCCGTAACCCGGGTAGCGCGCGGCCAGCTTGCGCATCAGCCGATCGCGCGTGACCTTGGCCACGATCGAGGCGCAGGCCACCGCGTAGCACAGAGCGTCGCCGTCGATGACCGCGCGATAGGGCCCGGCGTGTTCCTCGAATCCGCGGATGCGCCGGCCGTCGACAATGACGAAGTCGTGGCTGCCGGCGCGCGCTACGGCACGCTGCATGGCCAGCACCGTTGCGTAGTAGATGTTCAAGCGGTCGATCTCGGCCACGGACGCCGCCCCGATGCCCACCCTGATCGCCCGCCGCAGGATGGCGCGGGCCAGCCGATCCCGCTGCGCTGCCGGCAGCGTCTTCGAGTCGCGCACGCCCTTGATAGGGCGCCGATCGAGGGGCATGGCCACCGCGCAGGCCACCACCGGGCCACAGGACGGAGCCACGCCCACCTCGTCGAGGCCGAGAATCACGCGGTAGCCGCTCTCGCGGGCCAGCTTGAGCTCCAGCCGCCGGGTCGGGACGATGACCGCCATCGCGGATTAGGCTAGCCGATCAGGCGGTGTTCCGAGCGGCGGGCAAACTGCCGGCCCAGGTCAGCTCGGCCGGCGCTCGCGCAGTGAGGCGGCCTTGCCCACGCGCTTGCGCAGGAAGTAGAGCTGGGCGCGGCGGGCCACGCCGTGGCGCACGACCTCGATCTTGTCGATGCGCGGCGAGTTGATCTTGAAGGTGCGCTCCACGCCGACACCGCTGCGGACGCTCCTCACGGTGATCGAGCGGGTTATGCCGCCGCCGCGCAGGCGCATGACCGTGCCCTCGAAAATCTGGATGCGCTCGCGGTTGCCCTCGCGGACGCGGGCGTGGACCTTGACCGTGTCACCCGAGGCGAGCTCGGGCAGGTCCGTGCGCAGCTGTTCGGCGGCGATCTCGTCGATAACGCTCAAGGAAGTTGTCTCTTTCGTGCCGGAGCGCGGCCATGGGGAGGCGGCGTCCACGTGTCTCTGGGATCGGCGCCGGAGTATAGCATCGGCGCAGGCAGGCTGGCCGCGGACATCCCGTGGGCCGGCCAGTCGTCGGATGCGTCGGATGCCAGCCCGGTTGGCCCTACAGATGTCGGAGCCCGCCATCGCGCAGTCTACGCATCGATCCGGCCAGCGAGGTTGGCCTTTGTGGTGTCGAGAGGGTTCTGGACGTCGATCAGGCCAATGGAGCTGGCCTGATGCTGCGCAGAACGCTCCGCGCATTCGTTGTGCCCGGCCACCCTCCCCCCGCGGCGTGCCGCTACGGCTCGTCCGCGCTCTCGCCCAGCAGGTCCGGCCGCCGCTCGCGCGTACGGACGATGGCCTGCTCTCGCCGCCAGCGCTCGACGGCTCCGTGGTCGCCGCTGAGCAGGATGGGCGGAACGGTCAGGCCGCGGAACTCGGCCGGACGGGTGTACTGCGGATACTCCAGCAGGCCGGCGGCGAACGACTCGTCGAGCGGCGAGGCCTCATCGATCGCGCCCGGCAGCAGGCGTAGCACGGCGTCAATGACGACCATCGCCGGCAGCTCACCGCCGCTCAGGACGTAGTCACCGATCGACAGCTCCAGCTCGACCATCGAGCGGACTCGGTCGTCGACGCCCTCGTAGCGGGGGCAGATCAGCAGCAGGTGGGATGCGGCTGCCAGCTCGCCGGCGAGCGCCTGGCTGAAGGGCCGGCCGGCCGGGTCGAGCAGGATGCGTGTCGTGTCGGGCGTGCTGAGCTCGTCGAGCGCCTGGGCAACCGGCTCTGGCCGGAGGATCATGCCCGCTCCGCCGCCGTAGGGGTAGTCGTCCACGCTGCGGTGCCGGCCCAGGCCCCAGCGGCGCAGGTCGTGTGCTTCCAGCGTGGCCAGCCCGCGCTCGAGCGCCCGCCCGGTGATGCTGGCCCCCAGCGGGCCGGGGAACAGGTCGGGGAAGATGGTCAACAATTCGATGCGCAGCAAGCTCAGGCGTCCTCCAGCCCGAGCGCCACCGGATCTACGACCATGTGCTTCCGGTCCGGCACCAGCTCCAGCACGACCGACCCGACCGCCGGCACGAGCACCTCGCCCCGCGCGCCCTGCACGACGTAAACTTCGGCCTCGCCGACGCGCATCACGTCGTCGACCGTACCCAGCTCCTCGCCGCGCGAGGTCAGCACGCGGCAGCCCACGATCTCGTGCCAATACCAGCCCTCCGCCGGGCGCTGGCCGACGTTCGCCTCGAGATAGGTGTCGCGCAGCGCCTCGGCCGCGGCACGGTCGAGCAGCTCGGCGAAACGAACGACCAGGCCGGGCGCTGAGGGGCGCGCCTCGACCACGGTGAGCGGCTGGCTGGAGCCCTCGGCGAACATCACGCTGCCCGGTTCGAAGCGCTCTGCGCTATCCGTCAGGGGCTCGACGCGCAGGGCACCACGCAGTCCGTGCAGGCCGCGCACCAGGCCGACCACCAGGCGACCCTCCGGCGGAGGATCGACCGGGCCGCTCACGGGTTCAGACGATCTCGAGGCTGACCTGCTCCCCTTCGCGGGCGGCGACGACCTTGAGCAGGGTGCGCAGGGCCTTGGCCACGCTGCCGTTGCGCCCAATCACCTTGCCCATGTCCCCCTCGGCGACGCGCAACTCGATGACGCGCCCGTCGGGCTCGTCATGTACTTCCACCTTGACGGCCTCCGGATCGTCGACCAGCGAGCGGGCGACGAACTCGACCAGCGTGGCAGCTGACATGCGTGGGTGCTCCCTACTTCTGGGGCAGCACGCCGGCCTGCCGGAAGAGGCGGGCCACCGTGTCCGACGGCTGGGCGCCCTTGCTCAGCCAGCGCTGGGCCTTCTCCGTGTCGACGTTGAGCTCGATGGGCTTCGAGCGCGGGTTGTAGTGACCCAGCGTATCGAGCGAGCGCCCGTCCCGGGCGTTGCGGCTGTCAGCCACCACGAAGCGGTAGCTGGGCTGCTTGGTTGCGCCGACACGCGTCAGGCGGATGCGTACTGCCACGGGCTGAATGTGCCTCCTCAAAAAGTGTTCGCGGCCGGCTGGGCTGCTCGGCCTGTGCGCCGGTAAGGTTACTCGACAAACAGCAGGAAGCGCGAAACCATCTCGCGGCCGTCCGTGGTCACCGTGCCGATGACCTGGCTGAAGCGCTCGAAGTAGGGCCAGAACTCGGCCGCCTCAGCGCGATCGTCGGCCGACATCTCTGTCTCGATGATGCGGCGCAACTCGCCCATATTCAGGTAGAACAAGCCGGCGTTGCTCTCTCCGGCGGCGGCCAGCGCGCGACTGTAGCCGGCGGAAGAAGCCAGTGATTGCCCCTCGCCGCGCGTCAGTGCGGCGGCCACGAAGCCGTCCACCCCGGCCAGCAGGCGCCCATTGGCGATGGCGTAGCTGAACGACGAGAAGGGCAGGTCCATGCCGGCCTCGGCGCGCAGTCGGAAGACCGTCGCCGGCACGCCGTTGTGCGTCTCTTCTTCGATGGTCAGCGGCACGTTCGGGCCGGCAAAGGCGAGCATCGTGCGCAGCGAGGTGACAAGCCGATCGAGCCGCTGGCGGGCTACGTCCTCGTCCGTCACGACGGCCACCAGCCCGCCGCCATAGCCATCACCGTCGGCCGAGACGGCGACGGCGGTGTCACCCACGAAGTCAAGGAAGTCCTCGGGTGGCGTGCCCAGGAACTGCTCCAGGTCGGGCAGCGAGCCGCCACCCATGCCCGGGCTGGCACCGACAAACTCGAGCACCTGGGTGACGTACGTCCTCAAGCCCTGTCCCAGGTCGCGCAACTCGCCGTAGCCCAGCACGCCCGCCGGGAAGCTGGAGGCCAGCGTGCTGGTGCGGCTCTGCGGCAGGTCCGGGAAACTCTGGCCCGCGCGCGGCTGCATGCGCATTTCCAGCAACAGGTGGTCCTCCGCGGCGCGCAGCTGGCCGACGATCGTTCCCGGCGCCTGGGCGAGCTGCTCGTCGAGGACGCCGCCCATGGGCACACTGCCGAGTGATTCGGTGACGGCTTCGCCGTCCACGTAGAGCGCCAGCAGCCGGTCGGTGGCCAGCTTGGCCATGCTCGCGCTGAAGCGCTCGTCGTCGGCCAGGCCGTCGGCCTCGCCCGCTTGGACGTCGATGGCGGAGTGCATGTCCTCGATGCGGTAGCTGACCAGCAGGGCATCGGCGGTGGTAGCCAGGGAAGCTCGCTCCGTGCCCAGCCGGCCGGTCCAGATGGTCACCTCGCGATGCTCGCCGGGCTCGTAGTCGGCCGACGACATCTGCTCGTCCAGGAAGCGCTCGACTGCCGCGGCGTCCTTGACCGACAGCACGACCGTGCCCGACTGAGGCGTGCCCTGCCCGCTCTCGAAGCTGTCCATGAAGACCACCAGCTGGCCTCCGAACCAGGGCTCGATGTCCGTCTGCCAGTCGACGCCGCTGGGAGAGCTTTCGAACACCTCGTCGAGGAGCTCGCCGATCTTCTGGTCGAAGCTGGCCGGGTCGGCAAAGCCGGGGAAGTTGCTCATCAGCTCGATTACGTTGTCGCGCTGGTCGCCGGGCAGATCGAGGCGAGCCTCTATGTAGAGCACGCTGTCGGCGGGGGCGAACTTGGCCAGGGGGGACACGCCGCCTGCCGTGGCGGGCGGGTTGGCCAGCACGAAGACGACGCCCACCACCCCCAGCACGAGCACCGTGGCCAGGATGGCGACCAGCCAGCGCAGGGGGCCGCCCGTCCGCAGGCGGACAGGTTCCAGGGGCGGCTGGGCAGGGGGCTGCGGCGAGAAAGGATCCCGCGACCCTCCATCCCAGGGCGCGGCATCACTGTTGGACGTGACGGTCATGCCAGGATTGATCGTCCCACAAACGCCCACGGGCTGCCAGTGGTACTTCCTGCGCTGCCTGGGATCTCCTTAACGCCGAGTCCCGAAAGGCAGCAGGCCGCCGCGCTTCCCGCCGCCCAGCTGGCGCATCATCTTCTGCATCTCCCCGAACTGCTTGATCAGCCGATTCACGTCCTGCAGGGACGTGCCCGAACCGCGGGCGATGCGCCGCCGGCGCGAGCCGGTCAGGATCTGCGGATCGCGCCGCTCGTCGCGGGTCATCGACTGGATGATGGCCTCGATGCGCTTCAGCTCGCCACCCTCCACCGCGCGTTGGGCTTCCTTGGCCATGCCGCCCATGCCGGGCATCATCTCCAGCAGCTGCCCGATGGGGCCCATACGCTTGATCTGCTGCATCTGCGACAGGAAGTCCTCCAGCGTGAAGGCATTGCGCTGGAGCTTGTCGGCCAGGTCCTCGGCCTGCTTCTGGTCGAAGGTGTCCTGCGCCCGCTCGATGAGCGACATGACGTCGCCCATGCCCAGGATGCGCCCGGCCAGCCGGTCGGGATGGAATACCTCCAGCGCGTCGGTCCGCTCGCCCGTGCCCAGGAACTTCACGGGAAGGCCGCTGACCGCCCCGATCGAGAGCGCCGCACCGCCGCGCGCGTCCCCGTCGATCTTGGTCAAAATCAAGCCGGTCAGCGGCACGGCCTGGGCGAAGGCCTGCGCGATGGCGACCGACTCCTGGCCGACCATGGCGTCGACGACGAGCAGTGTCTCGGCCGGCTGGAGGTGCTGGGCGAGCTCCCGGATCTCGGCCATCAGGGCCTCGTCGAGGGTCAGCCGCCCGGCGGTGTCGACGATGACCGTGTCGCGGCCGCTGTTGCGCGCCTGGCGCACTGCCTCGCGGCAGATGTCGAGCACGGCCGTGCCCTGCGGCGCGCGATGCACCGGAATGTCCAGTTGTCGTCCGAGGGTGACCAGCTGGTCGACGGCGGCGGGGCGGTAGGGATCGGCGGCGACCAGCAGCGGCCGGCGGCCTTGTTTGGTCACGTGCCGGGCGAGCTTGGCGGCCGACGTCGTCTTGCCCGAGCCCTGCAGCCCCACGAGCAGCACGACGGCCGGCGCTCCGGCCAGCCGGAACGTCCGATCACCCGCGCCCAGGACGGCGGTCAGCTCGTCGTTGACGATCTTGATCACCTGCTGGCCGGCGTTCAGGCTCTCCAGCACCTCCGCCCCCACGGCACGCTCGCGCACACGGGCCATGAAGTCCTTGACGACGCGGAAGTTGACGTCCGCCTCGAGCAGGGCCAGGCGGACTTCGCGCAGGGCGGTGTCGACTTCGGCCTCAGTGACCCGGCCGCGACCGGACAGGCGGCCGAGGACGTCACGCAGGCGGTCAGAAAGCTGGTCGAACACGGGAACGCGAGTTTAGCGGTTACGCCCGCGGAGCCCCACGGACCGGGTGGGCGACCGATACTCCCGTCATGCCATCCCCTGGTGACCACTCCGCGTTGGGCGACCCGATACTCCCGTCATGCCATCCGCTGGTGAGCACTCCGCGACCTGGGCCGCCATCTAGCCCTCCAGGGACCGCCGACGTGTGCTCAATGCACGCCGAGTCCGCGCGCTCGTGGCTCGCGAGGATGACGAATTCCGGTTTGTGCTCACCAGCTACGCATCTGACGGAGCCTATTGGCTACAGGGCTCGAAGCCGGCTCGATATCTGGGAGCCGCTCGATCCACCGGTCGAACGGCGGGGTCAGGCGAACAGCGCCTCGACGAAAGCGTTGGGGTCGAAATCGAGCAGGTCCACTGGCTTCTCCCCCACCCCGACGAACAGCACGGGCACCTTCAGCGCGTCCTCGATGGCGAATGCGATGCCGCCCTTGGCCGTCGAATCGAGCTTGGTCAGCACGATGCCGTTGAGCCCGGCCGATTCGTGGAAGGCACGCGCCTGGGTCAGCCCGTTCTGGCCGGTCGTGGCGTCGAGGACGAAGAGCACCTCCGGCGCTGCCTGGGGCAGGCGCTTGTTGATCGTGCGGCGAATCTTGTTCAACTCGTCCATCAGGTTGGTCTTGGTGTGCAGCCGGCCGGCGGTGTCCACGATGACCACGTCCGAGCCACGCGCCGCGGCCGCGTCGAGCGCATCGAAGACGACGGCCGACGGATCCGCGCCGGCCGCGTGGGCCACCAGCGGCACGTCGATGCGCCTCGCCCAGACCTGCAGCTGCTCGATGGCCGCCGCCCGGAAGGTGTCCCCGGCCGCCAGCAGCACGCGCGCGCCACGCGTCGAGAAGCGGTGAGCGAGCTTGGCGATGGTGGTCGTCTTGCCCGTGCCGTTGACACCCACCACCAGCACAACGGCGGGCACGCCCGGCGCGGGAATGCGCGGCCAGGGCGTCGGGTCGCGCGAGGCGAACAGGTCGAGCAGCTCGCCGATGACGGCGGCTTCGGCGTCCGTCGCTCCGTGGCGCTTGCGCGCGCCGGCCACCACCCGGCCGGCCAGCTCGGCGCCCACGTCCGCGCCGATGAGCGCTTCTTCCACCTCGTCCCAGGTGTCGGCCGAGATAGGACCCCGGAGCAGGCCGCGGAGGCGGCTGGTGAAGCCCTGCCGAGTGCGGGCCAGACCCTGCTCGTAGGCGGCCTGCGGATCCGCCGCCGGATCGGACGCCGGCCCGCTCAAGCGCTGCCCGCCTCGGCGGCCACGGGCCGTCCTTCGATGGGCACCTCGACGTAGGGCCGCTCGTCGCTGGGCGGCCCTGACGAGAGGCGCAGGGAAACGATCCGGCTGACGGCGTCGTCGCCGATCGTCACGCCGTAGAGCGCGTCGGCCGCCTCGATCGTGCCCCGGTTGTGGGTGATGACGATGAACTGGATGCGGTCGGCCAGGCCGCGCAGGGCGGCCGAGAAACGGGCGATGTTTGCCTCGTCGAGCGCGGCGTCAACTTCGTCCAGCACACAGAAGGGCACCGGCCGGACCTCGAGCATGGCCAGCAGCAGGGCCACCGCGGTCAGCGCGCGCTCGCCGCCCGAGAGCATGGCCAGCGGCTGGCGCTTCTTGCCCGGCGGCCGGGCGGTGATCTCCACGCCGGTGGCCGACAGATCGTCGGGTAGCGTCAGGCTGAGCTGCGCCTCGCCGCCCCCGAAAAGCTGCTCGAAGCGCCGGCTGAAGGCGCCTTCCAGAGCGGCGAACGTGGTCAGGAACTGTTCCGTGATCAGTCGGCTCAGATTGGCGATCAGCTGGCGAGTGTTGCTCATCGCGGTCTCGAGGTCCGCCCGCTGGGCCTCCAGCGTCTCCAGTCGCTCCCGCGCCTGCGCGTACTCCTCGACCGCGAAGGGGTTGCCCGCCCCCAGCGCATGGAACTGGCGGCGCAGGCTGGCCAGGCGCGCGGCGCTCGGCGGCGGTTCCTTGGCCAGGCCCGCCTCTGCCCAGCGGGACATGGCCGCTTCGAGGGCAGCCTCGAGCTCCGCGCCCAGCGACTCCGGCGAGAGCTCGCTGGCCTCCTGCTCAGCGGCCTCGCGGCCCGCCTCCAGCTGCACCTCGCGCAACGCGGCCAGGCCGTCGGGCCCGATCCCGGCCAGCTCGACCAGCAGCTGCTCGCGGAGGCCCTCCAGGTGCAGGCGGGCCTCCATGACGGCGACCTCCGCGCTCCGGCTGCGCGTCTCGCAGCGGCGCAGGCGCTCGCGCGCCTCCGTCGCCTCCCGCTCGGCCGCCTGCAGCAGGCGTCGGTCTTCCGCCTCGGCCGCGCGCAGGCTCTCGACCTGGGCCAGTGCCCGCTGCTCCTGTTCGCGGGCACCGGCCAGCTGCGCGGCCAGCCGCTCTTCGCCCGCGCGGCCCTCCTCCAGCCGGCCGGCCAGCCGCTCGAGCTCCGCGTCCAGCTCCAGCCCGCGCGGCTCGGCCATGGCCAACCCCACCTCCGCCCGCCGGCGCGCCTCCTCGGCCGCTCGCTGGCGACCCGCCAGGCGTGAACGCTCGTCGGCCAGCTCGTCGCGCCGGTTGCGCAGCTCGGTGCGCCGTTGCTCGAGCGTGGCCGTGGCCGGCGGCCGCGCCTGCCCGCCGGCCTGCTGAGCCAGCGCAGCCAGGGCCGCCTGGACCCTTGTCACCTCCTCGCTCAGCGCGGCCAGCTCGGCGACGGCGCGCTCTGCCTGGGCACCCGCCCACTGGGCTTCGCGCAGTGCCGTCTCGGCCCGCCTGCCGATGCTGCGCTCGGCCTCCTCGGCGGCGCGCAGTTCGCTGCGGGCTCGCTCCTCGGCCGCACGTGCTTCGCCCAGCGCGCGGGCAGCCTCCTCGCGCCCCAGCCTGGCCCTATCGGCCTGCGCCGCTACGGCCTTCGAGCGGCCCTCCAGCTCGGCCATCACTCGCGCGGCATCCTCGCGCCCGGCACGCTGCTCCAGCTCCGTCTCACCGCCCGCCAGACGCAGCAGGCCCTGGTCGTCGAGCACCTCGCCGGCGCGCGTGACGGCTCGCCAGCCGGCGGGCAGCAGCGGACGGACAGCCAGCGCGTCGTCGAGCTCCGGCACCCACACGCAGCGCTCCAGCAGGCTGGTCAGCAGTCCCGGGGGATCGCGCCGGAGGGCCGCCGAGAGCCGATCCCCGCCGCGCTCAGTGACGGCCGCCAGCAGCCGGGCTGCGGCCGGCTCGGCAGTGGCGGCTGGAAGGCCGTCGCGCAGACCCTCGCGCAGCAGCAGGACACCCCGGCCGGCAGGCAACGACTCGAGCGCCTCCACCCCCACGGCGACGGCGCGCAGGACGTCGCCCAGCGCCGCCGACACGGCCCCCCGCAGATAGGGGTCCACTTCGAGCCCCTCGGCCAGCGGCGTCCCACCTTCGGCGAGGGCGGCGCGCACCAGCTCGTCGTCCCCGTCCGCTGCCAGCGCGGCGTCCAGCACGGCCAGCCTGCCGCGGGCAACGGCCAGCTCCGCTTCCAGCCCGGCCTGCTCGCGCGCCGCCGCCGCCTGCGCGGCAACCGCGGACTCGTTGCGCGCCCGGCTCGCCGCCAGCGCCTCGGTCGCGCGAGCTTCCGCGGCACGCGCCTGCTCCAGCCGCTGGGCCGCTACGTCGCGCGCGCTCTCGTTTTCCGCCAGCAGAGCGTTGCGCTCGGCCGACTGACGGCGGGCAGCCTCTGTCTGACCTTCGAGGGTACTCAGCCGGGCGCTCGACTGCTCCAGCTCGGCGGCGAGCAGCGCCTGGCGCAGCCGGCCCTCCTCCGGCCCAGACTGCCGCGCGCCGGCCAGCTCCGCCTCCACCTCGGCCAGTGCCCGCTGCGCCTCCTCCAGGCTTCGCTGGAGGTCAGGCCGATCCTCGATTTGGGGCTCGGCCAACGTGGCGCGCGCCTCCGCCATGCGTAGCTCGAGCTCTGCCCGTTCCGTCTCCGAACGGCGGCGCTCGCCAAGCAGCGCTTCACGGGTGCTGGCCAGGCGCGCCTGCTCGAGACGCAGCTCCACCGTCGCGCTCCGCCGCTCGTCCAGGTCGTGGCGCAGCTCGTGCTCCCGCTCGGCCCGCTCCGACAGCGCGCGAGAGTGTCTCTCGGCCGTCTCCTCGGCGCGGCGCAGGGCGGTCATCTCGCGGTCCGACTGACGATGCGCCACGTCGAGAGCGCGCTGCTGTTCCTGCGCCGCCGACCAGGACTCGACCCAGCGCGCCCGGGCGGCGGCCACAAGCGCCTCGGCCAGCTCCAGGCCGGCACTACGCCGCGCCTGCAGCTGCTCGGCCTGGGCTGCCAGGCGGCGGGCCTGCGGGCGCAGCTCGGCCAGCACGTCGCGCAGGCGCTCGAGGTTGGCCTCCGCCTCGGCCAGCTCGCTCTCGGCGTGGCGCCGACGACGCTCGTGGCGGCGCACGCCGGCCGCTTCCTCGAAGAGCGGCCGCCGTTCCTCCGGGCGGAGTGCGAGCGCCTGGTCGACCATGCCCTGGCCGATGAACAGGAAGGCGTTGTCGGCCAGGTTGGCCGAGTCCAGCAGCTCGGACAGGTCGCGCAGCCGGACGCGCTGGCGGTTCAGCAGGTATTCGTTCTCGCCGGAGCGGTACAGCCGCCGGCCCAGCTCGACCTCGCCGTAGTCCAGCGGCAGCAGGCGGTCCTCGTTGTCGATCACCAGCGTGACGTCGGCCATCCCGATCGCCCGCCGGGCGGACGAGCCGGCGAAGATGACGTCCTCCGAGCGACGCGTGCGCAGCAGGCGGCCCTGCTCGCCCAGCGTCCAGCGCAGGGCGTCGGCCAGGTTGCTCTTGCCGCTGCCGTTCGGTCCCACGACGGCACTGATGCCCGGCCCGAACTCCACGAGGGTGCGCTCGGCAAATGACTTGAAGCCGACCAGGCGCAGGGCGCGCAGGCGGGCCGGCGCGCTCACTTCCGCTCGCCCATGCCCAGCTGGACGAGGGCGTCTTCGGCGGCCTGCTTCTCCGCTTCGCGCCGGCTGCGACCCTCGCCCAGGCCCACCCGCCGCCCGTCGAGCACGACCTCGACCTGGTAGCGGCGATCGTGGTCCGGTCCCTCCTGGCCCACGACCTCGTAGCGCGGCGCCTTGCCGCTGCGCGCGTAGCTCAGCTCCTGGAGCACGCTTTTCGCCGCCTTGAGCGAGGCCACCGACCGGTCCGGGTCCAGCTCCGGCGCGGCGACCTCTAGCAACCAGCGGCGTGTTTCGGCCAGGCCGAACTCGAGGTAGACGGCACCCGTGACTGCCTCGAAGACGCCGGCCAACACGGACTGGCGGGTGCTCTCACCGGCCTGCTGTGCGCCCTGACCCAGGCGCAGGTACGAACCCAGATCGAGCCGCTCGGCGATGCCGGCCAGCGCGGGCGCGGAAACGACCGCCGCCCGGCGCGTGGTCAGTGAGCCCTCGTCCTCGCCGGGGTGCCGCTCCCAGAGCAACTCGCTCACGACCAGCGAGATGACGGCGTCGCCCAGGAACTCGAGCCGCTCGTTGGGCTCACCCGTTTCGGGCCGCTCGTTGGTGTAACTGCTGTGAACGAGCGCGCGACTGAGCAACTCCAAGTCCCGGAAGCGCAGTCCCAGCCGCTCGGCAAGCTCTGCCGCGGCCGGGGTCATTCGTCCGCCCGATGGCGGCGCGCGCTAGTTGGCCCGCTCCTCGATGTAATCGACGGCGTCCTGCACGGTGCGAATGCGCTCGGCGTCCTCGTCGGAGATCTCTGCGCCGAACTCCTCCTCCAGGCTCATGATCAACTCGACGAGGTCGAGCGAGTCTGCGTTGAGGTCGTCGACGAACGACGACTCCGGCTTCACCTCGTCCTCGTCGACGCCCAGTTGCTCGACGACGATCTTCTTGAGGCGCTCATAGGTCGAAGCGGTCAAGGTTGCTCCCTCCTGTGCGGCGGTCTCCTCCGCCCTCGCTGCTGGTGCCGGAGGCCGGCATCTCCCGCCCACGGCCCGCCGCCTCCCTGGCGACTCGCCCGAGCACACCGTTGACTAGCCGCCGGGCCGGTTCGCCACTGTAAGTCCGAGCGAGTTCGACCCACTCGGCGATGGCGACTCGCGCCGGCGTCGTCGGGCAGTGTAGCAGTTCCCCCAGCGCGGAACGCAAGAGGGCACGGTCGATTCGCGCGAGCTGGACGACGGGATATTGCGGTGCGGCGGCCTCGATGCGGGCGTCGATCCGCTCGCGCTCGCGCACGACGGCCTCGACGATCTCGCGAGCCAGCTGAGCCGCCTCGGGTCGGGTGCCCTCCTCGCCCAGCCGGCGCTCGAGCACGTTCAGGGCGGTGCGCTGGCCGAAGTCAGCCTCGAACAGGGCGGACAGCGCAAGCCGGCGCCCCTCACGCTGCTGCTCGTGCTCAGCTCGCGGCATCGGCCGGAGTTGCCGTCTCGACGGCGGCTACGCGCTCGGCTGCCTCGTGCTCCAGGGCGGCGGCGATGCGGTCCGGGATACGTGCCCGAGCGGCAGCCGCGCCGACCTCGATGGCAAAGCCGATCATCCGCCGCCGGGCACGGCCATGCGTGATCAGCACGGAGCCCTTGACGCCCAGCAGCGGCGCGCCTCCCAAGCGCTCGTAGTCGAAGCGCCCCCTGATGCGCCCGATGCCCGGCCGCATGAACAGGTAACCCAGCGGGCCCAGCGGCCAGCGCCTGAACTCCTGGCGCAGCTGGTCGAAGATGAACGACGAGAGCCCTTCGAAGAACTTGATCGTGACGTTACCCACCGAGGCGTCGCAGACCACCACGTCGGCCGGGTGGTGGGGCAGGTCCTTGCCTTCCACGTTGCCGATGAAGCGCAGCTCACTGGCCCCCAGCCGCGCGCTTGCGTCCTGCACGCGTGCCTCGCCCTTGCCGCCCTCCTCGCCGATGGAGAGAAGCGCCACCGACGGATCGTGCACCCCCAGGACGCGCTCGGCGAAGATCGCGCCCATGTGCGCGAACTGGGCCAGGTTGACTCCCGTCGAGTCGGTCGTGGCGCCGATGTCGAGCAGCACGAACGGGCCACGGTCGGTGATCATCTGCACGGCCAGGGCGGGCCGGTCCACGCCGCGCAGGCGGCCCAGGTACAGGATGGCCGAAGCGACGCCGGCGCCGGTGTGCCCCGCCGTCACGACGGCGTCGGCGCGCCCCTCACGCACCAGCCGCATGCAGACGTTGATGCTCGCATCGCGCTTGCGCCGGACGGCCTGAGCGGGCTGCTCTTCCATGGCCACCGACTGGGCGGCTTGAACGAGGCTGACCTGCGCCGGCAGCTCGCCAACGATGTGTGGCCGGAGCTGCACCTCGTCGCCGACCAGCAGCAGCTCCACCTCGGGATGTCCCACCGACCAGTCGAGCGCCCCGCGCACGATCTCGAGCGGCGCGTGATCGCCGCCCATGGCGTCGACGGCCACCCGTACCCTGCTTTCGGTATCGCGGCCCTCGTCCCCCGCCAGCGTGCGCAGATCCACCATCGCCTCCCGCTAGCGAGAAGTGCTCGAAGCGACTACTGGGCTGCCGGTCCCTCGGGCCTGCTGCGCGACTTGATCTGGACCGCCTCCCGCCCACCGTACCAGCCGCAGTGCGGGCAGGCGTGGTGCGGCTGCTTGGGCTGGTGGCAGTGCGGGCACTCCTCGACCTTGGGCAGGCTGAGGGCGCAATGCGAGCGGCGCTCGCCCTGGCGCGCCTTCGAGACGCGCCGCTTGGGTACTCCCATTGATCAGGTATCTCCTCTGTCGTGGACCGGTCTGGTCAGTTCTTGTCCGACGCCTCGCGCCACTCCGCCAGGCGCGCCAGGCGCGGATCGAGCTCTTCCTCTGCGTGGGCGTGCTGGTCTTCGTTGTTCAGGTCGACCCCGCACACCAGGCACAGCCCGCGGCAGTCCGGCCGGCAGAGCAGGTGGATCGGCTCGGCCAGCGAGATTGCCTCGCGGATCGGCTCGCCCAGGTCCAGCTCGTGGTGCTCGTCCAGGCGCAACGCATCTGGCTCGGCCGCCCGATCGACGGCCAGGCCGGAGTCGATGTCGATCGATGGTAGCGCCTCTTCCTCGATGCTGACGTCGATGGGCGCCACGAGCGGCTGCAGGCAGCGCGCGCAGCTGCCCTCGAGGGCCGTGCTCAGCTGGGCGCGGGCGATGATGCTGCGGCCCGTGCGCGACAGGCGTACTTCGCCCTCGATTGGCGCCGCCAGGCGTACGTCCTCGGCGATCGGCATGTCCGGGATGGCGACCTCGTACCTGCGTTCCGTGCCGGGCGCAGCGCGCAGAAGTGCCGCGACGTTATAGCTGAGCACGGCTTGGCTCGAGCTCCTCGTACTCGGCGCCGGCCTCTGCCACGCCGGCCCCGTCGGCCGGCGCGCGGTGCCGCTCGTCGAGCAGGGCCAGGCCACGCTTGATGCTCTGAAGCGCCTTGATGCACTCCCCTTCGAGATGGACCAGCACACTCTGGGCGTACTCGTCCGCGCCCTGCCGGATGCCGTCGGCGTCGCGCTCACCCTGGGCGATGATCTCCTGCGAGCGGAGCTCCGCCGCGCGGGTCAGCTCGCGCTCCTCGATCAGGAAGGCTGCCTGCTCCTGCGCGCGAGCGAGGATGCGCTCGGCCTCCTCCTGCGCGCGCTCGACGATGCGCTCCGTCTCCTCACTGATGCGCTTTGCCTGGCGTACCTCTTCGGGCACAGCCACACGCAACTGATCGAGGAGATCCAGGGCTCGCGCCTGGTCGATGATGACGTTGCTGGTCAGCGGCATGGTCCGCCCGTTGGCGATCTGCCGTTCCAGTTGTTCGATGAGAAAGACGATGTCGATGGGACTGGCCTCCGTGCGCCCTCAACGAGGCATTCTACGGCCTCGCTGCGCTTACCACCTAGCGAGTCAGGCGGCTGACCGCCGCCGCGGGCACCATCCGGCTCACGTCGCCGCCGAACGAGGCGATCTCCTTGACCAGGCTGGAGCTGAGGTAAGCGTGCTCGAGCGAGGTCATCAGGAATAGCGTGTCGACGTCGGGCGCCAGCTTGCGGTTGGTGTGGGCCATTTGCAGCTCGCTCTCGAAGTCGCTCACCGCGCGCAGGCCGCGCACGATGAAGCCGGCCCCGCTGCGCCGGGCGAAGTCCACTGTCAGGCCGTCGAAGCCCGACACCTCCACCCGCCGGCCGGCGTCGCCCAGCTCGTCGGCCAGCGCCTCGCGGATGACGGCCAGGCGCTCGTCGAGCCCGAGCAGCGGCGACTTGCGCGGGTTGGTGAGCACGCCCACCACCAGCCGCTCGAAGAGTCCCGCTGCGCGGGCGATGACGTCTAGGTGCCCGTAGGTGATGGGGTCGAACGAGCCGGGATAGAGCGCCGTGGCCATCAGTCCTCCTGTGCCTCGTCAGGCTCGTGCAGGCGGTAGAAGCTGAGCATCGTCTCGCCCTGGCGCCGGCGCCGGTAAGCGCGCAGCCGGCCCACCTGGTCGGGCGGTGCGTCACGCCAGAAGTGCTTCGCCACGACCACCGCCGCCGGTCGCAGCCAGCCGACGGGGGATGCCCCCAGCAGCTCGAGGGTGGGCTCCATCAGCGGCTGATTGTAGGGTGGGTCGGCCAGGCAGGCGTCAAAGGCCTCGGCTTCGGGCGGCACGTTGGCGAGGTGGCGCAGGACGTCGGCGCGCACGACACGCCCGCCCGCCAGGCCCGCCCGGCGCAGGTTGTCGGCGATCACGCGGCAGGCGCCGGCGTCGTGCTCCAGGAACAACGTCCGCCCGGCCCCGCGGCTGAGGGCCTCGATGCCGGCCGCCCCGCTGCCCGCGTAGAGGTCCAGGAAGGCGCCGCCGTCCAGCACGTCCGTGTCGGCGGCGAGGGAGCCAAAGAGGCCCTGCTTCAGCCGGTCGGAGAGCGGCCGGGTCCCCTCCCCCGGCGCCGCCAGGCGCAGGCCCTTGGCCGTGCCCGTCACGACCCGCCCGGCGTCAGGCACGCTCCGCCTCGCCGGCGGCCAGCACCTCGCCGGCCCCCACGCGGCGAAGCCAGCCGCCGGCCAGCTCGGCGGCCAGCCGGGCGTGGCGATCGGGCAGCCGTCCATCGTCGCCGAGCAGCCTCTCGGCCACCGCCCGCGCGCGGAGCGAGAGCTCACGGTGTGCCGGCCGGCCCAGCGAGACAACGCGGAGAGGCGGAAGCCCGCTCTGGTGAACGCCAAGCAGCTCACCCTCGCGGCGCTGCTCGAGGTCCAGCTCGGCCAGCTCGAAACCGTCCTGCGTTCGTGCCACGGCGTCGAGCCTGGCCTTGACCACCGCCTCCTCGTCGCCCTGCGGCTCGGCCGACGGATAGCGCTCGGAGACCAGCACGCACCACGACTCTGCCTCGCCGCGGCCCACGCGGCCGCGCAGCTGGTGCAGCTGCGCCAAGCCGAAGCGATCGGCATCGAAGATCAGCATGACCGAGGCCTCCGGCACGTCCACGCCCACCTCGAGCACGGTCGTGCCGACCACGATGTCGACCTCGCCCCGGCGGAAGCGTTCCATGCGCCCGTCGCGCTCCGACGCCTTCAGCTGGCCGTGGACGATCTCCAGCCGGGGCTCGGTCGGCCCGACGCCGGCCACCGCCACAGCCTCCGGCCACTTGCTGCGTAAGAGCGTGGCGGCCTGCTCGACGGACTGCGCGGCGGAGTCCGCGTCGTCCTCGACGAGCGGCACGACCACGAAGGCACGCCGCCCGGCCGCGACCTCCTGCACGATCAGTGCCAGCGCGCCCTGCTTGCCGTCCTCGCGCGTGACCAGCTCGTGCGGCCGCCGGATGGCCGTGCCGATCTTGCGCCGGCCGGCCGGCGGCGTGCGCAGGTCGGAAACGTCCAGGTCGGCATGGACGATCTGGCTGAGCGTGCGCGGGATGGGCGTGGCGGTCATCAGCAGGACGTGCGGCGCCGTGCCCTTGGCCGCCAGCGCTTCGCGCTCGGTCACGCCGAAGCGATGCTGCTCGTCGACGACCACCAGGCGCAGGTCGGCGAAGGAGACCCGCTCCTGGAAAAGGGCGTGCGTGCCCACCACCACCCGACCCAGGCTGGCGCCGGTGACGGACACCGGCACAGGTGCCACCAGCAGCTCGAGCGCCTCGCGCCGCGCCGCGGCGGGCAGCGAGCCGGTCAGCAGCGTAACGCCGTGGCCCAGCGGCTCGAGCAGGGCGGCCAGCGTCTGGGCGTGCTGGCGTGCGAGCAGGTCGGTCGGCGCCAGCAGCGCGCCCTGCCCGCCCGCGTTCGCCACGAAGGCCAAAGCCAGCGCCGCGACCGCGGTCTTGCCTGAGCCGACGTCCCCCTGCAGCAGGCGCAGCATGGGACGCTCGCCGGCCAGGTCGGCGCGGACGGCCGCCAGCGCCGCCCGCTGGTCGTCGGTCAGCTCGACCCGGGCTTCTGCCGGCGTAGCCTCCGCCGTCGCGCCCGCCGCGCGCCGGCGCTGGATCTGCCCGCCGATGACTGCCTCCACGGCGGCAACGGCCTGCTCGTAGCGATCGTCGGCCACGACCACCGGCTGTGCCGATTCTCGCGTCCGCTGCCGCTGCCGGGCGAGCATGCCCAGCTGCAGGGCCAGCAGCTCGTCGAAGGCCAGCCGGCCCAGGGCCCGGTCGAGGCTGCCGAAGTCCGGCGGGAAGTGGACCCACTCGATGGCCTCGCGGATGTTCGGCGGGTCGTGCTCGAAGGCGGCCAGCGCCTCAGCCGGCAGGTACTCCTCGTAGAAACCCAGGTAACGCTCGAGGGCCGTGCGCATGGTTGCCCGCAGCCAAGCCGCCGTCATGCGCGCCGTGAGCCGGTAGACGGGCACGATGCGGCCGGCGTGCAGGGCGTCATCGCCGGCCGGCCCGAACTCGGGGTTCTGGAAGCGCGGCAGCCAGCCGCGCAGCTCGACCTTGCCGGACAGCGCCACGCGCTGGCCGGCGGCCAGGCGCCGTTCGATGTAGCGCCGCCCGAACCAGACGGCCTCGCCCTCGCCGGTCTCGTCGCGCAGGCGCGCGACGGTGCGCTGAACCCGCCGCCGGAATCCCGGCTCAACGCGCAGCTCGACGAGCTCGACGGTGGCTGACACCGGGCCTTCGGGCGGTCGCGCACGCAGCGCGGCCAGCGTCATCGGGCGGCTGAAGTCATCGTAGCGGCGGGGCAGGTGGAAGAGCAGCGCGCGCAGGTCTGCCAGGCCCAGCTGGCGGAGGCGCACGGCCGCGGCGCCGCCCAGCGGATGGCGTTTGTCGAAGGGCAGCTCGAGCAGATCGACGCCGGCCGCCTCGCTCGCCTCCCGCGCGCCGGCGACCGCGCCCACTACTCGGCCGAGATCAGGAAGCTGTAGTGATGCTGGCCGCCCTCGACTACCTCCACCTCGGTCGAAGCGTAGGCGGCTGCGATGGCCTCGGCCAGTGCGCGTGCCTCTTCGTCGTCGCTGCCTTCCCCGTGGTAGAGCGTGATCAGCTCAGGCTCCGACTTGAGCCCCTGCAGCGCGCGCAGGATGGCCGCCTGGCGCTCGTCGTCGGCGGCCAGCAGCTTGCCGTCGGCGCGCAGCACGATGTGCTGGCCCCTGCGCACGCGCCGCCGGCCCAAGCGCGCGTCGCGCACGGCCTCAGCTACTTGCAGGGTGTGAACAGCCCGGGCGGCGGCCAGCATGCGCTTGGCGTTGCCGGCCAGCGACTCGTCCTCGTCCAGGGCCAGCAGTGCCGCCACGCCCTCGGCGGCGTTGCGCGTGGCGACGACGGCCACGTTCTGATCGGGGCACAGGTCGCCGCCCTGGCTGGCCGCCAGGCGCACGTTGGGGTGGTTGGGCAGCACCAGCACGTCCTGGCAACCGGTGGCACGGATTGCCTCGGCCAGCTCGCCGGCCGACGAGTTGACACCGTTCTCGCTGCGCACCACGCGCGCGCCCAGGCTCAGGAAGACACGCTCCAGACCGTCGCCCGGAGCAACGGCCACCACCCCAGGGCCGGCAGCAATCGAGCGGCCCGCCCCAGCTGCCTGATCCTCGACCGCGGCGGCCGTCTCGCTTGGCCGGTCGCCGTTGCCTTGGCGCCGTTCGTGGGCCTGCCTGTCGAGGTTCTCGACGACGATGCGGCTGAGCGTACCCAGCGAGAGGCCGTAGGCGATGATCTCGTCCGGCCGCTCGTTGTGGACGTGCACCTTGACGGCCCGGTCGTCGCCGGCCACCAGCACCGACTCACCCAGCTCCTCCAGTTGGTTGCGGATGGCGATGACGTCCAGCCGAGCTTCATCCTGCGGCGTGACGACGAAGACGGTCTCGTAGCCGAAGCCGTCTTCCTCCAGCGCCTCGAAGGCGGGGAAGACGATCTCGTGCGGCACTGCCGCCTGAAGGCTGAGCTGCTCGCCGCGCGCGTAGGCCAGGGCGCCGCGCAGCACCAGCTCGAGCCCGCGCCCGCCGGCATCGACGACCTGCGCCTGGCGCAGGATAGGCAGCAGCGTGGGCGTCGCCTCGACCGCCGCGGCGGCCGCCTCTACGGCAGCGCTCAGGACGGGCTCCAGTCGCTTCTCGCGCTTGGCCGCCCTGCCGGCCGCTTCCGCCGCCTCCCGCGCGACGGTCAGGATGGTGCCCTCGACCGGCTTGGCCACCGCCGAGAAGGCCGCCGAGCAACCCGCCTGCAGGGCCGCGGCCAGCGAGGCCCCGTCGAGCTGCGACTGGGACTGCAACTCCTCCGACATCCCGCGGAAGAGCTGCGACAGGATCACGCCGCTGTTGCCGCGCGCGCCCATCAGCGCTCCCAGGCTGATCGCCGCCGAAACCTGGGCCAAGCTGCTGTCATCGCCGTCCAGCCCGGCCCCTTCCTCGACCGCCGCCTGGATGGTGGCCAGCATGTTCGAGCCGGTGTCGCCGTCGGGCACCGGGAAGACGTTCAGCGCGTTGACCTCGTCGACATGCAGGCGCAGCGTTGCCGCCGACTGGCGCAGCGCGGCAAGCAGTTCGACTCCCTCCCAGGCGCGGTCGCTCAACTGGCCCTGTCGCTCAAGTGCCCAGCGAACCCTGCGCACCCCCGCCGGCGCGCCCCACGGGCACCCCGCCGACGTGGATGGCCAGCTCGTCCACGATGCGTCCCGTCTCGCGCTGGATGATGTAACGCACCGCCTTCTCCACATTGCTGCTCACCTGTGCCACGGGCACGCCCGGCGCGAGGGCCAGGAAGAGCTGGATGCTGAGGCGCGGCTCGGTGCTGACCCGGACACCGGACGTGCCGCGGCCCAGCCTGGCCAGCAGCCCGTGGTACCAGCGCGGCCCGGCCACGCGCACGACGCCGTAGGAGCTGGCGGCCGCCTTGCGGGCCAGTTCGCCGATCGTGCGCGGAGCGACGGCGGTCGAAGCGGGCCGTTCCGTCCGGTCGTTGGAGGTCGTCACCGTGCTATAGTAGCCAGCCCGGCCAGTTGGCCGGCGGTTCCTTCCCTCGATCCTGGAGATAGCCCAGCATGGCACGCACCTGCGCGATCTGCGGCAAGGTCTCGATGGGCGGTTTCAACCCTCAGTCGGTAGGCATGAACCGCGTCCGCGCTCACCGTCGCTACCAGCCCAACCTGCAGCCCCTGCGTCTGGCGACCCATGGCGGGCGGCGGGTGCTGGTCTGCAATCGCTGCCGGCGGACGCTGCAGAAGACCGGCTGACGTCGGCAGCCCACTCGGCCCGGCTCAACGCTCGGCGTTGTCCAGCCAGATCGTCATCGGCCCGTCGTTGACGAGCGCCACCTCCATCTCCGCGCCGAAGACGCCACGCGCCACGCGCACCCCGCGCGCCTCCAGCGCCCGCACGAACTCCTCGTAGAGCGCCTCGCCCTGCTCCGGCGGCGCGGCGTCCAGGAACGACGGCCGGCGACCCTTGCGCGTGTCGGCGTAGAGGGTGAACTGGCTGACCGCCAGCACCTCGCCGCCGACGTCGAGCAGCGAGCGGTTGGTGCGGCCCTCCTCGTCCCGGAAGATGCGCAGCTCGACGCACTTGTCGGCCAGGCGCCCGGCCACGACCTGGTCGTCGGCGCGACCGACGCCCACCAGCACGACCAGCCCCTCCCCGATCGAGCCCACCACCTCGTCGCCGACGCTCACTTCGGCTCGCGCGACGCGCTGGATCAGTAGCCGCAACGGACTATTTCCCGGCTGGTGTGGACGCTCAGGCGCGGCTGGCCACGCCGGGTGCCACCCCCGCCGCCAGGCCACGCACCTCGTCCACCTCGCGTGCCGTATCACGGCCGCGCTGGAACAGGGCGGAGCCGACGACGCAGACGTCCGGACCGAAGCGACCCACCTGGGCAGCCGTCTCCGCGTTCACCCCGCCGTCGACGTGGACGGTGGCCGCCGGTCGGCCGGCCAGCAGCCGGCGCGCCTCGGCGATCTTGGGCGCCGCCTGTGCCAGGAAGCCCTGGCCGCCGAAGCCCGGCTCGACGGTCATGATCATGACGATGCCCAGCTCGTTCAGGAAGGGGGTCACCGCCTCCACCGGCGTGGCCGGGCTGACGGCCAGGCCCGCCACCCGCTGCTCGCGCCGGATACGGCCAAGGGTCTCCCGCTTCAACTCGTCAAGCTCCTCCACCTCGACGTGGAAGGTGATCGTGTCCGAGCCGGCCTTCAGAAAGTCGGCGGCGTAGCGCGAGGGCTGGGCGATCATCAGGTGCACGTCGATGGGCAGGCCGGTCAGGCGTCGCACGGCCGCCACCACGTCCGGGCCGAATGTGATGTTGGGCACGAAGTGGCCGTCCATCACGTCGAGGTGGAAGCGGTCCACGCCGGCGCGCTCGAGCTTGCGCACCACGCGGTAAAGGTTGCTGAAGTCGGCGGTCAGAATGCTTGCCGCAACCTGCACGCGACCCAAGCTCAGCGCTCCGCCAGCGCGGCAGGGGCAAGGGCGGCCGCGCGCGGCACACGGGCCAGCGCCTGCGCGCTGCTCAAGACCAGCAGCTCGCGACGTCGGGCGACGGCGGCCGGCGCCGGCTCTCCGGCCCGCTCGGCGGCCAGTTGGCCGCAGGCGGCGCCGATCTCGAGGCCCCGGTTGCGCCGGACGGTAGTGCGCAAGCCGGCAGCGCGCAGCAGGCCGGCGAAGGCCTCGATGCGCGCCGGCGGGCTGGGCTGCCAGGGAGTGTGGGCCACCGGGTTCATCGGGATCAGGTTGACGTGTGCCGGCTGCCCGTCGAGCAGGCGGGCCAGCTCGCGCGCGTCGTCGGGCGTGTCGTTGATGCCCTCGATCATCACGTACTCGTAGGTCACCCGCCGGCCGGTCTGGCGAGCGTAGCGTCCGGCGGCGGCGACGATCATGCTGACCGGATAGCGCTTGTTCAGCGGCACGAGCACGTCGCGCAGGGCCGGTCGGGCGGCGTGAAGTGAGACCGCCAGGGTGTACTGCGGGCGCAGCTCGATCAGCCGCTCCAGGCCAGGCAGCACGCCGCTGGTGCTGATCGTCAGATGGCGCGCGCCCAGCCCGAAGCGGCGGGCGTCCGTCAGCGCCCCCGCAGCCTCCAGCACGAGCTCGACGTTGAGCAGCGGCTCGCCCATGCCCATGAACACCACGTTCGTCAGGCGGCGGCCCTCGCCGGCCAGCCGCCGGCGCCAGAAGCGCACCTGGTCCAGGATTTCGGCCGTGCTCAGGTCACGCCAGAAGCCCAGCTCGCCCGTGGCGCAGAAGGGGCAACCCACGGCGCAGCCGGCCTGGCTGGAGATGCAGACGGTCGCGCGCTGGCGGCGCGGGCCGCGCGCCGGGTAGCGCATCAGCACCGACTCGATCGTCCGCCCGTCGTCGAGGCGGTGCAGTGCCTTCTCGGTCAGGCCCCCGTCGGCCGGCCGGACGTCGGTCTCGACGAGAGTGTCGAAGCGGAAGTGCGTGTCGAGGTCCGTGCGCAGGACAGCAGGGAGCGTGCGGCACTCGACGGCCGACACGGCGCAGCCGTTCCACAAGTGGTCGGCCACCTGACGGGCGCGATAGGCTGGCTGGCCGCGCTCGGTCAGCCAGGCGCCCAGCTGGGCAAGCGGTACGCCCGAAAGACCGGGCCGTGCATCCCGCGCTCCGGCAGGCGGCGTGTCGATCAGCGGACGTGACAGCGGCTCCCCCACCGCTCCGGAGTCCATCGGCCCATCCTAGCGCCAAGCCACGGACACGGCAGGGCAGGCTAGGCCACGCGGCTGCCAGGCAGCCCGGGCCGACCGCGCAGCAGCTCTGCGGCGGCCAGACGGCGGCCTCCTGCGGGCTGCGCCTCGAGGATCTCGAGCAGGCCGTCGCGCGTGACAAGGGCGAGCCGTTGTGCGTCGCCGGCTGGTGCCACCAGCTCGCCGGCCTCCCGCTTGGCGGCGTCCAGGCCGACGTCGGGCAGGACCGCCGCCCGCCAGACGATCAGGCGCCCGTGCGGCGTCTCCAGGAACGAGCCTGGCCAAGGCTGGTAGGCGCGCACCTGGCGCTCCAGCTCGGTGGCGCTCCGGCCGGGTTCAAGCCGCCCGTTCTCGCGCCGCAGTGGGCGGGTCAGCGTGGCCCCTTGGCTCGCCTGAGGGCGCGCTTCCAGGCTGCCGGCCAGCCAGGCAGGCAGGCTGTCGGCCAGCAGATCGGCGGCGAGCAGGCCCAGCCTCCCCTCGAGCTCCGGTGCCAGTTCGTCGCCGGCCAGCGGCAGTCGGCGCTGGGCCACCAGCGGCCCGGTGTCCAGGCCGGTGTCCATCAGCATCAGGCTGACGCCGGTCTCGTCGTCGCCGGCCAGGATGGCGGCCGGAATGGGCGCCGCGCCGCGATGGCGCGGCAGCAGCGAGGGATGCAGGTTGAGCGCCCCGTGCCCGGGCAGCTCGAGCAGCTCGGCAGGCACCAGCTGGCCGTAGTCGGCCAGCACAAGTAGCTCGGGCTCGAGCGCCGCGACCTGGGCAACCGCCTCCGGCGCGCGCAGACGCGACGGCGTCAAGGACGCCAGCCCTGCCTGCGCGGCCCACTCCCCGACCGGTGAGGAATGTACGGCGGCGCCGCGCCCGCGCGGGCGCGGCGGAGCCGTGACGACGGCCACCAACTGCACGCCGGGCAACTCAGCCAGGCGCTCGACGATCGGGATGGCGAAGCCGCCGCTGCCCAGGAAAACGGCCCGGGCGCGGCCGGTCACGCCAGCGGCGCCAGCTCCTCGCCCTCCGCCGCGCCGGTCTCCTCGCGCAGCTGGGCCACGGGGATGAGCTCATCCAGCGAATCGAGGTAGTCGATGTACAACTTGCCGGCCAGGTGGTCCAGCTCGTGCTGCAGCGCGCGCGCCAGCAGGCCGGCGCCGGATACCTTGATCTTGCGACCGTGACGGTTCTGGGCCACCACCCAGACCTTCTCGCGCCGAGTCACGTAGGCCACGTAACCGGGCAGCGACAGGCAGCCCTCCAGATCGTGGTCGTCGCCACTGGCGCGCACGATGCGCGGGTTGACCAGCTCGTGCAGCTGGCTCTCGACCTCGACCACGCAGGCCTGTAGCGGCACGCCAACCTGCGGCGCGGCGAGGCCAACGCCGGGTGCCGCGCGCATCGTCTCGGCGAGCTCGTCGAGCAGGCCGTGGAGAAACTTGCCGAAGCTGTCCACCGGCTCGCCGCGCAGGCGCAGCCGGGGATCGCCGAGGGTGATTATGGGTAGCACTGTCATCGGCGGGAGTATAGGGCGAGAGCGGCTCAGAGCAGCGTCTCGGGTCCCCGTCCACGCGCCAGGGCGGACCAGCGTCGCCGGCGCCGGGGGCCCCCCGGTGGCCTCGGAGGCCTCGGCGGCCTCGGCGGCCTCGGCGGGCGCTACCACCACTATCTCTCGAGGTCGCGCAAGCGAAGGCCCGACGGGCGCCCCGACGGACACCGGACGCCTCCTGCCCCGCGCGCTATTGCCACTATCGCTGCCGAAACGCGTTCGCCGCCGACAACGAGCCATGTCCCGGGCGCCTCGGGCCGGTGGCCGGCGACAGCCGGGCCGGCGAGCAATAGTGGCGGTAGGCCAGAGCCTGAAGTCGGCCGAGTGCTTGCCCGCCCGCGGCGAGCCCAAACCCAAGCCCGTCCGCGAGCGATAGTGCCGGTGCGCGGGAAAGCCGAAAGCGGGTGCCCCAGCCGCTATAACAGCGACTCGGGGTCGACGTCCACGCTCCAAGGCGGGCCCGGGTCGCCGCCCAGCACTTCGCGCGGCCGGTCGCCGCGGAGCACGACGTGAAAGCGCCAGCGGCCGGCGCGGCGGGCGACGTAGGCGGGCACCGGCCCCAGCACCTCTACCCGCGTGCCAGCCTCCGCGACATGGTCGCGCAGGCGGCGCGTCATCTCGGACGCGTCGCGTTCCGCTGCCTCGCGCTCATCGCGCGCCACGGTCAGCTTGATGATGCTGCCGAACGGGGGCGAGCTCAGCGCCCGCCGAGTGGCGAGGGCCGCGGCATAGAACTCGGCCGCCTCACCGTGGCTGACCGCCCGGATAGCAGGATGGTGCGGCAGGTAGGTTTGAATGATGGCCGTGCCGGGCCGGTAACCACGCCCGGCCCGGCCCACTGCCTGGGCCAGCAGCTGATACGTCCGCTCCTCCGCCCGCTCGTCGGGCAGGGTCAAGGCGATGTCGGCCGACACCACGCCGACCAGCGTCACCTGCGGCACGTCGAGGCCCTTGGCCACCAGCGACGTCCCCACGAGCACGTCGAGCTCACCGCCGGCGAAGGCGTCCACCACCCTCTGAGCCGCACCCCGGCGCTCGACCACGTCGCGGTCCAGCCGGCCCACGCGCAAGGTCGGAAAGCGTAGCTCGACCTCGCGCTCGACACGCTGGGTGCCTCCGCCCAGGTAGCGGATGCGCACCGACTCGCAGGCCGGGCAGCGCCGGGCGACCGGCGCCCCCGCGCCGCAGTGGTGGCAGCGCAGCGCGAGCGCGGCCGCGTGGAAGACGAGCGGGCGCTGGCACTCGGGGCAGATCTGCACGTAGCCGCAGTCTCGGCAGATGACCACGCTGGCCGAGCCGCGCCGGTTGATGAGCAGGATGGCCTGCTCGCCGGCGGCCGTGTCCAAGGCGCCCAGGGCATCGGCCAGCGCTCGCGAGAGCATGCCCCGCACGCCGGCGGACAGCTCGGCGCGCAAATCGACCACGTGCACGCTGGCCGGACTGCCGGCCACGCGCGGCAAACGGAGATGGTTGACCTCACCCATTTGCGCGCGGCCCAGAGTCACCACGTCGGGCGTTGCGCTGCCCAGCACGACCGGTGCGCCAGCCAGCCGGCCCAGAACGACGGCCAGGTCGCGCGCCTGGTAGCGCGGCGTGCGGTCCGACTTGTAGGCGGCGTCGTGCTCCTCGTCGACGATGATCACGCCCGGGTCCGCCAGCGGGGCCAGCACGGCCAGGCGCGTGCCCAACACCACGCTTACCTCTCCCGCGCGGAGGCGGCGCGCCTCGTCGGCGCGCTCGCCATCGGACAGGCCGCTGTGCAGCAGCGCGACGTCAGGGCCAAGGTCGTACTGGAGCCGCTCGAGGAGGGGCACGGCCAGCGCGATCTCGGGCACAAGCACGAGCGCGCCGCGGCCCTGCGCGAGGGCGGCGGCGATGGCGGCGGCGTAAACCGCGCTCTTGCCGCTGGCGGTCACGCCCTCGAGCAGGATCGTCTCGTGGCGGCGCGCGCGGAGCGGCTGCTCGATGCGGGCCAGCGCCTGCCGTTGGGCGGCCGTCAGCTCTCTCGCCAGCGGGCGCGTGCCGCGCGCCGGCTCCGGCCGGCCGGCCAGCGGGCGGCGCTCGACGCGGACGGTTTCCAGCTCGATCAGGCCGCGGCGGGCGAGCCTGGTGATGACGCCCGCGCCGTGCCGACCCGCGAGACGCGCGCCGGGCAACGGCTCGCCCGCCTGCTCGAGCTCGGCCAGCAGCGCGCGCTGGCGCGGCCCCAGCCGGGCAGCGCCGCCCCCTGCACCGCCGCCGCCGGCAGGCCCCTCAGTCGTCCCGCTCAGGCGTACCCAGCGCTCGAGCCGTTCGCGCGTGACGGGCGCCCTCACGCGCCACTCGCTGACCGGTCCCGCTTCGCCCGCCGTGGTCACTCGCTCCACGCGCTCCAGCGCACCGGGCGCCAACATCTGGCGCACGACCAGCGCCGGCGGAGCGAGGTAGTGGTCGGCGATGTGCCGCGCCAGCTGCACCTGCAGACGCGTCAGCAGGGGGCCGTCGCTGCGCACGCGGGCGAGGATGGGCTTGGTCGCCCGCTCGGGCGCCACCGCCGACAGCTCGAGCACCACGCCCAGCGCGCGCCGGCGTCCGTACTCGACCAGCACCGCCTCACCCGGGCTCAGCTCGGCCAGCTCCGGCGGGACCGCGTAGGTAAAGGTCTGCCCGCCGGCCGGACCGGCGGCGTCGACCGCCACCTCGGCCCAGCGGCCTGGACCGGCCGGCTCAGAAGCTGATCTGTCGGTCCGGGTGACGTTCACGTTCGCGGCGCAGGATGTCGTCGATCTCCTGGGCCGTGCGCTCGACCTGACCCGTCTCGTTGACCACCACGTAGTCGAACTCGTGCCGGCGAGCCATCTCCAGCTCGGCGTCGCGGTTGCGCTGGTCCTGCTCCTCCGGCGTCTCCGTTGCGCGGTCGGCCAGGCGCCGCATGCGATCCTCGGCCGAGGGCGGTGCGACGAAGATGCGCAGGACGTCGGGCACCAACGTCTTGATCTTGTCGGCGCCTTGCACGTCGATCTTGAGGATGGCGTCGCGGCCGGCCCGCAGGGCCTCCTCCACCTGGTCGCGGGGCGTGCCCGACCAGTGGCCGTGCACCTCGCTGGCCTCCAGCAGCTCGCCCTCGACCTGCATTCGCAGGAAGTCGTCCAGGCTGACGAAGTGGTAGTCCACGCCGCCGATCTCGCCGCTGCGCGGCTGGCGTGTCTTGTAGGTGACCACGAACTGGCGGCGCGGGTCTGGGTGCCGCTCGCGCAGCGTGCGGATGATGGTGTCCTTGCCCACGCCCGACGGCCCGGAGATGATCACGATCGCCGCGCCCGCGGCGCCCTGCGTCCTGCGCTGGGTCACGCACCCAGCTCCTCGGTACGGCGCAGGCCGGCCAGCACGCTCTCCAGCTCGGGCGGCAGCGGCGCCTCGGCGCGGATCAGCCGCTCACCCGCCGGGTCGTTGAACTGGATGCGCCAGGAGTGCAGGAAGAGCCGTTCCAGTCCCGGCGGGCCGCGCCGCGCGGCGCCGGTGGAATAAACCTGGTCGCCGCCCACGGCATGACCGATCGAGGCCAGGTGCACGCGGATCTGATGCGTGCGGCCGGTGACCAGGTCCAGCTCGGCCAGCGTCCAGTCGGCGAAGCGCTCGCGCGTCCGGTAGCCGGTCACCGCCGGCCGGCCGTCGGGCACCACTGCCATGCGCCGCGGGTGGCGCGGATCGCGTCCGATGGGTGCCTCGATGCGTGCCGTCTCAGCCGGCAGTGCGCCGTGGAGCAGGGCCAGGTAGGTCTTCTTGACGCGGCGCGCCTTGAGCTGAGCCATCAGCGCGGCCTGGGCGCGGTCGTTCCGCGCGACGACGATCAGGCCACTCGTGTCACGATCGAGCCGGTGGACGATGCCCGGCCGGTCCGCCCCTCCCAGCTGGCCGTAGGCAGCGGCGCCTCCGCGAGCCAGCAGCGCGTTGACGAGCGTGCCGCTTGCCAGCCCGGGCGCGGGGTGGGTCAGCAGGCCGGCGGGCTTGTCGATGACCAGCACGTCCTCATCTTCGTACACCACGCGCAGCGGGATGTCCTCGGCCAGCAACTCGGAGACCGGTGTCTCGGGCAGCTCGAGCTCCAGCCGCGAGCCGGCGACCAGGCTGGTGTTTGACTTGACGGGCAGGCCGTCCGAAGTCAGCCGGCCCTCCTCGATCAAGCGCTGGACGAAGGTGCGCGAGAGGCCGGCCGCGTCGGCCACCAGCCGGTCTGCGCGGCGGCTGCCGCCCTCCGGAACGGTCAGCGTCAGGCGCTCGCTCAAGACGTGCTCTCGTGCGCCGGGCGCGGCGCGAGCCGCTCGCCGAAGAAGGCCATAGCGATGAGCAGCACGATCGCGATACTGATCGCCGAGTCGGCCACGTTGAAGGTGTACCAGCGGAAGCCACCGATGCCGGCGTCGACGAAGTCGACCACGTAGCCCAGCCGCAGGCGGTCGATCAGGTTGCCGATTGCCCCGCCCAGCAGCAGGCCCAGGGCAACGCTCAGCAGCCAGTGCTGGCGCAGCCCCTCGCGCACCTGGTAGACGACGATCATCGCGATCACGATCGTGCTGGCCCCTGCCAGCAGCAGCGCGGAGTCCCCGAAGAGCCCGAAGATGCCGCCGGTGTTGCGTACGATGACGATGCGCAGCAGATCGCCCACGATCTCCGTCGGGCGGGGGAAGGTGGCCACCACCCAGGCCTTGCTCAGCTGGTCGGCGACGGCCACCGCCGAGGCCAGCAGCGCGAAGACCGCCAAGCGGCGGGCCGCGCCGGGCTGCGTCAAGGCCTGCGCTCGGCGCGCAGCGCCAGGCGGACCCTGCCGCCGCTGACCTCCTGCTCGACGGCCAGCGCGTCGGGCGGCGCAGGCTCGCGGCGCAACTCTGTGGCCTGCGTCTCCTGGGCCAGCCGCTCGAGCCACGGGCCCAGGCGCTCGAGCAGCCCATCGTCGGCCGCCAGCCATAGGTCGATCGAGTCGTCCGGCTCCAGGCCGGCCTGCTTGCGCAGATCCTGCACTGCGCGCTGCAGCTCGCGGGCGTCGCCCTCGGCGCGCAACTCGTCGTCGAGCTCGGTGTCGATGACCACCAGCAGCCCCTCGTCGTGGGCGACGGTCGTGCCCGGCCGGGGACTGGCCAGGATCTCGACCTCCTCGGGGGCAAGCTCGACGCCGGCCAGGCGCACGCCGCCCGTGGACAGGTACTCGACGTCGTTGGCCCGCGCGGCGGCCATCACGCCCGGGATGGCCTTGCCCAGCCGCGGCCCGATGACGGGCAGCAGCGGCTTGACGCGCCTCTCGACCAGCTCCGACTCGTCGCCGATGAGCTCGATCTGCTTGACGTTGACCTCGTCCTGCAGGAGCGCCAGCAGCTCCACCTCGGCCGCCTCGTCGCCCGTGCCCAGCGAACCCGTGGGGAGTGCCAGCCACATCCGGCGCAACGGCTGACGCAGGCGCAGGCCCGCCTCGCCGCGCGCCGTGCGGGCCAGCTCGACGGCACCGCGCACGATCGACATGGAGCGTTCCAGGCGCTCATCGCGTTGGGCTGCGGTGGCCGCGCGGGGCCACTCGGTCAAATGGACGCTGTCGGGCATGGATGGTGCCGCAGTGACGACGAGGTTCTGATAGATGTGCTCCGACAGGAAGGGCAGGAGCGGCGCCAGGATCCGGCTCAGGCTGACCAGCGCCGCATGCAGCGTGGCGAAGGCCGCCTCTTGCTGCGCCGGCGCGGCACTCGCCCGCATGCGCTCCCGCGAGCGGCGCAGGTACCAGGTCGAGAGGTCATCGATGAAGCTGCCGATGTGCCGGCCGGCGCCGGCCGCGTCGTAGTTCAGCAAACGCTCCTCGACTGCCTGGGCCAGTCCCGCGCTGCGCGACAGGATCCAGCGGTCCAGAACGGGCCGCTCGGCTGCCTGTTCGATGGCCTGCTCGACGCCCTCTCGCGGCCCCCAGCCGGCCAGCCGGGCGTAGGTCACGAAGAAGACGTAGACGTTCCACAGGATGAGCAGCTCGCGGCGCGCCTCGTCGGCGGCGCGGTAGCCGAACAGGATGTTGTCCTCCGGCCGCGACTTGGCAAACATCCAGCGGATCACGTCCACGCCGATGCGTTCGGCGGCCTCGTTGAACTCGATCGAGTTACCCCAGCTCTTCGACATCGGCCGCCCATCCTCGCCGAACAGCAGGGCGTAGCCGAAGATCGTCTTGAAGGGCGGCTCGCGGCGCAGCACCGTGCTCATGGCCAGCATCGAGTAGAACCAGTTGCGGAACTGGCCCGGGAACGACTCGGTGATGAAATCGGCCGGGAACCAGCGATTCCAGTACTCCGGATCGGTGCGGTAGTGCAGCGTCGAGAAGGGCACGATGCCGGCGTCGAGCCAGGGATTGCCCACATCGGCGATGCGCGAGGCCAGCGCGCCGCACTTCGAGCAGGCGACCTTGACGGCGTCCACGAACGGCCTGTGCGGGGTATGGCCCTCGAACTGCTCCCAGCCTTCCGCCGCCCGCTGCTTCAGCTCCTCGCGCCCGCCGATAACCTCGAAGTTGCCGCACTCGGCGCACTCCCAGATGGGCAGGGCCAGGCCCCAGTAGCGCTTCTTGCTGATCATCCAGTCCTGCATCGTGTGCAGCCAGTCGAGCTCACGCTCGTAGCCGAAGCCCGGCAGCCAGCGGATCTGGTCGACGACTTCCATGATCTGGTAGCGCAGGCTCGCCTCGACCTGCTGGCGGGTCAGCGTGGCGCGTGGCTGGTCGTAGACCGGGCCCATGTTGATGTACCACTCGTCCACCACGCGGAAGAGCAGCGCCGTGCCGCAGCGCCAGCAGTGGGGATAGCGGTGGGTGTAGGGCTCGAGGTGATAGAACAGGCGCCTCTCCTCGAGCTCCTCGACGATGCGCGCGGTCACGCCGGCCGCATCCCGGCCGGTCAGCGGCCCAAAACCCTCGACGTAGTGGCCGTCCTCGGTGAGCGGCGCGATGACCGGCAGGCCCACCTCCTTGCCCAACTGGTAGTCCTCCGCGCCGGCGCCGGGCGCGATGTGCACGATGCCCGTGCCTTCCTCCTCGCCGACCTCCTCCCACGGCACCACGCGGTGCTCGTAGCCGGCCTCGCGGAAGGCCGACTGGACGGCCGGCAGCTCGCCGTATGGACCCTGGTAGCGCCAGCCCACCAGCTCGCTGCCCGGGCGCTCCTCGACCACCTCGAACGGTCCCTGTAGGGCCGTCTTCAGCGTGCCCTTGCCCAGCCAGTAGTGATCCTCGCCCTGGCGGACCTTGACGTAGGTCAGCTCGGGTCCAACGGCGGCGGCGACGTTGGCGGCCAGCGTCCAGGGCGTCGTCGTCCAGAGCAGCAGCCACTCGCCCGGCCGCTCGACCAGCGGGAAGCGCACGGTCAGGCCAGGGTCTTCGCGCTCCTGGTAGCCCTCGTTCATCTCCATCTGACTGATGCCCGTGCCACAGCGTGCGCACCAGGGCATCGAGTCGTGGCCCTTGTATAGCCAGCCTCGCCGGTGAACCTCCGCCAGGAAGCCCCAGATAAGGTCGTTGTTCTCGTTCGAGAAGGTGAAGTACGAGCCGCCGATCTCGGGCATGCCCAGCCGCCCGACGAGCATCTCGACGCCGTCCGTGACCGGGCCGTCCGGGCCCTCGATGGTCGCCTGCTGCGTGGGATCCTCGGCCAGCAGGTCGCGCAGCCGGCGCAGCTCGGCCGGGTCGTTCCAGTCCATCCACATGCCCAACCGGATCGACTGCTCGGTCTGCACCGCGGCGTAGGTCAGAACGCGCTGCTTGCACAGCCCGACGAACTCGGCCATGCCGAAGCTCTCTATGTCGCGCTTGCTCGTGAAGCCGAGCTCTCGCTCGACGTTGACCTCCACCCACAGGCCCTGGCAGTCGAAGCCGTTCTGCCAGCGCTGGTCATAGCCGAGCATCGCTCGGAAGCGCTGGTAGACATCCTTGTAGGTCCTTCCCCAGGCATGGTGGACGCCCATCGGATTGTTGGCCGTGATCGGTCCGTCGAGGAACGACCAGCGTGGGTTGCCGGCGTTCTGTGTGCGCAGTCGGGCGAATGTGCTGCGCTCGTCCCATAGCGCCAGCACGTCGCTCTCCAGCGTGGGCAGGTCAAGCTGGCGCGCGACAGGACGAAAGGGACTCTCGTGACGTTGCTCCACGGGCATCGGCGAAAGGATACCGGTCGGACCGCACTTGGCGGATCGAGTCCGGGAGCCCCTAGCCGCAGCTCGCTGAAGCCCCGGTCTCTGTCATCTGTCGGCCACGGCAACCTTACGCTGCATCCGTCGTCGATCCGTCGCCTTCGCCGCACCCAGTCGCTCCCCATCGGGCTGAATCGAGAACGACGTAAGCCGCCAAGGCTCAGGTCGTCGCGGCGCCAAGCATTCAAATCGAGCGCCGCAGCTGCGTAGTGTCGGCCGGTCCACCAGCTGGCGGAAGGTTGGCCGTCAGGCACGTTAAGGTCGACAGAGCCAGCATCTGTCGGGAAGTAGGGCGACTGCGCCCGCTCGGCCGCCGGCAGGGCCGGCCGCACCGGCACAGAGTCAGCGAACTTCTCTTAGCCCCCGAGTGCTGATGGGCCTTCGAGGCGGCCGCCGTAGACGATCTGGTACAGCAGCAGTGGGCCGTACCAGTGACTCGTGATGCGCAGGTCCGAATCCCCAAACAACGCGCGCCAGTGCGACGACGAGCGCCAGACCAATCCTTCCCAGTAATCGGCTGACTTGCCGCGCGCGAAGAAGCGTACGTACCAGGAACGAAGTCCCGCCGGCCAGCGGCCGAAGAGAGGCATGCGAGTATGAGGCTCTACAAAGGCCAACGGGTGAGGGACGACATGCGCGAAGCGCCCGGCCAACCGTGGCGTATCGGCAGCGATGCGACGCACCTCATCGTCATTCAGGTGCTCGAGGAGGCCGAACGACACGACAACATCGAACGACCTGTCGGCGAAGGGCTTGAGGTCGGAGGCATTGCCTCGAACGTAGCGGAAATTGTCGCTCAGCCGGTCGATCATCTCGGGCGGTAGGCGATCGACCCCAACGATTGGATTGACCCTGTTGTAGTACGCGACCCCCTTACGCCCCCTGCCGCAACCCAGATCCAGAATCCTGTCGCGTGGGCCAAGATTCACCAGCTCCATGACGCGCTCGAAGCGCCTGCGGTTGAAGGTGGCACGGAGCGACCGGCGATATTGACTGTTGCGCTCGGAGCGCGGCGCATCCGGTGCGGTCTCGTCCCCCATATTCCCACTCGCTCTGTGCGCTCGCTGCCAGGCGGTTAGTAGATGGGCGTCAGCCAGTCCGAGTAGGCAGGCAGCCGGCCGCGCACCGCGTCGAAGTACAGCTTGGAGAGCGCAGCCGCCAGCGGGCCCACCCTGCCGTCGCCCACAGGCCGGTTGTCGATCGAGACGACCGGCGAGATCTGCGCGCCCGTGCCGCACAGCAGCACCTCGTCGCAGATGTACAGCTCGCTGCGGTCGATCTGGCGCTCGACGGTTTCGATACCCAGCTCGTTGCGCGCCAGCTGCATCAAGCCGGCGCGGGTGATGCCCTCGAGGATGTCGTCGGTCACCGGCGGCGTGACCAGCTTGCCGTCGCGCACCATGAACAGGTTCTCGGCGCTGCCCTCCGACACGTGGCCGTCGTGGGTCAGGACGATCGCCTCATCGAAGCCGTTGAGGGCCGCCTCGCTCTTGGAGAAGGCGCTATTGGCGTAGGCGCCCACGATCTTGGAGCGGGCGGGAATGGACAGGTCGCTGTTGCGCCGCCACGAGACCGTCTGGGCTGTGCAGCCGGCGGTCGTGAGGTACTCCCCGAACGGCACGGCGAAGATGACCAGCGCCTCTTCGAGGTTGTGCAGCCGCACGCCGATGGCCTCGGTCGACTTGTATAGCGTTGGTCGCACGTAGGTGTCCTGCCGAAAGCCGTTGCGGCGCAGCAGCTCGATCGTCACCTCGACCATCCCGTCGAGGTTCAGCGGCGGGGTCATCAGCAGCACCTTCGCCGAGTGGCCCATGCGCTGGTAGTGCTCGCGAATCTTCAACCCGTAGAGCTGCTCCTGCTCCTCGTTCCAGTAGGCGCGGATGCCCTCGAACGTGGCCGTGCCGTACAGGAAGCCGTGGGTCATGACCGGGATGCGCGCCTCGGCCAGCGGCACGAAGTCGTCCCCGAAGTAACACAGGATCTTGGGATCCGCCGGCCGCCTCCCGTGGCCGGAAAGCGCCGCGCTGGGCTCCTTCTGGGTCACCATCGGCGCGAGTATACGTCTGCCGCCAGCCCGCCGAGGCAGCGGGTCACGGGCGGAGGTGCTGCGGGGCGTAGGGCAGCAGGGCCACGTGCCGGGCCCGCTTGAGGGCCAGTGACAGCTCGCGCTGGTGCGCCGCACAGGTGCCGGTCTTGCGGCGCGGCTCGATCTTGGCCCGCTCCGAGAGATAGCGGCGCAGGCGATTGATCTCCTTGTAGTCGATGTGAACGGTCTTGTCGGCGCAGAAGGAACAGACCTTCCGGCGCCGGCGGTCGCGGTAGAAGTCGTCGCGCTTGCGACTGCTGGTTCGGCTGGGGGGCATGCTTGTAAGTCCTCTCTAGAAAGGCAGGTCGTCGTAGTCGGCGTCGGGCTGCTCGGCCGGCCGGCCGGAGCCCGAGCCGGAACCGGAGCCGGCGCTGGGTCGGGCGGCAGGCGGTCCGCCTTGTCCGCCGTAGCCGGCGGGCTCACCCGACTCGTCGCGCGGCCGGCGCTCGAGGTTCTTGATGGTGTTGGCGACGAGCTCGGTGGTGTAGCGCTTCTGTCCGTCCTGGCCTTCCCACTGGCGGGTCTGCAGCCGGCCCTCGACGTAGACCTTATTGCCCTTGCGCAGGTACTCCGCGGCGAACTCCGCCTGCTGGCCCCAGGCGACCACGCGGAACCACTCCGTCTCTTCCTGCCGCTCGCCCTGCTGGTCCTTGTAGTTGCGGTTGACCGCCACGGTGAACTGGGTCACGGCCTGGCCGCTGGGCGTGTAGCGCATCTCGGGGTCGCGCCCAAGGTTGCCGATGATCATGCACTTGTTGAGTGACATGTCAGACGTCCTCCTCGTGCCCTAACGATCAGTGGCGGCGGGAGCGGCCTCGCTCTCCGACTCGTCGATGAACTCGCCGTCGGGCGCCTCTTCGTCCTCGGGCGGCGGGCCGTCCTCCTCCTCGCCGCCCTCGCTGGACGGACGGCGGGCGGCCACCGGCCGCTCCACGCGCGTAACCAGCTGGCGCATGACCTCTTCGGTGATGTTGAGGCTGCGCTCCAGCTCGGCCACCGCTTCGGGCGGCGAGTCGAACACGACGATGAAGTAGGAACCTTCGCGGTACTGGCCGATGGGATAGGCCAGGCGGCGCCGGCCCCAGGGGCTGACCTTGATGATCTGTCCGCCGGCGTTGATGACGGAGCGCGTGGCGCGGTCGATGACGCCCTGCACCACATCCTCGGGCGCGTCGGGCCGGAGGACGACCATTAACTCGTAACGTCGCATGAAGTGAAGAACTCCTTCCCATGGGATCTGCCCCGCTGGCGGGCCGGGCGGGCCGCGGCGGAACTGAAAGGACAGGCGCGAGTATACACCTGCGCCACGGCCGATCTGCGCCCGGTGCCCTTTGCTAGACTCGGCCGGATCCATTCGATCTCCGGAGGGAATTGTTGGGCATGTCCGCCAGGGTGTTGCTGCTATCAGTGGACGGTGCCGCGCAGCCGGCGATCAAGGAGGTGCTGCGCGACAGCGGCGCCGATGTGACCGTCACAGAGGACCCCGCCGTCGCGAAGGGGCAGGCCCTCGACCACCAGCTGCTGATCGTCGATGCCGCCACCGACGAGGACGTCGGACGGCTGCTGCAGGAGCTGCGCCAGGCAACCGACGCCGGCGGGGATGCCCGTCCGCGAATCCTGGCCATCGTGAGCTCGGAGGATATCGAGCAGCGCGTGGCGCTCCTGGAGCGGGGCGCCGACGACGTGGTGGTGCAACCCTTCGACCCACGCCAGCTGGAGGCCATGGTCGAGGCCCTGCTGTTGCAGGCGGCGCCGGCTCGCCAGCCGACCGAAGGAATGGCCCCCGTCACGCCGGCGCACGGCGGACAACCACAGGGCCAGGTTTTCGTCTTCGCCGCGGCGAAGGGCGGCGTGGGCTCGACGACGCTGGCGGTCAACACCGCGCTGGCCCTGGCCGAAGGCGTCAAGAGCGGCGTCGCGCTGGCCGACCTCGACTTCCAGCGTGGCCAGGTGGCCACCTACCTGGACGTGCAGCCCCGTAGCACGACGGTGGACCTCGCTCGCGACGAGCAGGCGCTGGCCGACGCCCAGTACCTGCGCCAATCGGCCGTCCAGCATGCCAGCGGGCTGCATGTACTGGCAGCACCCAGCCGTCCCGACCTGGGGGCCACTCTGGACCACGAGCACGCCCTTTCCCTGCTGCGAGCGCTGCGCGCTGCCTTTCCCATCGTCGTCGTCGACGCCGGCAGTGTGCTCGACTGGCGCGCCCTGGCGCTGATGGAGGCGGCCGACCGGGCGGTCATCACGGTCACCGCCGAGATTCCCTCGCTGCGCCTGCTGCACGGCGCGCTGGAAGTGCTCTCCGGCGGGGAGGTGTCCACCGAGCGCACGCTGTTCGTGCTGAACCACATCTTCCCGCGCCAGATGGTCACCGCTGAGCAGATCCAGGAGCATCTGGGCGTCAAGGTGGGCCTGGAAATCCCCTACGATCCTGAGCTCTACCTGACGGCGGCCAACGAGGGCCAGCCGATCATGAACTCCGCGCCGCGCAGCCCGCAGGCAGCTGCCATGCGCCGTTTGGCGGCGATCCTGCGGGGGGAGGAGGCGGCTCCCGAGAACGGCGGCACGGCTGCCCGCAAGAGCAGACTGGGAGGCCTGCTCAAGCGCGGCTGAGCGGATCGTCGAGGCTCGCGCACGGGAGCGATGGCACAAGGCCCGCATCCCGCATACTCGCCCCAGTCGGTTTCGTGAGTGAAAGTGATGGCCAGGAAGCAATGAGCGAACGGCTCGATACGTCGGTCGCAGATGCGCTCCGCGAGTGGCGGACGGCCGAGCAGGCGGCAGCCGTTGCGCGTCGCGGGCGCGTTGCCGCGCAGGTGGCAGCAGAGGCGGCGGCCGAGGCGGCCGTGGCTGCTGCCGCGACAGCCGAGGCGGCCAAGCGGTCGCTGGAAGCGGCGACCGCTGCCGAGGCGTCGGCCGCGAAGACCGCGGCGTCGGCTAAGCTGGCGGCCCTGACAAGCGACGCTGACCTTGCGGAGACTAGCTCCGAGGAGTCGATGGCGGCCGTCAGCGAGGCGGAGGCGAAGGCGCGCTATCGCGCAGCGTCGGACCGCGCGACCCGTAGTACCGACGAAGGGCCGTAACAGGCGGACCGACGCACGCTAACTCAGCCAATTGCCTGCGTTCTGCCACCAGTCTGGTGCCGAAGGTGAGATTCGAACTCACACGCCCTTGCGGGCCGCGGATTTTAAGTCCGCCGCGTCTGCCATTCCGCCACTTCGGCCCGCCTCAAGCGTAACGCCGCAAGGCGGCTCCGTTCCGAAACATTGAGGGCGGCGGGGTCACCCCCGCCGCCCTCGGCTTGTCCTGCTGAGAGGAAGGCTCAGCGATCGTCGCTGTAGCGGCGCGCTGTGGAGTCGTCGATGTCGAACTCCTCGCGTCGGACGCTGTCGTCGACGTGCCTGGTCTCCTCCGTCTGCGTCTTGGTGATCTCGACCTCTTCCACCGGCCGGGCCACCTTGCGCACCTCGACATCCTCTTCCATCAGCGGAACGCTGATGCGCTCCTCCGTGAAGGCGTCGCCTGAGCGCAGGTCGGCGTCGACGGACTGGCTGGCGTCGGCCGAGGCACCCACCGGGTGGCGCTCGATGTGCACTTCCTCGCGGCGGACAGGCACCTCGATCGTGCGGTTCTCCTCGACGACGTGCTTGCCGATGCTCACCTCACCCGCCTGCCGGGAGACCTTCTCCGCCTCGAGCTCTTCCTCGTAGCGCACTAGGCGCGTTCGCCCCTGCCGGTCGGAGTCGCGATAAGCGGACTCATCGGTGTAGCCGGTGCCGCCGGCGGCCTGTGTGCCGCCCGCATGACTCTGATCGGCCGTGCCACCCTCGCCGTAGAACGACTGCTCGGGCTGGTCGGTCCAGGTCTGGTGCTCCTCGAGCCGGTCCTTGTCGATGTTCAGGAACAAGTGCTCGCCGTCCTCGCGGGCAATCGCGTCGCGCGGCACGTAGATGGTGCGCGACTCGCTCAGCCCCAGGAACTGGAGGAGGCCGCCTTCGAGCTCGACGATCAGGTAGGAAGGATTGACCTCGACGATGTCGCCCACCTTGTCGCCCGATGCGTCGTAGAGCTCGTAGCCCTGCTCGCTCCAGTCGACGTGCGAGGCGCGGCCTTCCGTATTGCGTGTGTCCATTGGGGTTCCCCCTTGCTTCACGACCATGCGCGTCTGCGCACCGTCAAGCCTGAGCGTTGCCGCCGTTCGGACGTGGGACAAGCGAGCAGGGCGATGTTGCGCGGGGCTTTCAGTAGGCCCACCGCGGTGGACAACCCGCCGGCAAGCCCCCGGCTAGGGCCGCGCCGGAATCAGGTCGAAGGCCTGCTCCACGAGCTCCCGCGTGCCGCGCGCGATGAAGATCACCTCGGTCGGACTGTAGATGTACGTCGTCACGTCGCCGTCGTCGGATGCCTGGCGGATGGTGGTGGTCGACTTGCCGTCGAAGGTGGCGCGGGCCGGGCGGGCCGGTCCGCTAGAGCCCAGCAGGCTCTTGACGAGTTCGAGCTGCGGGCCGCTACCCGGCGTGTACAGCACTCCCGGGACGCGCACGGCGGCGAGCGCGAGCCCGCTCTCGTCGTTGGCGGTGGCCATGTCGCCGGCCACGGCGAAGCTCAACCGTTCGGGCGTGAGGTTCAATCCGTCCAGCTGCTCGGTGATGCTTGCCAGGTCTGCGGCGGGCAGCAGCGCCAGGCCGGCGGTGCCGTCGCCGGACTCGACCGTCAGCGTTTCGCCGCCCACCTGCGTGGGCAGCAGTGCCGCCAACGAGCCATCGACCGGGCGGAGTGTCGGGCCCCCAGGCCCAACCGGGCCGCCAGTGCCGGGGTTGCCGGGGGCGTCCGGCGCCGCGCCGCCGCAGGCGGCCAGCGCAACGCTGAGTGCCAGCGACCTGCCGGCCGATGCCAGCCTGCCCCTACGGCGGATCGGCCGGCCGGCGTGGACTGCCTGGTCGGCGAGCGGGAGGCTCATGGCTGGGTACTCCTTGTCGGATGTTCGCCTTTGGAGCGATCGTATTGAGAGCCGTAGGAGGCGGACAGTCGGCCGGAGGTGACGTCGCACCGCCTTCCGCGGGCGCCTATTCTAAGCACGCCCGGCCGCACGCCTATAGGTCAAATGGCCGATGGCGTCGACGGGAAGGGAGTGGAGGCGACGACCGGATTCGAACCGGTGAATAGAGGTTTTGCAGACCTCCCCCTTAACCACTTGGGTACGTCGCCTCTGACGCTGCCGGTCGGGGGCCGGCCGTATGACGTTAGCGCTTCCATCCCCGTTCTGTCTGGCTGGCCCTCGAGGATTCGAACCTCGGTTAACGGATCCAAAGTCCGCTGTCCTACCACTAGACGAAGGGCCAGCGGTCCTCGCGGGTGTTCGGAAGATGGAAGGAGTGGAGCGGAAGACGGGACTCGAACCCGCGACCCTCACCTTGGCAAGGTGATGCTCTACCAACTGAGCCACTTCCGCCCGATACCAGCCGCCTCGACCGGCCGAGTGTGGTGCCGAGAGCCAGAATCGAACTGGCGACACCGTGATTTTCAGTCACGTGCTCTACCAACTGAGCTATCTCGGCGCGACCAGACCTAGACCGGCCGCCAAGGCGACCGTCCCTATTGAACCACATCGGTCGCGAGCGGTTCAACGCCCGAGCCGACGACGCCGCAGGCGCCGTCCTAGTCCAGCCCCGCCAGGGCGCTCACCGTCGACGTGTCCACCGGTGCGCTGCCGGACAGTGCGCGCAGCCGGTTGATGCGATCGACGATCGGCGGGTGCGTCGACATCAGGTTCGAAGCGCGCGCCTCGAACTTCTTGATGGGGTTGACGAAGTAGAGGTGCTGGGTGGCGCGGTTAGCCACCTCCAGAACTTCCTTGTCGGTGCCTATCTTGGCCAGCGCTCGCTCCAGCCCGTACGGGTTGCGGGTGAGCTCGACGCTCGACGCATCGGCCAGGTACTCGCGCTGGCGGCTGACGGCCATCTGCACGAAACGGGCCACGATGGGAGCGAGCACGGCCAGCACCAGCGCCACGATGTACAGGATCACGATCGCGCCGCCGCCTCCGTCGCGACCGCGCCGCGAGCCGCCGCGCATCCCGCCACCCCACCACGTCCAGCGCAGGAAGAAGTCGGCCAGCAGCACGATCGAGCCGACCAGCACACCCACCAGCAGGGCGAAGCGGATGTCCAGGTTGCGCACGTGCGACAGCTCGTGTGCGACGACGCCCTGCAACTCCTCGCGGTCCAGCTTCTGGAGCAATCCTGTCGTGACCGCGATGCTGGCGTGCTTGGGGCTGCGCCCGGTGGCGAAAGCGTTGGGCGCCGTGTCGTCGATGAGGTAGACCTTGGGCGGCGGCATGTTGGCCGCGATGGTCAGCTCGCGCACGATGTTGGCAAGCTGAGGGGCGTCGGCCTCACGCAGGGGCTTGGCCTGCGAGGCGGCCAGCACGATGCTGTCGCCCGCGAAGTAGCTGACGCTGGTCATCGCCAAAGCGATCAGCACGGCAATCGCCGTCGCAACGTAGCCGCCTTCCGGTGCGCCGCTCATGGCGAAGCCGACCACGAAGCCGAAGACGGCCAGCAAGCCGAAGACGAGGGCAATCAGCAGCAGCGACCGGCGCCGGTTGGCGGCGATCTGCGAGTGAAACGTCTGGACGCGAGCGGCGGCAGTCATGTTGAGTCAGCGGCCGGGTGCGAGCCCCGTCGTTGAAGGGTTGTGCTTACGAGGTCGGCGGGGGACTCGACATGCCCAGGTCGACCGTGGGCACCTGCGCTGCCTCGGGCTCGGCGTCGAAGAACTCGCGCGGCCGGAAGCCCAACGGGCCCGCTATGAGCAGGTTGGGGAAGGTCGCGATGGACGTGTTGTACTCGAGCACGGTGGCGTTGTAGTGCTGGCGGGCGAAACCGATCTGGTTCTCCGTCGTGGTCAGCTGCTCCTGCAGCTCGAGCACGTTCTGGTTGGCCTTCAACTCGGGATAGTTCTCGACGACGGCGAAGAGCGACCGCAGGGCGCCGGTGAGCATGCCTTCGGCTGCGGCCTGCTCGTGGGGCCCCTTGGCTCCGGCGGCGACGGCGTTGGCGCGAGCCTCGGTCACGTTCTGCAGGACCGACTGCTCGAAACCCATGTAGCCCTTGACCGCGTTCACCAGGTTGGGGATGAGGTCCCAGCGGCGCTTGAGCTGGACCTCGATCTGGGCGAACGCCTCATCGATGCGCAGCCGGCGCTGGACCAGGCTGTTGTAAATCAGGATGAGGCCGAGGACGATGACGCCCACGACCGCCAGGATGATGATCAGCTCCATTTGGGCCCCTCAGCTTTGTTCGGACGGTAGCCGCGCCAGCGGCCCGATGAGCATAGCAGGCGCCGATCAGGCCGGGGCCTGCGCGACCGCCTGGGGATCGGCACTGCGCCGTGGCCGCCAGCCGAGCACCAGGTAGGTGGCCAGCCCAGCGGCGAGGCTGGCGAGCACGATCGGGGCACGCAGGAGGGCAACGAGCGGGCCGCCCTCGGCCAGAGCAGCCGCCTGTCGGCCGAGGATCTGCTCGGGCCTCACGAGCCAGGGGTCGGCCAGCGGCATGTTGTCACCCCTGGTCCGGAAGCCGGCCTCGGCCGAGCCGCCGACGATGCGGTGGATGACGAGCGGGGCGGAGCCTGAGGCGTTGACCACGCGGAAGGCGATGACGTCGCCGGTCGCGTAGACGGCGGAGGTCATCGTCAGCACGAGCGTGCCGTTGGTCAGCGTCGGTTGCATGCTCTCGCCAGCCACGACCACGTAGCCGGCCGGTCCGCCGAGCGAAGCCGGGCGGAACGCCACCACCCATAGGGCCAGAGCGAGCACGAAGAGTAGGCGCGGCAGCGTGATCATGGAGCGTAGTCGACGATCAGCTGGGGTTGGCCGGAGGCGGCCTCGCGCGACGCGAAGCTGATGCTTGCCGAGAGCAACACGGCGTGACGCCCTCCTCGTGTCGGCCAGCTGCCAGCCGAAGTCGGTCGTCCGGCTGGAGACGAACGCCTGCACGTCCGGGCCGACGGGCCAGTCGATCGGCGTGCCCACGACAGTCGTCAGCCCTATCGTGGCCCTTGCGCTCAGCGTGCCCTGGACCGACGGTTGGCTGAACCAGGTGGTCGACTCCGTCCAGCCGGCGGTGGCGCGTCGCAACCCGTAAGTGCGCGGTCCCACGTTGAGCAGCGAAGCGCTGGTCAGCCGGACGGTGGCCGTGTGGATGATGGCATCTGGCGGAATAGCGGGAAAGCATCCCGCAAGGTCGAAGTGAAGCAGGCTGCGGCGAGTGGACGCGGACGAGTTGCCGACCAGCAGCGAGGTCGCGCCTCCAAAGCTGGTGCCGGTCTGATCGCCGCGGACGTAGGTGTCGGCCGCCGGCACCAACGTGCAAGTCAGCGGCGCACCGTATTGGCGCTCGACGAGCGCGAGCCCGCCTGAGTGCACCGTGATTCCGGCCGCCAGCGCCGGCGCAGCGGCCAGCAGCAGCGCTACCTGGAGGAGGGCCAGGAGCCGCAGCGGCTTCACCTGTCCTCCACGACCAGGTGAACACGCGTGATCGTGCTGGCCGCGGGCAGGTCGACGAGGTCGACGTCGGCCGAGCCGTCGAAGCCCGACGCGGGCAGCGAAGCGCTGCCGCCGCCGGCGACGAAGCTGCCGGCCAACAGGCTCACACGAACCGTTCCGCCGGCGCAGGCAGGATTGATGCCGCTGACGTGGGCCCTGCTCAGGCGACCTGCCGGATCGAGGGTATAGCCGAGCGTCAGCCCATCGGGATCACAGGCGACGAGGGCTGCTGCTCCCGAGCCGAGGTACGCGGTCGACACCGAGAAACCGCCGGCCACGGCCAGCAGGCTCGACAACAGCGAGGCGCCTGCCAGGCCGGACGCGGCGAGCAGCGCGACAATGACCGCTCGGCGGCGGCAGGTGGCCGCGCTAGCCGGAAATGACGACCGCGACCTTATGAACGTCGCTGGCCAGCACATCGTCCGAGTTGAAGTCTAGGTTGGTGGGGTCCGCCGCAGGCGTGCCCAGCGTGACCGTCTGCTCTCCCAGCGCCTGATCCGCGGCATCGAACAATGTCACCTTCAGCGTCCTGCCGTCGCAGGCGGGAGTGTCGACTCCGGTCACGCTGACGGTCGTGACCTTGTAGCCGCCAAGCGAGCTACTGAACGTGGTGGCAAACGTCGTGGCGACGCCGTCGCTGTCACACGACGTGACGTCGCTGCTGCCTGCGCCCAACGTGCCGGCGCTGACGTTGAGCGATGCGGCGACCGCGTAAATGATGGAAAAGACGGCGATGGCGACGATCGCCGAGATGGTGATGCGCTCCTTCTGAGCCATTAGTCGTGCGTCCTCACTCAGCCGGGAAATCAAACGCACCATGACCGAGGAACCGGCTGGACGCTGCCCAACGATGGTGCGGGGCAGCAACGATACTTACGGGGGGTCAGCCGCCGCGCTGCTCCTGGGCGGCGCGGAACTCCTCGCGCAGACGCTCGACAACGTAGCTCGCCGCCTCAGCTTGGGGTGAGCCGCGCTGGGCAATCTCGAGGCGCAGTTGAGCCTCACGCCAGTCGGCCAGGATGCGGTCGAGCGGGCGCGGCTGCACATCGGACAGGCGCATCTCCGCGCCGGTGCCGTTGCCGCCCGCCGGCGCCTCGCGCCCCAGCTGGAGCTGAACCGGCGCCCAGCGAAATGCGATTCGCGCGTGGTCCAGCGCCTCCTCCGCCAGCTGGACGAGCTCCGGCGTGCCGATCACCAGTAGATGCTTGGTCCGCTCAGGCTGCTCCAGCTTGTTGATGATCTCGAGCATCTTGTCGGCCGTCGCCGCCAGCTACTGGTCGTGATCAGGACGGGTCTCCACGGCTTTCACGACTTCATGTCGCCAGGAGAGGCCTGAGCCCCCTCCTAACGCTTCGCGTAGAGCCAGTCGGTGTAGCCGAAAACTCGCCCATAGCGGGCAGGCTTGGTCGGCAAGCTGAGTCCATAGCGGAAGTTGAGCAGCCAGGGCACGTGAAACTGGGCCGAGGCACGGTTCCAGGTCGGTCCACCAGCAGCGCCGTTCCTGCTAACCACTCCGGCGGCACGGCGCAAGGCTGAGTTAGACCACGTCCAGGCACCACCGTAGCCGTTCCGGTGGAGCAGCTCGGTCTGCAAGATCATTCCCTGCAGCACCTCGAGGGTGTACCCAATGCCTGTCGGCCCCATCGGCCACGTCAAGCCCTTGCCGTCGCGGTGGGCGTCGGAAGGAATGACACCGTCAAGGTTCTTTCCCGACCGGCTGCAGGCTGGGTTGACGGGCGTAAAGGTGCTGGTCGAAGTGGAGCAGGCCCACAACAGCTGGGGCGACCCGGGCTTGCGGAATCCGGCCCACGCTGATCGGTCGCCTAAGAAGCCACGCACCACCTTGGCCGCGGCGGCCACGTCAGTCATATCGCCAAGGTAGAGGCTCGCCGCGATGCGGCTGGCCCCGGCGAAGGCGCCCCAGTTGTTGGTCGAGTCGGCATGCGTGGCGGTCAACGCCTTCCAGCGGCCGTGTCCGCCAAGCTCGCGCGTACGGATCTTTGACAGCCAGGAGCGGAAGGTGCTGTCGTCGCTACCCGACAGCTTGATGAAGTCGGCGGCCAGCACGTAAGCGCCCAGCTGGCGCCCGAGCGAAAGCACGGCGTTGCTGCAGCCGGGACGCTGAGTGGCCATCGCAGACATAATCGCGTTCCGAGACTTGGTGTAGTAGCTCGATTGGCCCGTGCGCGCATAGACCAGCGCGCCGGCGAGGGCCATTACGCCATGCTGTTTGTCCTGGTTGCATAGGTCGGCGCTACCCCACGAGCTATCGGCCGCGCCCTTCAGGACAAGCCACGCGCTGCCCGTGGTGGGCAAGCTGAGCAACTCGCTGCGCGGCATCAGCAGGTAGTCGGACGTTCGACTCCCGGAGGCCACCCCCGCTGTCCCGGCCGCCAGTGGCAGGGAAAGGGCAAGCATGAGGAGCACAGCCCAAGAGCGGCGAAGCCTTCGATCGGCGCGCATAGCGTGGCCAGCCGGAGTGCGTGCAGGCAACACAAACCCCCTCCTAGTCTTCGGGTGCCAGCTCGATCGGGACTCCCTATCCCGACGGCGTCCGGAGGCACGGCACCTCGCGGACTCCAACACCAGTCGGGAATCACCATATCAGGGTCGGTCAAATGGCCGAACTCGACTAATCGACAAGGAAATTGGCCGCTCGCCACCCATGGAGGGACGGCCGGGTGGGCAGCTCGTCTCGACGACGCCCGGCCCACCCGCAGCCACTTGGGCCCGATCATCTCCGACGCGGAACACAAGCCGGTTCTCACCCTCGCGTAGCGGCATGTCCATGCTCCAAATCCCCGACGAACTCGCGGTGGCCTCATCGTCGGGGGCAAGGGACACGTCGCGCACAATCCGTGTCCCTGGCGGCGCCTCCCCGCGAACGGTTATCGGGGTGGTGGAGACAGTGGTTCCATCCCCGGGTTCCGTAACTGCGAACGGCCGCGGCGGTAGGGCAAGGTCGCCTGATTCCTCGATGATCCAAGCTCGAACGAGTGCGGCACCGGGTTAACGGCTTGATTGGGGCCGGAGGATGACACGTTGTAGGGCGAGGTCGGAGTCTCCGATCCAAACTCGAACGAGTGCGGCACCGGGTGGAGGCAGTCCGCCTTGGCGAGTGTCGATTCACACTCAAGGCTCTCAGTGGTCACACTGAACGGTGTCGGTTCCGTTGAGCACAAGACGCCGCCGAAGTTATCGTTGTCAGTGTGCTCTGCGCCGCGCTGGGTAACGGTCATGACCGGCCAATGGCCATCCTGCGGGCCATCAGCGTCGCAGGTGAGCGTGCCGGTGACGTGCAGGATCGGGCTGTAGCGGTTACCTTCCTGTGGCGGCACCAGAGACTGAAACGGGCGCTTAATAGCAAAACGGCAATCATGCGTGAATCGTGGTGGGCGGTGAGGTGTCTGAGGCCATGCCCCTTGGAGTGGTGGAAATTGAGCCATCCGTCGTGACTCTCAGCGACGGTCGTAGCGGCGTCGTCTAGGACGCCAGCAGCAGGCTCTTCGCTCGCTCCACCTCCTTCGTCTGGACATCATCGCGGGACTGGTC
>DATKBB010000067.1:0-9551 GCA_035514295.1 Candidatus Limnocylindria bacterium | reverse complement strand
GGTCGCGTTCACGGATCCCGAGGCGCTGGCCGAGCTGGAGCGGATCGTGCACCCACACGTGCGCCGGCTCGTAGAAGCCCAGCTCGCCGAGGCCGAGCGGGAGCGGGTACCGTTCGTGGCGCTGGAGGCGATCAAGCTGGTCGAGGGCGGCCTCGCCGATCGCTGCGACGAGGTGTGGCTGATCGAGTGCCTGCCCGCCAACCAGCGGGCGCGGCTGGCGGCGCGCGGCCTTTCCGGGAAGGACGCGGATCAGCGCATCGCCGCCCAGGGGGAGGGCCTGGCTGGACGGCTGGAGGCTGCCCTGGGCGGACGCGTCAGAGTGCGGCGGCTGTCGACGGACGGCACGCTCGAGCAGACCCAGGCGCTGGTCGAGGACACGCTGGCCGACGCGCTCGCGCCGCTGATCCTCGACGACTGACCCCGCTCGCGCCGGCATCGGGCAGCGGCCCGGCCGGGCAGCGGCCGCCGCCCCGCGGCTGCCCGCCCCGCGGCTGCCCGCCCCGCGGCTTACCGCCACTATTACTCGGTCGGGTGTAATCGTCAGTCCGCTGGGCAGCGTTCGGCAGTTGGCCCGGCCGGCCAGGTCCGCCCGGCCAGGTCCGCCGGGCCGCTCACCGTCACTATCGCTCGATCGCGCCGTTGGCGCGCCGCACGCTGGCCGGCCAAGGGGGGAACGTTCTGTTCGAGAGATAGTGCCGGTAAGGCCGTGGTCTTCGGCACCGCCCAACCGACCTTCAGGTCGGCAGCCCACCGGGCGACGACGGCAAGTGGCCCGGAAGTGTCGATCCCTACGATAGTGCTGGTCGCGCCGACGGCCCGCGGCCCGTGCGAGCTCTCTACGGCTTGACGGTTATGGCCGCCGACCAGGTGCTGACGTTGCCGGCGTTGTCCCTTGCACGGATCCGGAAGCGGAAGGTCTTGCCCACCGCCAGCTCGAACCCTCGGCTGGTTGCCGTCGTCCAATCCGTGACGGCACGCCACTTGCCGCTGCCAACCCGCCTCTGCAGGCGAAAGTCCTTCAGCCCGGAGGTGAGCACCTGCAGCTTGACGTCACGTCCTGTCCAGCTGACCGTCACGCGGCGCTTGCCGGCGCTGGCCGAACCCTTCTGCGCGCCCACCATGCTGGCGCGGGGAGCCGTTCGATCGGGTCCCTTGAGCAGCAGCGCGGTCCAGATGTGACGGCCGTCCTTGCCCTGGGCCAGGCCGATGGCGATGTAGTTGAAGTCGTCGCTCATCAGCAGGTTCCAGTGCACCGAAGAGTTGCGCCACTGGCGGAAGGCCCGCTCGGCCGAGTTCAGCGCCTTGGACTCGCTGTTCCAGGCCAGCGTCTCGCCCCAGCGCCGCCAGGCGATGCCCTTGGCCTCGAGCATCTCGGCCATCTCGGCTTTGGTGGGATGCGCGAAGTAGTTGTTCCTGGCCATGTCGTTGGAGCGGAACTGGGCGACGTCGGCCAGGCGCCGGTCCCAGGGCAGCCGCACGAGCCCGCGGTTCTCGCGCGCCCCGTTGATCAGCGAATGGAGGCGGGCCTCCGCGCGCGATGGGCCCTGGGCGGCAGCCGCGTCCGTGGCGCCGATCGAGGCGACCAGCACGGCGGCGAGCAGCACGGCAAAGAAAGATCTGAACAGCGTTGACACGGCGGCTTCCCTCCCGATGAGTGTCAGGCCGGCAGTCTGCCAGCCGGGGCGGCCCAGGGCACGCCCTACTTTCGGCGCGGCCTACGGGACGAGGGTGGGAGAAGCGCGCACCGGCCGGGCACCACTTTCCCCCGGCCCGCCGGAGCGCGCCCAGCGGCCCGGTCGGTGACCAGCCCGTGGTCGCATCGAGCAAAGTCCGACGCAAAGCGGGTGCGCCAGGCGCAGATCGAGGCTTGCCAACACCAGATCGAGCACTTTCTGCCCAGCCGGTGGGCAGGTTGATTGGAAGAGCGTCCTGCGTGCCGCTAGTCGGACGTCGGCCAGCCTCGCCGCGTCGGTTTCCGACCGACGTGACCATCGGTTGGGCAGCCGCTCCAGCCGTGTGTCGGCCCGCCGCCCCCAGGTGCCCTACGGTTTGACCGTGCGGTCTTTGCCGGCGCCAAGCCGATGGCCACGTAGTTGCAGTCACGTCTCGAGATGACGTGCGAGTCAGGGCGGACAGGTGGCCCGGGGGCCGCTAGGCCGCCCGGCGCTGGTAAGCGACGAAGAGAGCGAGGCGGCAGTGTCGCCTGACTGGCGCTATTCGATCAGCCCGTACCCAGTGAACTTCGGTAAGCCGCAGGCGTCGTACAGGACGTTGATGTTGCCACCGTTTCCGTTGATCTGGAACGTGTCCGCAATGATCCCGTCTATGTAGAGCGTACCGGTCCCACCGTTGACCTTGACGTTTGCCGTCGTTGCGACGATCAGGCCGCGGGCGTGCATGTCGTTTGAGCCACCGTTGATGACGACCTCGTTCGTCACAGCCGGGTCCTGGAATATCAGGTACCGCTCCCATGCGCTCAACTCTTCTTCAGGATCGCAGTTCTCCTTGAAACCGCCGAGCGGATGCAGGTTGAAGGTCGCGCCGCTACCGCCCAACTGGATCGCTCCGTTCGCTGCAATCGCGTGGGTCGTATTGAAGAGGAGGATCCCACCCCCGAGTGTCGTCTCGCCTGGCTCCACCGAGAGTACGGTTACATCGGATCCTGAGGCTTGCAATCCGCCACCGGCAAGGTGGTAGATTCCCGGCTCGAAATAGAAGGTTCCGCCCTGCAGCTTGATGCCGCCGGGGTAGTAGCCGGGGTAGAGCCGCCAGGCCGTGTCTTTGTAGCTCGCCGTGAACTGGCAGGTCTTCGGTTGAGTATCTGTTGCCGGGGAGCCCGAACCCGGGCAGCCGTCGGGAATGGCTCTGCTGCCCGAGACGAGTGTTGGCGGGTCGGGCCAGTTGAGATAGCTCGGCATAGCATTGATCGGGTAACTGATAGGAAAACCCTGCTGTGGCGGATCGCAGTAAGTCCCGTCGGCCTTGCCCGAGATTTGGGAGCCACCAACGACGTAGCAGCCAAGGCCATCATGGGCGAGCTCCAGGTCTCCCTGGCCCGATATCTTCAATGCCTGGTCTGGGCACGAGGAGTTGACTTGGATGTCACCGTTGGAGATCACGTCGCCTGTGCCGGAAACGAGTACCGCGGGGCACGCGTCCGGGCTGAGTGCGACCATCGCGGCGAAGGGAGCCTGGTCATCCAGCTTGATGGCGACGGCCCGCGCTCGGACGTCCCACTGCTCGTATCCCACCACCGCGGCGAACAGTGAGTTGAGCTGCTGCGACACAACCACCTGAATGTGCGTAGTGGTCGTGTTTACCTGCACGACGGCGTCGGCCCTGTCTTGATTGGCCAGGTTGACCTGCGCGATCTCGCTCGCCTTCGACGCGGCGACCGTCCGGTTGGGCAGATAGCGCGCACCTGCCAATGCGGCAGCATCCGCAACGCGCTGATGGATCCGCCGCTCCAGCATCATCATGCCGGTATCGAATGCCAGTGCAGCCACGAGTAGGAGTCCGGTCAGCGAGACAGCGAAAACGACGATTGCCTGGCCGGACTGGCCTTGGCTTGTCCTCGACGTGCGCCGGAGCCTAGTTGTTGATAACAAGGGACGTCTCCACGCTGATAGTGATCGGCGGAATGAAGTCGATCGGAACGAGCGGCGGGTACGTGTACCTCAGGCGTACGGTCACCGTGTTGGGGGTGGTGTTGTAGCCAGGCGAGCCACCCTCGAGGAAGTAGAGCGGAAAGCGCGGGTCGCCGGGCCAGCCGAAGTTCAGGCCGCCAGCATCGCTCAGGCCGAACGAAGCGGCGCGAATGACGTTCTTCACGTTCTCGCCGTCAGGGTCGCAATCGAGGGACGTCGATCCGGGCGGCAGTGGGCCGCTCGGACATCCGTCGAACGCGTTCTCGCCGTGGACGATGGCGTAACGTGCGCCTTCGCGTGCCGCGTGCTCCAGCGAGTGCATGTAGAAGACGAACCGGCCTGCCTCGATCACGGCCAGGATCAGCAGAATAAGCATCGGGATGACAAGAGCGAACTCGACAAGAGCTTGACCTTGGGCGGCAGTCGCTCGCTTTCCCGACAAGGGAACCGCCATCGGCTTCATGGAGTTGCACTCGGCTGAGGAGCGGGCGTCGGCTCAGGGGTCGGTTCCGGCGTCGGCTCGGGGGTCGGCTCCGGCGTCGGCTCAGGGGTCGGCTCCGGCGTCGGCTCAGCGGTTGGGCTCGGCTCAGCGGTTGGGCTCGGTTCAGCGCTCGGTTCAGCGGTTGGGCTCGGCTCGGCACTCGGCGACGGGCTCGAGCCAGGGTCAGCGCTCGCGCTCGGTTCAGCGGTTGGGGTCGGCTCCGGGGTCGGCTCCGGGGTTGGGGTCGGCTGAAGGGACGAGCTGGGACTGGGCGGTGGGCTCGTCGCGACGGGGTCGTCGGCGATCGCGAAAGTGCTTGTCTGGCGGAAGTTCAGTGTGCCTGGCATGCCCAAGAGCTCAGCGGGGAGGATCAGGTCAAAGGCGTAGTCCAACCGCACCTCGACCCAGCAGGGCACCACCGATGGGTCGTCTCCCAGCTTGTCAGCGCAAGTGCTGGGAATGTCGCAGGACTGTACGTTGCCGTCCGGGAGCCGAAGCTGGCACGTGAAGCTCGGATTCGTGCAATCGGAGTGATCCGCCTGCCCGACGTAATCGTGGAGCTGCCTCGTCCCCATGCAGGCGCGTTTTTCCATCTCGGCGACCGTCAACTGGTAGCTCGAATCATCGACTGTCCAGTGACCGGGTAGGTACGCACCCCAGTCAGCAGACTCGCGGGCCGCGGATTCGACGGCGATCATGGCGCTGTAGAGCCGCCCGAGATCCGCGATGGCGACGAAGAGGAACAGCAAGATCGGCACGGCGACGGCGAACTCCACCAGGCTCTGGCCGCCCTGAGATCGTCTCCGCGTGGTCATGCGAATGCCTCGACGAGCATGGTACCAATTCCCCCCGGCTGGGTAGTACCAATGGCCTATGCTGCGCTCGAAACCTTGCAGCCTGCCTTGAAATGGCGCCTCTCCGCACCGCTGGCCGCACGCCTCTGGGTCGGCGCACTGCCGCTCCGCACGCCAGTCGAGGGACTATCCTGCGGCCATGTTGAGGGGTAAGGACTCGTGCTGAGCGGGGGGCCGGGTGTCCAGGCGCCGCGCATCCTGATCGTCGACGACGATCCCAACCTGCTGGTGCTGCTGGCCGACCAGCTCAGCGACGACGGCTACGAGGTCGTCACCGCGCGCGACGGCCGCGAGGCCCTGCGCCTGCTCAAGGCTGGCTGGCCGGACCTGCTGATCATCGACATGATGATGCCGCGCATGGACGGCCTTTCCTTGGCCCGCGAGATCAAGGCCCAGGCCGACCTGCCGATAATCGTCCTGTCGGCGATCGACGCCGGCGACTCTAAGGCCGACCTGCTCGAGGAGGTGGCCGAGGACTACGTCAGCAAGCCCTACCACTACCCCGAGCTGCGCGCGCGCATCAACAGGGTCATGCGCCGGCTGGGCGACAAGGTCCCGCGCCAGGGGCTAGTGCTGGGTCCGGAGCTGACCCTCGAGCTGCAACGCCGAGAGGCCATCGTCGCCGGCCGAACCGTGCGCCTCACGCCCACCGAGTCGCGCCTGCTGTACGCCCTTGCCGCCAACCTGGGCCGCACCGTCTCGAGCGAGACGCTGCTGGCCCGCGGCTGGGCCGACACGGAGGACGCCGACCCATCCTACGTGTGGGTGACCATGCGCCGGCTGCGCCAGAAGATCGAGGTCGACCCGAACAATCCCAGGCACGTGCAGACCGTCCGCGGCGTGGGCTACCGGCTGGTCCGCGCGGATGACTGAGGCGCCCCCCAGCAGGCCGGCCCAGGCCAGCACCCGGCTGCCCTTCCGCTCGCGGCTCACCGGCGCGCTGCTGGCCGCCTCCCTCCTGCCGCTGCTCGCCTTCGGGCTGATCGTGCTCGCCGTCGCGTTGGCCCTGCCCGACGCGGGGGCCGGCCCGCCGACCGTCATCGTCCTGGCCATGCTGGTGATCGGCCTGCTCAGCGTGCCCTTTGCCTTCGTGCTCGCGGCCGAAATCCTGCGACCGCTGCGAACCGTCGCCGGCTCGGTCGACCGCGTCTCCTCGGGCGACCTGTCGGCACCGGTGCTGGTGCCCGGCGATGACGAGCTCGCGCGTTTGGCCGAGAGCCACAACCGCCTGGCGGCGGACTTGCACCGGCGCAGCCAGCAGGTGGGGCGCATCCTCGAGGCAATCGGGCGGATGGCGCCCAGCCAGGGCGTGGAGGAGCTGGCCGGCCGCGCCGGCCGGGACGCCGCGCGCATCTTCGAGCTGATCGACGCGACGGTCTACCTGGGTCCAGCCAGCGCCGTGCCGGAGTCGGAGATCGTGCCCGGCGAGACGCGACCGCTACGCGCCGTGCTGCGGGTGGGGTCTGACGAGCTGGGCGTGCTGCTGGGCTGGCTGCCCGCGACGCGGGCCTGGGCCCGGCCGGACCAGGACCTCTTCGAGCTTTTCGCCAGCGAGGTGGCCGTCGCCCTGCGCAACGCAGAGTTGTTCGCGCGCGTAGAGGCGCAGAACTGGCAACTGGTCGAGCTGGACAAGGCCAAGGACGAGTTCCTGCGCGGGGTCAGCCACAACCTCCAGTCGCCGCTGACCAGCATCCGGGCCTACGCCGAGCAGCTGGGCCACGACGTGCCCGATCGGCGGCTCGAGATCATCGCCGAGCAGTCGCAGCGCCTGTCGCGCATGGTCCGCCAGCTGCTGACCGTCACGCGGCTCGAGTCGGGCGCCATCAGGCCGCGGAGCGAGGTGGTCAACCTCGCCTCCCGCACGCGCAAGGCCTGGGAGGCACTCGGCGCCAGCGAGCTGTCCTTCAACCTGGACGACCGATCGGGTGGCTGGCTGGCCATCGCCGACGCCGACCAGCTGGACCAGGTGCTGTGGGCCCTCCTCGACAACGCCCGCAAGTACGCCGCCCGCGGACCGATCGCGGCCGTGGTGGCGCCGGAACCCGGCTCGGCGCGCCTGCGCCTGTCCATCGCGGACTCCGGGCCGGGCGTGCGGGAGGAGGATCGGGCGCGGCTGTTCGGGCGCTTCCAGCGCGGCTCGGCGGCGACCGCCGAAGGGGAGGGCGACGGCGGCAGCGGGCTGGGCCTGTACGTCTCGCGCGAGCTGTGCCGCGCGATGGGCGGCGACCTCGTGCTCGAGCCGGCTGAGCCGGGCCGCGGGGCCACGTTCAGCGTGCTGCTACCGGCGGAGCGCGCGGAGGAGGGCTAGCTGGGCGACCGGTGCGGCCTGGTGCGCGCGGGCCTCACTTCAAGGTGGGCTGCAAGGTGGGCGGGGCAGGATAGTACTTAAGTACGGTCAGAGGTGGGACTCGGCCGACGCCCAGCAGCCCAGCAGCCCAGGAGCATGCGCGCCACGATGCGATCCAAGTTGCGCGATTCGCGCCGCCAGCGCGGCCAGAGCCTCGTCGAGCTGGCCATCTTCGCCCCAGTGATGGTGCTCATCCTGCTGCTCGCCATCGACTTCGGGCGGGCCTTCATGATCTGGGTCAACGTCAACAACATGGCCCGCATAGGCGCCAACTACGCGGCGATCAACCCGGACGGATGGCAAGGTGCCGGCATTGCCGCGAAGCAGCAGAGATACGAAGCGCTGATGGAAGCCGATTACGAGCAATCCGGCTGCACTGCGCCGGCGATCATGCAAGATCCGAACTTCAGCGGGTACACCTTCGGCTCGACGGTCGAGGTGGACGTCTCCTGTGAGTTCGGGTTGCTGACGCCCTTCCTGGCCAACCTCTTCGGCGGCGGCTCAACGATCGACGTCGGCGCCACGGCAACCTTCACCGTCCGTGTCGGCTCGCCCGGTGGGGATCCCATCGGCGGCACGTTACCCTCGCCCGAGCCGACGGTCTCACCACCACCTACAGCCACGCCCACCAACGAGGTGACTCCCGAGCCCACGCCCACGCCCGATCCAAACGTCACGCCTGACCCGAACGCGTCGCCTACGCCCACGCCCACGCCCGAGCCGACCTTCCCGCCCGTCCAGATCGACTTCTACGGCACCCCAACGAGCGACGATTCGCAGGGCGGCGGGCCCGCCCCGTCGCCAGGGCTCGAGAACATCGTGGGCATCCCGGACCTGGTGGTCAGCTTCTCCAACACGACGGTCGGGGAGCAGTGGGTCTGCCTGTGGGACTTCGGTGACGGCACCGCCAGCAACAGCTGCGCGAGCACGGTGCAGAAGACGTACACCGTCCGCGGTCACTACCACGTCACGCTCAACGTGAACGCGCAGTCGTACACGCGCCCCGGCTACGTGCTGGTGGGCTGCAAGGTGCCGTCCTTCTCGGGGCGTCACTGGAACCAGGTCAGCGGCTTCAATGGCGATTGGGCGAACGCAGGTTTCGATCCCGCGAACATCAGTCCTCTGGCGAGTGGCAACTTCCGCATCAGGTATCAGTCACTGGCAGGCGGCCTGCTTAACCCGCCGGGCGGCTGCGCCGACGCACAGATTTCGGTCGGGCCATGAACGGGTTTCGTCTGCGGCCACGGGGCTCAGAGGGCCAGTCGCTGGTCGAGTTCGCGCTAGTCCTGCCGATCATCGTGCTGCTGGTCGTCGGCGTTTTCGACGTGGGCGTGGCCGTGTACCGCTACAACACCGTGAGCGAGTCCGCCCGCCAGGCCAACCGCATGGCCATCGTCAACCAGACAGTTCCAGACGTACAGGCCGTAGGGGTGGCGTATGCCCCCGCACTGGGGCTGGCGCCAGGCGACATCGAAGTGTGTTTCCACACATCGGACGCACTGACATCCGATTGCACGGGTGGGAGCAGCTGCGACCCGCCGGCGATGGGTTGCCTGGCTTACGTAACGGTGACAACCACCTACAACCCATTCACCCCTGTGATAGGCAACATCATCGGCCCGATTGACCTGAGCGCCACCAGCGTGGGTCCGATCGAGTACGCCTGCCCGAATACCGCCAACCCAACCTGCCAATGATGCGCAACTTCATCAAGGAGCCTCCCATGCCCAGTTCTCGCCGCCGCAGCACCCGCAGTGAGGGTGGCCAGGCCATCGTCATCCTGGCCGTTGCCGTTGCCGGCGTGCTGGCCATGTCCGCTCTGCTGATCGACGGCGGCAACGCCATGGCCCAGCAGCGCGGCACGCAGAATGCGGCGGACGCCGCAGCCTATGCGGGCGCTTCGGAGCTTTTGCAGAACATCGCAGGCACCGCGCGCAACGACGCAGACGTGGAGTCAGCCGTACTGGGCGCTCTGGCGATCAATGACACGACGTTCGAGGACGCCTGGTATGTCGACTTCGACGGCAACGAAGTGGGAACCGTGGGCCAGGGCGGGGCCATCCCCAGCAGCGCCGCCGGCGTGCGGGTCGTCGGCCAGCGGAGTATGGGCACGTACCTGGCCGGCGTGATCAACATGAGCTCGATTGACGTCTCGGCCGAGGCGACGGCACTGGCTGGCTCGATTTCGGGCATCTGCGCGGCCGTGGACGGCTGCGCGATGG
>DATKBB010000066.1:0-40763 GCA_035514295.1 Candidatus Limnocylindria bacterium | reverse complement strand
GGCAGGAAGAGCATCGCCACGCCCGGCCGGCCGCGGACCCGGGGTGCGATGCGGCGCAGCAGGGCAGGTTCGAGAGGGAGCGCCACGCCGGCGCCGTCGCTCGACTCGCCGTCGGCGGCGAACGCACCGCGGTGGGCGAGGTTGGACAGCCCCGTGAGCGCAAGGTCTAGGACGCGGGCCCGGTCGCGCGCTTTGGTCGCCGCCACGAAGCCAACGCCACAGGCGTCGTGCTCGAAGCGTGCGTCGTAGAGCGGGTAGGCGCGATCGTTCCCGGACATGGCTGGTCCCCGGCGAGCGGCTTGGCTGCCAACGTTAGGCGTCGGTTCGCGGCGCGGTCAGCCGCGCCCGGGTGCCCGTTCGGTGCCGTCTGGGTTACGGCGCTTGACGCTTACGGGCGGGTGGGCGTCAGCGGGGCGCCGTTGAGCTCGGCCAGGCGGTCGAGCCAGCGCTCGAGGCGCGCCTCGTCGCGGAAGAGGACCAGCACCGTGTTGTCGCCGGCCAGCGTGCCCTCCTGCTCGTTCAGGCTCGAGCGGTCTATTGCCTCCGCGATGGCGCCGGCGCTCCCCGGTGAGGAGACGAGCAGCACGATCAGGCCGGAGCGGCCGACGGTCACGGGCAGGTCGCGCAGCACGCGGCGAAGCGCCTCGTCCGTGGCGCGCGGGGCGGACGTGATGTCCTCCGGGAAGGCGTAGACGTGCCGGCCGGCACGGACGGTCTTGACCAGCCCCAGCTCGCCGATGTCGCGGCTGACCGTCGCCTGAGTAACGGCGAAGCCGCGCTGGGCGAGCAGCCCGACGAACTCTGTTTGGTTGGTGACCGGCTGGCGGTTGACCAGCTCGCGCATCACGCGCTGCCGCTCGCGCTTCTGCGCCCGACCGCCGGCGACCTGCATACGCACGACTATACAGTCATGCACGATGGTATATGCAGATCCTGGGCCCAGCTCTTCCCTGCACCTCGCCTCTCGGCCGTCGCGCGCCCTCGGGCTGATAGTTGCCAGCGATCACGATCCAGCGTCCCGGGTGCTGGCTGCTGTCTTGCCCGTCGCTGAGATCTTTGCCGGCGATCAGATCCGGGCAGAAGACCAGCCGGAAGCGGCCTTGGCGTCACAGTGATCGCGGCATGCGATCGAACGCAGGCCGAAGTGCTCGCAGGCGGACCTTGGAGCCTGAACTGATCGGCGCGGACGATCGCCCTGCGCGTTCGGCGCCAGGAACGGCAGCGTTCGAAGCGAAAGCGATCGTTGCCAGCGATCGGGCGCTGCAGCCATCGATCGGCTGGGTTCATTCGGTCGGCGCGGGCGGTGGACCTGACTAGCCGGGATCCGTACACGACCGCCGGGTTGTCGTTCGACGACGTTCGAGACCGAGAGCCCCTCCTGCTCATGCCCCAGCTAGACTCCGATCGCGCGTCAATCATCCGGATTGTCTGCCCCATATGCCACGGGCGTTGCCTTGGGCAGGAGCGGCGCGTCGGAGGGTCGCTCCGGCTCGCTGTTCTCAGTTACCGGATCCCTTCGCGTAAGCCACCGCCGTTTCCGTTTCCATTGTGTAGCCCTCGGCGCGGGCCGTATCGTACGCGTCCTGACCCAGGGCCGTCCTTGCGTCGTTCTCCGGATCACCCCAACGACCGATCAGAGGCCCGGCCCCGCCGACCTCGTTCCGCATTCGAGCGGCTGCTCCGAGCAGCCGCGCAGCGCGCCCATGAAGACCCTCGTCGTTGGCCGCGAGGGCGAGCCCGTTGATGACTGTCGAGATCATCAGCGCGTCCCCCGCCTCAGCAAACGTTTGAAGGGCTTCACTGAAGTGCCTCTTCGCCGCATCGAGGTCGCCAGCCATGCGGGTGATGTAGCCGAGCCCGATGAGCAGGTCGGCGGCGTTCCATGCCGCCCCTTCGTCCAACAGGATCGCGATAGCGGTTCGAAACGGCTCGATCGCTGCACCGGGATTGCCGCGATCGACGTCGAGGAAGGCAATGCTATTCAGGAACCGCGCGAGCAGGACTCGGTCGCCGGATTTCTCGGCGATGGCCATGCCTTCCCGGAGTATGGGCTGCGCACCTTCGGGGTTCCCCTCCATGTACGGAACAAAGGAGAGGTCGTAGAGCGCCGAAGCCAGAAGCTTGGAGTCGCTCAACGCTTGGGCGATCTCGACGGCCTCCTCGTACGCGGCGCGAGTGAGCGCGGGATCGTTCTGCCAATAGGCGAGGCCGCCGATGGCCGCGAGCGCGCGAACCCGTACCGGGCCGGCGATGTCAACATCGGGCATGGCAAGCAGGCGCTCGAGTCGACCCCGTCCCTCCGAAAGATGGCCCCGCTGCAGCCAGAATCGCCAGACTGCGGCGGCGGTGCGGAGTCCGGTGTGGGCGTCGCCGGCCTGTTCAGCCCAATCGAGCACGGCACGCAGGTTTTCGTGCTCATCCTCCAGCCTGGCCAGCCAAGTGACCCGGTCGTCGCGCATAAGGTGGCGCTCTGCCTCCTCTGCCAGGTCGCGGAAGTACTCTGCGTACCGGCTTAGGATCTCGCCCTCGTCGCCCGACGATGCGAGTCGCTCGATTGCGAACTCCCGGATCGTCTCCAGCATCGTGAACCGGGCGTCGCCGTTCCCACGTCCTCCTGCACGCACAAGGCTGTGATCGACGAGGGTGGTGAGCCCGTCGAAGACGTTCAGATCGAGGTCAGGCCCGCAGATCAACTCCGCGGTTTCCAGCGTGCAGCCGCCACTGAAGGTCCCCAGGCGGGCGAAGAGGTGTTGTTCCTCCGCCCTGAGCAGGTCGTGGCTCCACTCGATCGTGCTGCGGAGAGTTCGCTGCCGTTCGGGGCGATCGCCGGCGCCGCCCGTAAGCAGGGCCAACCTCGTGCCGAGGCGGGCCAGGATCGCATCAGGAGTGAGCACTTTCGTTCGGCTCGCCGCCAGCTCGATCGCAAGCGGGAGCCCGTCGAGCTTGAGCGCGATCTGGGCGATGATCGGCGCGTTGTCGGCGGTCAGCCGCATACCCGGCCGAACAGCCGCCGCTCGCTCGATGAAGAGCGTCACGGCCTCGTTGCCGTCGACCGATGCGTGGCCGGAGCCGTGGACAGGGTTGGGCAGGGCGAGCGGTGGGACGGCGAACTCCTGCTCGCCCGAGATGTGCAGGGGAACACGGCTGGTCGAAAGGACGGTCAGCCGCGGAGCAGCGTCGACTAGGCGACTGACGGCGCTTGCCGCCTCGACGACCTGCTCGACGTTATCGAGGATCAGCAACAGCTCGCGGTCGCGGAGATGATCGACCAGGGAGTCGAGGATATCGCGACCCGGCTGCTCGCGCACCATCAGTGCCGTCGCAATCGACGCCGGCACCAGGCCCGGATCCGTTATTCGGCTGAGATCGACGAGATACACGCCGTCGGCAAAGCGGCCCAGCTGGGCCGCGGCGATCCTCAGCGCCAGCCGTGTCTTGCCGATGCCGCCCGGCCCCGTGAGGGTGAGCAAGCGGATCCGCTCCAGCAGGGCCGTGATCTCCCCCACCTCATGCCCGCGGCCGACGAACGAGGTCCGCTCTGGCGGAATGTTCGTCAGTCGGGCGTCGAGGGTGCGGATGGGTGGAAATGCGTTGGGGAGACTCTCGATCACGACCTGGTGGAGGCGCTCGGGCTGTTCGATGTCCTTCAGGCGGTGACGACCCAGATCCCTTAGGTCGACACCCGCAGGCAGAATGTGCTCGACGAGAGCGCGGGTCGCGTCGGAAACGAGAACCTGTCCACCGTGGCCGGCTGCGACGATCCGGGCGGCGCGGTGCACGTCGAGCCCGACATAGGTGCCACCTCTCACGACGCCCTCACCCGTGTGGACACCCATCCGGACGCGCACGATGTTGCCTTCGGGCCAGGAGTGGCTCGAGAGGACTGTCTGAGCCTGGACCGTGGCACGAAGTGCGCCGGCCGGCGTTGGGAACACTGCGAAGAACGCGTCGCCCTCCGTCTGGACCTCGAAGCCGCCTCCGGCAGCGATCGCATCGCGAAGAATCCGGTTGTGAGTGGCGAGGAGATCGGGATACGCGTCGCCCATCCGCTGAAGCAGTCGGGTAGACCCTTCGACATCGGTGAAGAGGAACGTCACGGTCCCAGTCGGCAGCTCAGGCATCTCGCACCCTCGCGGGTCTTCGTAGAGCATGATGTTACGCCCGGTGCGCGCAGGCTAGTGACGCGCGACTCCTCGATACGGGTGCCCACGTTGAGCTCGCTGGAAGGAACCACGCGCCCGCGCGATCGATCCAGACGACCCGGAAGGCGTTGACGAGCAGGCGAGCCTTGTCGGTTCCCACCAGTTGGCTGAGTCGTTAGAGTCTGGCAAGACCGCGACCGCGGACAGTGAATGCAGAGGTGCTGGAAGTCCGCGGTGAACGTTTCTGAGTGAAGCCATGACCCTCAACGGCAAACGGGCCCGACACTCTGAGCTTGGGCGGCGTCAACGGCAGACCGGCTCAGACGCTTGGGACGCGTTTGCTCCGACGCGGGATCGGCACAGGGATTGGACCAATGCGATCGCGCTGCCAGTCACGCAGTGGCTGGTCGATGCGGTCGCGGTCCAGCCTGGCGAGACGGTCCTCGAGCTTGCTGCTGGTGCCGGCGACGTGGGATTCGCGATCCACCGACGGCTGCGTCCAGCGGTTCGACTGATCTCGAGCGACGTCTCACCGGCCGTCGTGGAGGTTGCGCGACGGGCCGCGGCAGAGCTGGGCCTGAACGGCATCGAATTCCGCATGCTCGACGCACTGGCCTTGGACATGCTCTCGGCGAGCGTCGACGCAGTGGTCTGTCGCTGGGGGTTCATGCTGATGGAGGACCCTGCGGCGGCACTTCGCGAGACGGCGAGAGTGCTGCGTCCCGGTGGACGGCTCGCCTTTTCAGTCTGGGGTGATCCGGCCCGGAACCCTTGGACGACGATCGATGCAGAGGTCTGTGCGCACGTCGGATATGAGCCGGAAACCACTTCGACCGGTCCGGGCGGGATACTTGCGCTTTCCGATCCGGACGAGCTTCGCGCGATGGTGCATGCGAGCGGCTTCGTGGTTCGGCGCGTCGAGAAGGTCCCGGTGATCCTTCCGTACAGTGACGTCAAAGACTACATCGCCCATGAGATCGAACAGCCAGGGCGCCGAGGCGACTTCTTCCGTGGCCTGGCATTTGGGAAGCGGGCGCAGGCGAGCCAGCTCGCGAGCAGCCTCCTGGAGCCCTACAGTGCCGACCTTGGCTATTTGGTGCCCGGAGAAACACTCAACGTGCTTGCTGCCCACAATTGAAGCGGAGTTAGCAGCGGTCGGCTCGCGTCAGTTGTTAGCTCGTTGCACACGACCATTCCGCCGAGCGGGCGGCGGAGCAGCGCTGGCGGTCAGCGTTGAGAGCACGACCAGTGCGATGAAGGAGCCGGTCGAGCGTTTCACGCGAATGGAACGCGCGGTAGAAGCACGGTTCGGTAGGCGCTCGATCGTGGTTGCGCCGGGGCACGAGGCTCGCATAGACTTGCGGCCGTGAACGCGCCGCTGAGACTGACCATGGCGATGCCCGGCGGCCCCGAGGAGGACGGGGCCTGAGGTCCGGCGCGCGTATCTGACCGCTGGACCCAGGCCGGGTCCTTGGGGCCGCGACTCGACGAGAGAGGCGCGGCTCTTTTGTTTGCCCCGCGCGGCCTCGCAGCCAAAGCGAAAGGAGATCCCGATGACCAACCAGGCAACGACCCACCGACCAGATCCCTACGTCTCCGACGGCACCTCCCCGCCGACCGACTTCCAGCCTGCCTTCATCGGCCTGCGCTGCCGTGCCTGCGGCGAGCCGGCCCCGACCGGTCCCGTCTTCGTCTGCGTGAAGTGCCTCGGCCCGTTGGAGGCGACCTACGACCTCCCGGCCGCGGCCGCCCGCCTGACACGCAAGGCCATCGACGCGCGGCCGCCCTCGCTCTGGCGGCTGGCCGAGCTGCTGCCCGTCGAGACTATCCCCCACGACGGCCTGGCCGTCGGCTTCAGCCCCCTCATCGACGCTCCACGCTTGGCCCACGCCCTGGGCCTCGAGCGCCTCTGGGTCAAGGACGACTCGCGCAACCCGACCCTCTCGTTCAAGGATCGGGTGGTTGCCGTGGCCGCCGCCCGGGCCCTGGAGTTCGGCTTCCACACCTTGGCCTGTGCCTCGACCGGCAACCTCTCCGCCTCCGTCGCGGCGGCGGCCGCCGCCCTCGGCCTGCGTGCCGTCGTCTTCGTGCCGGCCGACCTCGAGCCGGCCAAGGTCGCCCAGGCCCAGGCGCTCGGTGCCACGATCGTCCGCGTCGACGGCCCGTACGACGACGTCAACCGCCTCTGCCTCGAGCTGACCGACGAGCTCGATGGCTGGGCGGTGGTCAACGTCAACCTGCGCCCGTACTACGCCGAGGGCTCCAAGACGCTGGCCTTCGAGATCGCGCAGCAGCTCGGCTGGCGGGCGCCGGACGCTGTCGTCGCCCCGCTCGCCTCGGGCTCGCTGTACACCAAGCTGGCCAAGGGCTTCGCCGAGCTGGCGGAGGTCGGGCTGACCCAGCCCGCAGAGACGCGCTACGTCGGCGGCCAGGCAGCCGGCTGCGCCCCGATCGCCACCGCCTTCGCCGAAGGCGCCGATAGCTGGCGGCCGGTGCTCAGCCCGCAGACGGTGGTGCGCTCGCTGGCCATCGGCACGCCGGCCGACGGCGTCTTCGCGCTGCGCCTCGCCCGCCAGTCGCGCGGCGCCATCTTCGGCGTGGAAGACGCCGAGACCATCGCGGCGATCCGCCTGCTGGCCGAGACGGAGGGCATCCTGACCGAGACGGCCGGCGGCGTGACGCTGGCCGCGTTGCGTCGGGCCATCACGGAAGGCACGGTCAACCGCGACGACGAGGTCGTGCTGGTAATCACCGGCAACGGCCTCAAGACGCTCGACGTGATCAACGACGGCCGGCCGCTGCCGGAGCCCATCCCACCCACCTTCGACGCCTTCGAGCGCTGGTGGGAGGAGCGCGAGCGGAGGCAGGCGGCCTAGGCCAGGTCCAGCCGGGCGGCGGCGTCGGCCAGGGCGGCGGCCACCCGTCCCGGCGCCGTCCCGCCCGTAACGTCGCAGCGTTCCAGTGCCGGCCGAACGCCGGCCGACGAGCGCAGCCGGGCGGCCACGTGCGGGTCGCGGGCCAGCGCCTTGGCGCGCTGGTCGTCGCTCGCCGCGAGCGCCTGGGTGAAGGCGTCGTCGGGCAGGCCCGTGAGGTCGGTTCGCGCGGCTTCGGCGCGGCGGACGAGCGACCCCACTACGTGGTGCGCGGCTCGGAAGGCGACGCCTTCCTCGGCGAGCGCGTCGGCCACGGCCGTAGCGGTCGTGAACCCTTCGCCCGCGGCGGATGCCATGCGCTCCTCGTCCACGACGAGTGACGCCACCAGCCCGGCCATCACCGCCAGCGAGGCGCCCAGCACGCGCGCCGAGTCCATCAGCGGCGCCTTGACCTCTTGGAGGTCGCGCTGGTAGCCCAGCGGCAGCCCCTTCAGGAGTGCCAGCACACCGGCCAGCCGGCCCACGACCAGCCCCGCCCGCCCGCGCACCAGCTCGGCCGGGTCCGGGTTGCGCTTGTTGGGCATCATCGACGAGCCGGTCGAGTAGGCGTCCGACGGGCGCACGAAGCCGAAGCGCGGGCTCGACCACCACGCCACCTCTTCGGCCAGGCGCGACAGGTGCACCATCGCCAGGCTGAAACCGAACAGCGCCTCGGCCGCGAAGTCGCGGTCGCCCGAGGCGTCGATCGAGTTGGCCGACACGCCCGCGAAGCCTAGCTCGGCAGCCACCGGCTCGCGCTCGAGCCGGAAGCCGGCGCCGGCCAGCGCGCCCGAGCCCAGGGGCGAGACATTGGCACGGCGGCGCGCGTCGGCCAGCCGGCCACGGTCGCGCTCCAGCATCTCGACGTGGGCCAGCAGGTGGTGCGCGAAGAGCACCGGCTGGGCGGGTTGCGCGTGGGTGTGCCCGGGCATGACCGCCTCGCGATGCGCCAGCGCCAGCCCGACCAGCGCCCGCTCCAAGTCGAGTACCAGCCCGTCCAGCTCGTCGAGCGTCCGGCGCAGCCAGAGGCGCAGGTCGGTCGCGACCTGGTCGTTGCGCGATCGGCCGGTGTGCAGCTTGCCGGCCAGCGGCCCGACCTTCGCCTCGAGCGCCGCCTCCACCTGTGCGTGCACGTCCTCCAGCGAGTCGTCCCAGGCGAATCGGCCGCCCTCGACATCCGCCACCAGCGCCTCCAGCCCGCCCACCAGCCGCCGGACCTCGTCCTCGCTCAGCACGCCCGCCCGACCAAGGCCCCGAACGTGGGCGATCGAGCCGGCCAGGTCATCGGGCAGCAGCTCCCGGTCGTGGTCGTCCGAGCGCCCGAAGTCTGCCGCCAGGGAATCGGGCGGCTCCGCGAATCGGCCGCCCCAGGTCTTCATCGGCCGGACTCGACGGCCTCCGGCTCGGTCACCTCCATCGGCAGCTCGGGGAGCAGCGGCTGGGTCCACTCCCAGGCCGAGGCATGGCGCGCCGCCTCCGTGCGCAGCGGCAGGCCCCAGATGCCGATGAAGCCCACCGCCGCGGCGTGGTCGAAGGCGTCGCCCGCGTCGTAGGTGGCCAGCGCCTGGTCGTAGAGCGAGTTCGGGCTGCGCCGGCCACAGATGACGGCGGAGCCGCGGTCCAGGCGGATGCGCACGTCGCCGCTGACCGACGCCTGGGAGCGCGTTACGTAGTCACGCAGGTCGCGCTGAAGCGCGCTGAACCACAGGCCGTCGTAGGCGGCCTGGGCCAGTTGATCGCTGACCAGCCGGTTGAAGCGCAACTGCTCCTTGGTCAGCGTCAGGCCCTCCAGCGCGCGGTGGGCGGTGTGCAACGTGATGGCTGCCGGCGCCTCGTAGATCTCGCGGCTCTTGATGCCCACCAGCCGATCCTCGACGTGGTCGATTCGACCCACCCCATGGCGGCCGGCCAGCACGTTCAGCTCGTCCACCACGGCCACGGGATCGAGCGCCCGGCCGTCGACGGCCACCGGCACGCCGCTCTCGAAGGCGATCGTGAGCTCGTGGGCTACAGGGGCGTCAGCCGGGTCCGCCGTCCACTCGTAGACGTCGGCCGGCGGCGTGGCCCAGGGATCCTCCAGCACGCCCGTCTCGATCGAGCGGCCCCACATGTTGACGTCGATGGAGTAGGGCGAGGCCTTGCTGACGGGGATCTCGATGCCACGCGACTGGGCGTAGTCGATCTCCTGCTCGCGGCTCATGCCCATGCCCACGCGCAGCGGCGCGACGACCTCGAGGCGCGGGTCCAGCGCCTTGACCGCGACGTCGAAGCGGACCTGGTCGTTGCCCTTGCCGGTGCAGCCGTGGGCCACCGCTTCTGCCCCCTCGCGCTGGGCCACCTCTACGAGCAACTGCGCGATCAGCGGGCGGGCCAGCGCGGTAGCCAGCGGGTAGGCGCCCTGGTACAGCGCATTGGCCTGCAGGCTGGGCCAGACGAAGTCCTCCACGAAGCGGCGCCGGGCGTCCACGACGTACGCTCGGCTGGCGCCCGCGCTGATGGCGCGGCGACCCACGCCCTCGCGCAGGGAGCCGCCGCCCACGTCGACGGTGAGGGTGACCACCTCCACGCCGAAGTGCTCGCGCAGCCAGGCGACGGCGACCGACGTGTCCAGGCCGCCCGAGTAGGCGAGCACGACCTTCTTCAAGCGAGGACCTCCTACTCAGGGTATGGCGGAAGGATACCGCCGCAGAAATGGAGCGAGCGCATGTCGCCGGCTCTCTGGCCTGCATTAACATGCGCCTGCTGACGCAGTATTGCATAGTCATGCAAGACCTGTCTATACTCCGGGCGTGAAGCCAATCCCTGGGGCGCCGCGCGCGGGCGGCGCCCATCTGCTTTCGCTGGCCGACCTCGACGCCGGCTCGCTGGAGTCCGTCCTCGAGCGGGCGGCCGACCTGAAGTCGGGCGGTGGTTTCGCCGGGCTGGGCAGGCAGCCCCTGGCCGGCAAGTCGGTCGCGCTTATCTTCGACAAGCCCAGCCTGCGCACGCGCGTCTCGTTCGAGGTGGGCATCGCCAAGCTGGGCGGCATCACCACCACCCTGACCGGCGGCGAAGTGGGCCTGGGCACGCGCGAGCCGGTCGAGGACATCGGGCGGACGCTGTCGCGCTACGTCGACGCGGTCGTCGTGCGCATGCTGGATCACGAGGGGCTGGCTGCGCTGGCCGCCGCATCCGACGTGCCGGTGATCAACGCGCTCACCTCGTGGGAGCATCCTTGCCAGGCACTGGCCGACCTGCTCACGCTGCGCGAGCGGCTGGGTTCGCTGGCCGGCGGACAGCTGGTCTACGTGGGCGACGGCAACAACGTCTGCCACTCGCTGCTGCTGGGTGGCGCACTGCTGGGGCTGCACGTGCGCGTGGCGGCGCCTCCCGGCCACGAGCCGGAGGCGGCCGTGCTGGACGAGGCATTGCGGCTGGCCCGGGGAAGTGGCTCGCACATCGAGGTCGTGGATGATCCGCGCTCGGCGGTCGTGGGGGCGGACGCTGTATACACCGACGTTTGGGCCTCGATGGGCTCCGAGCACGAGGCCGCCGCGCGACGCCGCACGTTCGCAGGCTTCAGGCTGACTTACGAGTTGCTGTCGGCCGCGCCGGACGCGCTGGTGATGCACTGCCTGCCGGCCCACCGGGGCGAGGAGATCGACGCCGAGGTGCTGGAGGGGCCGCGCAGCGTGGCCTTCGACCAGGCCGAGAACCGGCTCTACGTCCAGCAAGCGGCGCTGCTGCACCTGCTCGAGGCACGCCGTGCAGGACTCCGGGCGCTCCCCGCGCCGGCCCAGATGGAGCTCGCCCTGGCCGGCGTCGCCCGCCGGTAAGGGGAGGGCGTGGCTACAGCCGGCTCACTCGGGCAACCGGTGCTGGCGAGCGCGGCTATCGTGGGGGAGTGAGTACAGAAGCGCGGTCGAGTGGGCAGCCCGCGACTGGCGCCAGCCGGCGTGCCAATCGCCGGCTCGAAGAGCTGGAGTTCCTGGCCGAGGTGGCGGGCCTCGTCACGTCCGCGCGCACGTGGGACGAGCTGATGCGCACGATCGTCGACCGGGCTACGGCCGCCGCCCAGGCCGAGGTCTGCTCGCTCTACCTGATGGACCGCGACGGGACGGGCGTCACGCTGGCCGCGACGGAAGGCCTGGACCCCGAGTCGATCGGTGTGGCCCGCCTACCCTTGGGCGTGGGGATCACCGGGCGCGTGGCCCAGACGCGCAAGCCGATCGCCAGCCTCAACGTCCACCGCGATCCACGCTTCCACTACATCCGCGGCGTGGACCAGCCGGGATACACGTCCATGTGCTCCGTGCCGCTGATCTGGAACGACCAGGTCGTGGGCGTGCTCAACGTCCAGACCATCCGGCGGCGCCAGTTCACGAAGGCAGACGTCAGCTTCCTGGCCACGCTGGCCGCGCTGCTGGCCGGCATCGTCGAGCGCAACCGCCTCCAGCGCGAGGCAGAGGCGCAGGTCGAGAGCCTGCGCGCCATCGACGAGGCTCGGGCCCACCTGGTCGCCGTGGTGACGCACGCCCTGCGCACGCCGCTGGCTGTCGTGCGGGCCTACGTCGAGCTGCTCGGCGGCGCAGCGCGGGAGGCCGGCAAGCAGCCGGACGCTGCCGAGTGGGAGCGCATGGCGCTCGAGCAGGTCGAGCGCCTGGACCAGGCCGTCGACTCCATCCTATCCAGCCTGCGCGTGCTCCAGCCCGATACCTCTACGCCGCTGCCCTTGGACGTGGCCGTGGTGGTCGAGGACACGGCTCGCGAGTTGGCCCCGCTGTTCCGCCGCCAGCGCCTGGCGACGAGTTTCTTGGAGCGGCCGCTGGCAGCTATGGGCTCGGCCGACATGCTGCGCCGCCTGCTGGGCTACCTGCTCGAGAACGCCTCGAAGTATGCGCCGCGGGACGGCACGATCGACATCTACGGCTGGCGCCAGGGCGAGCGCACCTACCTGGCCATCACCGACGACGGCCCGGGCATTCCGACCGAGTGGCGCGAGCGCATCTTCGAGCCCTTCGTGCGGCTGGACGATTCACCGCGTGGGGCAGGGATCGGGCTGTTCGCGGCGCGGCACATGGCCCGCTCGATGGGCGGCGACCTGCGTGCCGAGGACCGAGAGCCACGCGGCAGCCAGTTCGTGCTGGAGCTGCCCGCAGCGCGCCTCGTCAGCGCGGGATCTCAGGCCCCCACCACCACCTGAGCAGGCCGAGGACGGCCACCACGGCAGCCGCCACGAGGATCACTTCGAACACGGACACACCGCGTTAGGGGAAGGTCGACTGCGAGCGTGTCGGGCCGGCCCGACCGGCCAGCGAGGAGCTGGCGCCGGGCCTCAGGCCGCGGCGGCGGCCTCAGGCCGCGGCGGCGGCTTCAGGCCGCGGCGGCGTCCTGCGTCTGCTCACCCGCACCCGCCGGCAGCAGCACGCGCCCATCGGCGGCGTGAAGCGCGTCGACGCAGTGCGGCCGACAGCCGCGCGCATCTTCTTTGGGCATCAAGGACGGGAAGTGCAGGTAGGCACCGTCCTCGCTGCCGGTGGCCGCCATCAGCCGGCAGCCGCAGACGGCACAGGTCACGGGGCCGCTCGCATCGCGCGGCGGCAGGAAGCTGGTGACCGACGAATCGCCCATGACCACAGCCTAGGGATCGTCACCCGCCCGGTCAGCGCCGGACGGGTGACTCTTGGGTTGCGATCCGGTTGCAGCTCTCTACGGCTGGTAGGCGGCCTCGCCGTGGAGGGCCAGGTCCAGGCCGCTCTCCTCTACGGCCTGCTCCACTCGCAGCCCGAGCACGAAGCCCACCACCTTGACGATGACGAAGGTCATCACGGCGGAGAAGGCGGCCGCGGCCAGCACGGCGAAGGCCTGGATGCCCAGTTGGGCCAGGTTGCCCTCGATGGCGCCCGACACGCCGCCCACCGCCGCCACCGCCAGCGCGCCGGTGGCCACCGCCCCGAAGGCTCCGCCCACACCGTGCACGGCGAAGACGTCGAGCGCATCGTCGATCTTGAGCCGCTCGCGCAGCAGCGTGGCGGAGTAGCACACTGCGCCCGCCCCAAAGCCGATCAGGATCGCGCCGCCGGCAGTCACGAAGCCGGCCGCGGGAGTGATGGCCACCAGCCCGGCCACCGCACCGGTCACCGCGCCCACCACGCTGACCTTGCCCTTGTGCAGGTAGCTGACCGCGGCCCACGAGAGTGTCGCAGCCGCGGCAGCGGTGTTGGTCACCAGCAGCGCGTTGGCGGCCAGGCCGCTGGCGGCCAGCGCCGAGCCGGCGTTGAAGCCGAACCAGCCGAACCACAGCAGGCCGGCCCCCAGCACGGTCATAGGGACGTCGTGCGGGTCCAGCCGGTCGCCGTTCGTATAGCGCCGGCCGACCAGCGTCGCGGCCACCAGGGCGGCCACCCCCGAGCTGATGTGGACGACCGTCCCCCCAGCGAAGTCGAGTGCGCCCAGCTCGCGCAGCCAACCGCCCGGCGCCCACACCCAGTGTGCGAGTGGCGCATAGACCAGCACCGACCAGAGCACCGTGAAGAGCACGAAGGCGCCGAATCGCTTGCGCTCGGCGAAGGCGCCGCTGATCAGTGCGGCGGTGATGCAGGCGAACATCATCTGGAAGGCCGCGAAGAGCACGAAGGGAACGCCGCCGGCGAAGTCGGGGTTGGCTTCCATGCCGACGTTGGCGAAGCCGACGAAGTCCAGCCCGCCGATCAGGCCCAGGCCGTTGACGTCCTGGCCGAAGGCCAGTGTGAAGCCGATGGCCACCCAGATCACGCTGACCAGGGCCAGCGCGAAGAAGCTGTGCATGATCGTCGAGAGCACGTTCTTGCGACGCACCAGGCCGCCGTAGAAGAGAGCCAGGCCGGGCAGCATGATCATGACCAGGGCGGTGGAGATCAGCAGCCAGGCGGTGTCTCCCGCATTCAGCTCGGGCATTTCCTCACTTGCCTCCATCTGCGGACAACGCATCAGTCAGCCGCCGGCACGGAACGGCTGAGCCGAAAGTAGGTGGACGCCCTCGCTGTGTCAGCGACGGGAGGGTGAGAACTGGGTGGCCGACCGGTTAGCGTTTCGTAGCGACGGAGTTGCGCAGCCGATCGATGAGACCCTCTGCCCGCAGGCTTGCCAGTAGTCGACGAGCCTCCGCTTCGGCTTCCTCTGTAGCAGCCCGCGAACCGGCGATGGTGGCCAGCTCGAGCTGGGCAAGAGCCGTCTGTAAAGGGTTCTCGAGGGGTATCCAGCGTGCGATGGCTTCGCCGTAGGCGACCTCGGCGTTGTCGCCTGCCAGCGCCGCTAGGGCGGCTCGAAGCGTGCTCAGCTGCGCCTTGCGCAGCTGCGTGTGAGCACCTTCCTTCTCGAAGTGCGTCAATGCCGTGGATAGTTTCGCGGCGTCTCTCAGCCACAGCGCTGCCTGGCCGGCGAGAAAGTGGCCGTCGTGATGGTAGCGGCTGCTGCTGGCCGCGGTAGCAGCCCGAGTGTGCGCCTCGGCCATCAGTCCCTGGGCGAAAGCGACCCGGCCCAACGCCGCGTGATGCGCCGCCTCATGCTGGGTGACCGTCTTCTGTGGATCCGATTGCCAGCGGCCGAGCAATTCCGCCGCCCGCGCATCATCGCCTTGGAAGGCGGCAATCACCGCCAGCATGTCGTAGAGGTGTTCCCACTCGTGTGGCAGCAGCGCCTCCTGGTCCATGGAAGCAACCTGATCGTGTACTGCCTGCCACTCCCCCAGCGCGAAGTGCATCTCGAGAAGCGACGACTGGAAATTGCTCACCCAGCCCAACTCGCCGGCAGCTCGCGCCAGATCGAGAGCGGACCCATACGCGAGCAGGGCGCCTCGTGGTGAATCTTCGCTTTCGAGGGTGGCCAGGTTGTTAGCGGCGCGGAGGGCAGAGAGCGAAGCGCCCTGTCGTTCTGCCAACGCCAGCGCGCCGGTCAGCAACGCCTGCCCCTCGCGCGGCCGGCCAAGCTCGGCAGCCGCGGTAGCGCGGTTGATCAGCGCTTCGATCACGGACGCCACGTCGTCGATGCGCTCGCCTGCGGCGATGGCCTGGTCCGCCCAACTCGATGCTTCCTGCGGATTGCCGCGGTTGAGGTAGGCACGGGCCAGGTTCGCCATTAACGGCACCGCTGCTGGACTATCGACAAGACCAGGTTCTTCAATCGTCCGGCTGATCAACTCGATCGCCTGCTCGATCCTGACTTCGTCGATCAATGCCGTGGAGAGGGTCGTGGTGGCGCGGGCGACGGCAGCTGAGTCGCCCTCTGAGCGGTACCAGTCGATCGCATGTGAGAGGTGATCCTGCGCGGCATCGGCATCGTGGGCAGAGCGAGCGACATTGCCTGCCCGTTCATGTATGCCGGCCCGCTCGGCGGAATCGGCGGTCATGTCCAGAGCCTCGCCCAGGTAGGCCAGCGTCTGATCGTATGAGTGCAGGCCGTGGGCACGGTCGGCTGCCGCCAGGAGGAAGGTCCTGGCTCGCTCGCGCAGCTCGGGCGCCTGCGCATGATCGGGAGCGGCCTCGTATGCCGCCAGGTAATGGCTGGCCACGATGCCGACAGCGTCCTCCTCTCCGAGCTCGCTGAAGTAATCGCCAGCGGCGACGTGACGTGCTCGGCGCTCGCTGCGCCCCAGTCCGGCGTAGGCCACCTCGCGCGTGGCGCTCTGTATGAAGCCCAGTTGGCCCAGCTCGGGCGAACGGGGGTCGTTCTCGAGGCGCAGCAGCTCCTTGGCCACGAGGGAGGCAACGAGCTGATCGACCGCTGCGGAGTGCTCGTTCACCGTGAGGGCCAGTAGCGCCTCGCGCTGGAAAGTCTGACCGAGCACAGATCCGTCCTGGAGCAGGCGTCGCTCGGCCGGCGGCAGGGCGTCGAGACGGGCTGCGATGAGGGCGTGCAACGTCTCTGGCAGCGCGAGACGTTCGGGGGTGCGCGCCACACGAAAGCCAGCTTCGGTTGCCTCGAGGACGCCCTGATCGATCAGCATGCGCACGGTCTCGACGGCGTACAACGGCACGCCTTCTGCGCGGAACACGACCTGCTTCACGATGAGCGGCGCCAGGCCCGGCACGAGCCCTTCCAGCAGGAGGCGCATCTGGTCTTCGGGGAGTGGATCGAGATGTAGCGAGGTGAAGCTGCGTAGGCCCGCGCCCCAGGTCGGGCGGCGCTCCAGCAGCTCTGGCCGTGCCAGCGTTATTACCAGGATGGGGAATGCACGCGACCACTGCATGAGGCTCTCGATGAAGTCGAGCATCCCTCCGTCCGCCCAGTGAAGATCCTCGAAGACGAGCACGACCGGAACCTGTGAAGCCACGCTTTCGATGAACGTCCGCCAACCCGCAAAGAGCTCGCCGCGGTCGCCCTCCGGGATCGATCCTGTGCCCAGGAGCGCGGCCAGGCGGGGCTCGAGCCAGCGGCGGTCGGCATCGCTCGGTATCTCGCGCGCGAGCAGGCGCTCCAGCTTCTGTCGGCTGCTCGCGGGGTCCTCGTCCTCCGCTATCCCCGCCGCTCGGCGGACGATCTCGCTGAGCGCCCAGTAGCTGATGCCCTCCTGGTAGGCAGGCGAGCGGCCCTGCAACCAGCGGCTTTCGTCGGCCAGGCCGGTGGCGTACTTCTGCAGCTCCCAGGCTAGGCGCGTCTTGCCGATGCCGGCTTGGCCCATGACCGACACCAGCCGAGCCCGGCCTTCGCGAACTGTTGCGTGATAGAGCTCCTTGAGCAGCCGCATCTCGTCGGCGCGCCCCACGAAAGGCGGCTCGAGGCCTCCGCTCGAACGCGCGCCCTCCCCGCCGACGAGTGCCACTAGGTGCGTTGCCTGCCAGACCGACACCGCCTCGCTCTTGCCCTTCAGCGAAAGGTCGGGCAGGCGGCGAAAGGCGATCGATCTGCTGGCCGCGCGCTGCGTCGCCTCGCCCACGACGACTGTGCCCGGCTGTGCCGCCGATTGGAGCCGTGAAGCCGTGTTGACGACGTCCCCCGCGACCAGTCCCTGACCCGCCTCGCCGATCGATACCGCTGCCTCGCCCGTATGCACGCCTGCCCTCACGGCCAGCTCCGGGATCTCGCGTCTGGTGGCTAGACCTTCGACGCTGCTGACGAGATCCAGAGCGCACCGCACAGCCCGCTCGGCGTCGTCCTCGCGTGCGACGGGTGCGCCCCAGAGCGCCATGACCGCGTCGCCGATGAACTTCTCGATGCTCCCCCTGTAGCGCCCGGCTACCTCGCGGGCCAGCTCGTAGTACTCCGTCAACAGCTCACGCACAGCCTCCGGATCGCGCTTTTCGGCGAGAGCAGTGAAGCCGACCAGATCCGCGAAGAGGACCGACACGAGGCGTCTCTCTGAGATGGTTTCTACCGGCGGCCTCTCGGCCCGCCCAAGTCGACCGACGGATGCCGGCTGCGCCAGAGACGTCCCGCATTCACCGCAGAACTTGCTGTCGCCGCGCTCGAGGGTGCCACAGCTTGGGCAGGCGACTGCAAACTGCTCGCCGCACTCGCTGCAGAACTTGCGCCCGGGCTCGTTGAGTGTGCCGCAGGCCCCGCACTTCATCGCTTCCCTCGCTGCCTCTCCCGTGATCGTCAGCCTAGCTGAACTACGTCTAGCGGAGGCGAACGCCGGCGGGAGTAGCAGACGTCCTAGTTTTCGAGCCGGTAGCCCACGCCGCGCATGGCCACTGGTCGTGGCGCGCCGACGGCGTCGAGCTTGTCGCGCAGGCGCGCGAGGTGCGGCTTCAGCCAGAGCGGGTCGGGGTCGGGCACGTCCGGCCAGCCGGCCTCGAGCAGCTCGGCGTGGGTTACCAGCTCGCCCAGGCGCCCCACGAGGGCGGCCAGCAGGCGGAACTCGATGGCGGTGGCCGGCACGAGCGCGCCCTGCCAACGGATCTCATGGCGGCGATGGTCCAGCTGCCAACCCGAGGCGCCGCTCGCGCTCGTGCCCGGCGTCGTCGTCGTCCTGCGGCGCGTGACCGCCCGCACGCGGGCCAGCAGCTCGTCCGCGCGAAAGGGCTTGCGCACGTAGTCGTCGGCGCCAAGGTCCAGCAGCTGCGCCGTGGCGGCGCGGTCGCGCTCGCCGGAGACGACGATGATCGGCGTGTCTGCCTCTGCGCGGATCTGGCGGCACACATCCGCGCCGTCGAGGCCGGGCATGGCCAGGTCGAGCAGCACCACGTCGACGCGGTCGGCGTGGAAGCGGCGCAGCGCCTCGTCGCCGTCGTAGGCGGCCACGATGCGATGCCCGGCCTGGCCCAGCAGCGCGCCCAGGGCGCCGACCATCGCCGGGTCGTCGTCCACGACCAGGATCGTCAGCCCGCCCCGACCCGCCACCGGGGAGGCCTCCGCGCCGCTCACAGCTCCAGCCGCATGATCGGCCGGCCGGGCGGCCTGGCCAGGCGCCGTGGGCTGTCGCCGCTGGCGTGGGGAATCGCCGCCCAACGATCGAAGCGGCCCGTTTCGCGGAAGCCGGCCTTCTCGAACAGCGACCGCGGCCCGGTGAAGGCGTCCGCGTTTGAGGCGCCGGCGCGTTCGACGGGATAGGCCTCCAGCACCCGCGCGCCCTGGCGCCGGGCGTGGTCGATGCCTGCCGCCAGCAGCGCGGAGGCGACCCCGCCGCCCCGCTGCCCGGCCTCGATGTAGAAGCAGACGACCGACCACACACCCTTTTCCCCGGCTTGCGGCTCGATGCGCGCAAAGTCGGCGCGCGGGGCGACCGAGATCCAGCCCGCCGGCCGACCATCGCGGTAGGCCAGCAGGCCTGGCGTCCGCTGCTCGGCGACGATCGCCTCCAGCGCAGCGCGATTGCCGGCGCTGCCGTTGCTCGACCACTCCCGCGGCGAGACGCGGAACCACATGCACCAGCAGCCGCTCGCCGCGCCGCGCTCCCCGAAGAGACTGACGAGGTCCGGCCAGCGCTCCGGTGTGACGGGCAGGGTCGTGATCTGGGTCATGGCTCGCCCGAGGATAGCGGGGCGTCAGGCCGAAGCGCGGATGCGCGTGCCGAAGTCGGGGTCGTCCAGCGCCCTGCGGACGGCCTCGGGCTGGCCGCCGTCGGCGATGACCACCTCGCTGCCGCCCGAGCGCAGCACGGCCAGCGCGCCGCGCACCTTAGGCAGCATGCCGCCGTGGATGACACCGTCCGTGATCAGCTGCTCGACGGCCAGCTCGTCCAGGCTGCGCAGTGGCCGCCCGGCGGCGTCACGCACGCCGTCGACGTCGGTCAGCAGCACCAGGCGGGCGTGCAGCGCGCCGGCCAGGCCGGCAGCCGCGTCGTCGGCGTTGACATTGCAGATGACGCCGCTCTCGTCCAGCGCCAACGGCGCGACGACGGGCAGCAGGCGGCCAGCCAGCAGGGCGTAGACGAGGGTCGGCCTGGCGCCGGTTACGGTCGCCACGCGCCCGAGCGAAGGGTTGCGCCGACCCACCAGCAGCCCCCCGTCGACGCCGGTCAGGCCCACGGCGTCCGCGCCGGCCGCGCGCAGGGCCGCCACCAGCTCGCCGTTGACAAGCCCGCCCAGCACGGCCAGGGCGACCTCCAGCCCATCGTCGTCCGTCACGCGCAGGCCACCCTCGAAACGGCTCTCGACGCTTAAGCGTTCCAGCCAGTCGGTCAGCCGCTTGCCGCCGCCGTGGACCACGACCAGCTGGCGCTCCGCGCTGAGGGCCGCCACCTCGGCCAGGGTGGCGCGCTGCTCGGCCAGCGTCGTGCCGCCCAGCTTGAGAACGGTCAGCTCGGTCGCGGGGTCCATCTGCTCAGGTGCTGTAAGCCGAGTTCTCGACGACGTATTCCTCGGTCAGGTCGCAGCCGAAAGCCTCGCCCCAGCCCTCGCCGAGGCCCAGGTCCAGCCAGACCAGCACCTCCGGCTCTGCCATGCGCGCGGAGACGGCGGCAGGCTCGAAGTCGATCGGCTGCCCCGCGAAGACGAGCGTGCCGCACAGTTCGATGCGCAGCCGCTCGACGTCCAGGCTGACCTGCCGGCCGTCGAGCCTGGCATTGCCGGCGGCGGCGGCAATCCGGCCCCAGTTCGGGTCGCGGCCGTGGACGGCCGCCTTGACCAGGCTGCTGGCCACGATCGAGCGGGCCACGGCGCGCGCCTCCCCGTCGTCGCGCGCGCCGCTCACCTGGCAGGTGACCAGCGTCGTGGCGCCTTCGCCGTCGGCTGCCTGCTGGCGGGCCAGCGAGCGAGCCACGGCCATGACGGCCCGGCCAAGCGTGTCGGCCGCCGCAGAGCCGGCCGCGACCGGCGCGCAGCCGGAAGCGCCGCTGGCCAGCAGGAAGACGGTGTCGTTGGTGCTCGTGTCGCCGTCGACGGTCAACTGGTTCCAGGTGGGCTCGACCGCCGCCTGAAGGAGGGCGTGGAGGGTCGGTGGCTCGACCTCCGCGTCGGTCAGCACCAGCGCGAGCATCGTCGCCATGCGCGGATGGATCATGCCTACGCCCTTGGCCACGCCACTGACCGTGACGGGCACCGGCCTGCCGCCGGTGTCGGGCAGCTCCAGCCGGACGGTCGCCGACTTCGCCCGCGAATCGGTGGTCATCATCTGCTCGCCCAGGGCGGCCAGACCGGCCTCGGTCGGCTCCAGCCGCTCGACAAGCCCGGGCAAGGCTGCGCGGATGCGCTGGACCGGCAGGCGCGTGCCGATGAGACCGGTCGAGATGGACAGCGTCAGCTCAGGCTCGAGGCCCAGCGCGGCGGAGAGCGCCGCGGCCAGCTCGTGCTGGTCGGCGTCACCGGCCGGGCCGGTCGCCGCATTGGCGCAGCCACTGGTCGAGATCACCGCCCGCGTCCGTCCGAATCGGCCGCCGCCTTCGCCCAGGTGCGCCTGGCTTAGTCGCACCGGCGCGGCAAGGACCAGGTTGGTGGTGAAGGTCGCGGCCACGCTGGCCGGCGCCTCGCCGTCGACCGCCAGGATGCCCAGGTCGGGCCGGCCGGAGGCCTTGATGCCGGCGATCGTCGCGCCGGCGCGGAAGCCGCGCGGCATGACCGGCCGCTCCTCGACGGCCGGCAGTTCCCGCGCCAGCGCCCGCACTGCCACCCGGCTCAGGGGTTGAGCGGCAGCTGCTCGAGACCCATCGTCTCGGGCAGCCCGAACAGCACGTTGAAGGCCTGCACGCCCTGGCCGGTGGCGCCCTTGACGAGGTTGTCCAGCACGCCCAGGGCCAGGATGCGGTCCGTGCGCTCGTCGGCTCGCACGTGGACACGGACGTAGTTGCTGCCCAGCGTGTACTTGGTCGCCGGCGGACCTAGGGACACGTCGACGAAGGGCTCGTCCGCGTAGGCCTCGGCGTACAGCTCGTCCAGCTGGGCCTGGGTAACGCGCCGGGTCGGGCGGACGTGGCAGCTGGCCAGGATGCCGCGCGTCATAGGGATCAGGTGGGGCAGGAAATCGACGGCGCGGGCGCCCGGATTGGCATCCCGGCCGCCCAGCAGGCCCAGCTCCTGTTCGATCTCGGCCACGTGGCGGTGCCCGCCCACGCCGTAGGCACGCACGCTCTCGTTGACCTCCGAGAAGTGCATCTCCGCCTTCGGCTCGCGGCCCGCGCCCGACACCCCGCTCTTCGCGTCCACCACCAGGTCGGCGATCAACCCCGCCCGTGCCAGCGGCGCGAGGGTCAACAGCGTTGTCGTGGGGTAGCAGCCCGGGGCGCCCACGATGCGGACGTCCTGCTCGCGGAGTGCCTCGAGCTCGGCTCGGTGCAACTCGGGCAGGCCGTAGACCGCCTTCGCGAGCAGATCTGGACGGGGATGCTCGAAGCCGTACCAGCGCGGGTAATCGGCCGGCTCGCGCAGCCTGAAGTCCGGGCCCAGGTCGATGATCGCGGCGCCGCGCTCGACGAGCCCGGGCACGATCTCCGCCGCCGCGCCGTGGGGCAGGGCCAGGAAGACGGCCTCCACGTCTGCCGGTAGCTCCCCCTCGATGAGGTGGAGGGTGCCGGCCAGGTGAGGGTGACTCCGTGCGATCGCCTCGGCCTCCCGGCCGCGCGCCTGGAGCCCACAGATCTGCACGCGTGGATGGCGTTCCAGTAAGCGCACCAGCTCGCCGCCGCCGTAGCCGGTCGCGCCGATGATGCCCACGCGGATCTGTCGGGCGTCGATCTCCCCTGCCGGCGAGGCCGGCACGTTCAGCTGAGTCATTTGTGCTGCCGACTATAGTGCGCCGATGGCAGACGATCCCGAATTGCCCGACCTCCAGATCCCCGAACCGGGAGCCGTGCTGGGCGCCGTCAGCGTACGCTGCCGTGCTGACGCGGACCTGGTGCAGCTGGTCCTGCGCCTGCGCGAGGCGGGTGCGGAGATCGTGGCCATCAACACCTTTCCGGCCACTAAGGGCGAGCCGGACGTGGTGCGCGTGTTCGACTTCGAGACGCGCGGCCTGGACAGCACTCAAGGCGCCGAGGCGCTGCGCGACCTGCCCGGCGTGGCCCGCGCCGAGCCCCGCGCGACGCTGGGCCAGATCTTCGGCAAGCGCGTCATCGTCATCGGCGGTGGGGCGCAGGTGGCGCAGGTCAACCTGGGCGCGGTGAGCGAGGCGGACAGGCACAACCTGCGCGGGGAGCGGATCAGCGTGGACACCATCCCGCTGGTGGGGGAGGAGGCCATCGCCTCGGCCGTGCGCGCCGTTGCCGACCTGCCGCGAGCCCACATCCTGGTACTCGCCGGCTCGCTGATGGGCGGCGACATCACCGCCGCGGTGCGCGAGCTGCAGGCCGTGGGCATCCCCGTCGTGGCGCTCAACATGGCCGGTTCCGTGCCCGAGGCAGCCGATCTCGTAGTCAGCGACCCGGTGCAGGCCGGCACGATGGCCGTGATGGCCATCGCCGACACGGCCCGCTTTTCTCTCGCCCGACAGCGCGGCAGGCGATACTGAGGCCATGTTCCAGCTAGAAACCTCTGATCCACTGGTCGCCGAAGCCGAAGCCGAAGCCGAGGCCGGCGTCGAGGCGGCGGGCGCTACTTCCGTCGCCGAGCTCTCCAGCCGCCACCTTTCGCCGGTCATGGCGCGCTACTTCCAGCGCACCTGGAGCCACGGCGAGGGTCACCGCCTGTACGACGCCGACGGTCGGGCCTATCTCGACTTCGCCTGCGGCATCGCCACGACGGTGCTGGGCCATCGCCATCCGCGCGTGACGGCCGCCATCCAGCAGCAGGCCGACCAGCTGCTCCACGTTTGCAGCGGGCTTGGTTACGTGGAACCGGTGGCGCGGCTGGCGGCGCTGATCGCGGAGCGAATGCCGGCGAAACTGGACTCGGTCTTCTTCTCCAACTCGGGGACGGAGGCGATCGAGGGTGCCCTCAAGCTGGCCCGTCGGGCCACTGGTAGGCAGGGGATCGTCGCCTTCAGCGGCGGGTTCCATGGCCGGACCTTCGGGTCGCTGACCGTCACGACCTCCAACCCCAACTACCAGGCCGGCCACGGGCCGTTCCTGCCAGGCGTGCACATCGTGCCGTTCCCCTCCGCTTATCGCGACTTCGGTGGCGACGAGACGGCGGCCACGCAGGCGTCGTTGACCGCTCTCGAGCGGCTCTTCGCGGAGACCGTCGCACCGGCAGACGTGGCGGCGGTGCTTATCGAGCCGGTGCTGGGCGAGGGCGGTTACGTGCCCGCGCCGCTCGACTTCCTGCGCCGCCTGCGTGCACTGACCGACGAGCACGGCATTCTATTGATTCTCGACGAGGTCCAGTCCGGCTACGGCCGAACGGGCCGGATGTGGGCCTTCGAGCACGCCGGCATCGTGCCTGACGTCGTTTGCCTGGCCAAGGCCATGGCCAACGGCCTGCCGCTTGGCGCGCTGGTGGCTTCGCGCGGGCTGATGGAGCGCTGGGGGCTGGGCGCGCACGGCTCGACGTTCGGCGGCAATCCCGTTTCGTGCGCGGCCGGTGTGGCGGTGCTGGAGACGATCGAGCGCGAAGGGCTGGTGGCCAACGCGGCTGCGCGCGGGCCGGAGCTGCGCGAGCGCCTCGAGCGGGTAATGGCCGGCGAGCAGCGCATCGGCGATGTGCGCGGGCTGGGCATGATGATCGGCGTCGAGTTCGTCAAGGACCGTGCGTCACGCGAGCCCGACGCGGGCCTGGCGGCGGCTGTCATCGCCCGCTGCGCGGACGAGGGCCTGCTGCTGCTGACCTGTGGCACGGCCCACAACACGGTCCGCTGGATCCCGCCGCTGGACGTGACCACGGCAGAGATCGACGAGGGCGTGGCCATCTTCGAGGGGGTGCTGCGCGAGATCTAGCGCGAGCTGGACGCTTCCGCCGTTTGTCGGCTGGGGCGACGTTAGGCGGAGCGCGGCACTGACTTCCGCCACGTGTCGGCTTGGACGACGTTACGCCGGTCGCGCGGCCGGATTCTGGCCTCCGGCGCCACCTAGCGAGCGTCGGCTGAGCGTGGGCGAGGACCGCGGTCGCGCCGGATCCGTGGGGGAATCCGCGTAGTGTCGGTCGCGCCGACATCTGGCCGAAAGACGAGTTGCGGCGTCCAGCGTGGGCTCCGGCTCAGCCCTCGCCGACTGGCACCTCGCGGCAGACGTTCACCAGGCGGCCGACCTTCTCGATCTCGACCACCATCTCGTCGCCGTCGGCCAGCAACAGCTTGGGCTCGCGGAACCAGCCCACGCCGGCAGGCGTACCGGTGGCGATGATGTCGCCCGGCTCGAGCGTGAAGGCGCGCGAGCAGAACTCGATCAGCTCCGCCACCGGGAAGACCATTTCGGCGGTCGAGGCGTCCTGGCGAACCTCGCCGTTGACCAGCCCGCGGATGCGCAGGGCCTGGGGATCGGCCACCTCGTCGGCGGTCACCAGCGCCGGCCCCAGCGGCCCGAACGTGTCGAGCGACTTCCCACGCACGAACTGCTTGTCGGCGTACTGGAGGTCGCGGGCGCTGACGTCGTTCAGGCAGGTGTAGCCCAGCACGTGCTCGAGAGCGCGCGCCCGTGGCACGTCCCGCGCCCGCCGTCCGATGACCACGGCCAGCTCGGCCTCGGCGTCCACCGCCGAGGTGAGCGCGGGATCCCAGCGCACCTCCGCCCCATGGCCCACCAGCGAGCTGGGGAACTTGGCGAAGATCACCGGCGAGGCTGGCGCTTGCCGTCCGCCCTCCTCGGCGTGGCTGCGGTAGTTGACGCCAATGGCCACGATCTTGCCCGGCCGTGGCACGGGCGGCAGGAGCTCCAACTGGTCCAGCGGCGCACCCTCATCCGGGCCGGCTTCGGACGACCACGACTGCCATGCCCGGCGCAACTGCTCCAGCGAGGCGGGCAGGCCGGCCAGCAGCTCGGCCATCGTCTGGGGGTGGCCGTCGGGCGAGATCTGGGCGGCCGGCACGACCCGCTCGCCCTCCAGCACGCCCAGCCGCACTGCGCGCCCGGGCTCAGCCCGAAACGCGCCCGGAGTCCGATACGAAACCAGTTTCATCTGTCTGCGCATCTCCCAGTTGGGCGACCAGCACGCCGCCGATCACCAGTATCCCGCCAACCACCTGAACAGGCCCCAGCACCTCGCCGAAGAGCAGCGTGGCCAGCACGATGGTGTAGACCGGCTCAACCGTGCTGACCAGCGAGGCCTGCGCGGCACCGATGCGTCGCGCGCCGGCGTAGAAGGCCTGCACGGCGACAGCCGTGGCCAGCACGCCTACGCCCAGCAGGTGGGGCCATGCTTCGGCGGGGATCTGAGCCGGGGCGACCGGCCGGTCCAGCGCGAGCGCAGCCAGCCACCAGCCCACGGCCGTGGCGGTCAGCATTATCGCGGCCGCCGGCGCAGCGTCGGTCTGTTCGGGCTGCGTGGTCGCCTCCGAGTCGTGCGGCGGGACTGCCGTCCCTTGAGTCGCCCTGCCGTTCGCGGCCCGCTCACCGCTGAGTCGCGCGGCGAGAATGATCCAGATCGCGTAGAACAGCGGCGAGGCCAGGATGAGCAGCAGCCCTTCGATGGGCGGCGCATTGCCGGGCTCGATGCCGCCAACCGCCAGCGCGACGCCAAGCGTGGCCATGCCCAGCGCGGCCCATGCGCGCCGGCCCTCCAGCCGGCGCGCGAAGCGGATCGACATGACCGCCACCAGCGCCGGATAGAGGTAGACGATGAGTGCCGCCAGCGAAGCGTCGACCGTCTCCAGGCCGGCGAAGTAGGTGCCGCTGTTGCCCAGGTATAGCAGGCCCAGCAGGACGAGCACCGCCACGCGCCTTCGCGAGAGACGGAGCAGAGCCCGCCGCTGGGCCGGCCATAGCAGCAGCCACGCCCAGGAGAGCAGTGCGGCGAAAAGGAAGCGCCAGGCGAGCAGCGTCAGCCAGTCCACGCCCGAGGCGTAGATGGGCTTGGCGAAGAGGGCGCCCGAGCCGAAGCCGCAGGCCGACAGGATGACCAGCCCCAGCCCCAGCGCGCGCTCCCGGCCACTCACGGCAGGAGGTCGGCTGACATGCCCGCCGGATGCTAACCGCTAGACTGGCATGGCCGTGGATAGCAACGAACGACGTGTCGCCGTGCTGGCCGACGACCTCATCTGGGCCTCCCGCCTGGTGGCTGCACTCGAACGGAGCGGGGCCAGGCCACTGCGCTCGGGCACTGCCCAGCAGCTGGCGGACCTCCTGCAGCAGGGGCCCGTGGCGGCGGTCGTCATCGACCTCAACGGCCGCACCTACGACGGCGTGGACGCCGTGCGCGCGGCGGCCCAGGCCGGCCGGCCGGTGCTGGCCGTGGGCCAGCACGAGGATCTCGAGCTGCGCAAGCGGGCGCTGGCGGCCGGCGCGCGGCGGGTGTACTCGTACAACAAGCTGTTCCGCGACGGCCCGCAGGTCATGGCCGCCCTGCTCGAGGACCGCCTGTGACCGGCGGCCCCATCCCGGCTGAGCGCTACGCCGAGAGGCTGGCCAAGGCCCGCCGCAGCCTGCCCGCGCAGGATGCCTCCGCCCTGCTAATCGGCGTGGGTGCGGATCTGCAGTGGCTGATCGGCTACACGGCCATGCCGCTGGAGCGCCTGACAATGCTTGTCGTGCCCGCTCAGGGGTCTTCCACGCTCGTCGTGCCGCGCCTGGAGAAGGCAGCCGCCGAGCTCAGTCCGGGCGTCGCGGCCGGAGTGGTCGAGCTCGTCAGCTGGGAGGAGACCGACGATCCGTTCTCCCTTGTCGCCCAGCTGCTGGAGGCCAGCAAGAGCCGGCCGGAGATCCAGGTCGGCGCGCTGGGCGGCACGTGGGGAAGATTGGGCGGCCTGCTCGTGTCGGACCAGCTGTGGGCCACCTTCCTGCTGCGCGTGCAGGGCGCCGTGCCCGACGCGGCCTTCGGGCTGGCCTCGTCCGTGCTGGGTCCGCTGCGCGCCATCAAGGACCACGAGGAGGTCGAGCTGCTGCGCCGCGCTGCACACGCCGCCGATCGGGTGGTGGCCGCCGTGGCCGCCGGGCGGCTGGTGGGCCGCAGCGAAGCGGACGTCGCGCGCGAAGTGCGCGAGCGGCTGGTGGTTGAGGGGCACGACGAGGCGTCCTTTGCCATCGTGGCCAGCGGCCCAAACTCGGCCTCTCCGCACCACGAGGCCGGTGCGCGGCCGATCGGAGAAGGCGAGCCCATCGTGCTCGATATCGGTGGCCGGCTGCACGGCTACACGTCTGACATAACGCGCACGATCTGGGTCCGCGGAGCGGGCGGCATAGGCCCCGACGATGAGTTCCGCCGCCTGTACGACGTGCTCCAGCGCGCTCAGGCGGCAGCCACCCAGGCCGTGGCTGCCGGGACCGCCTGTGCCGCCGTCGACCAGGCCGCCAGGGCGATCATCGGCGAAGCCGGCTACGGCCCCAACTTCATTCACCGCACCGGCCACGGCATCGGCCTGGAAACCCACGAGGAGCCCTATCTCGTGCAGGACAACGAACAGCCGCTGGAGACCGGCCACGCCTTCAGCGTCGAGCCGGGCATCTACCTCGAGGGCCGCTACGGCGCGCGCATCGAGGACATCGTCGTCTGCCGGGGCCACGGCGTGGACGTGCTCAACAGAGCTGAGCGCGAGCTTCTGGTAGTCAACGGCTGAGGGTGACGGGGCAGTCCGCCGGCGGGTCGGGGTGGAAGGCGGTGCTATCATCGGGCCAATCGGGCGCCCAAACCGATAGCGCCCGCGGACTGACCACTTATGACCTATGACCAGCGCCGGCGCACCCCCGGCGACGAGAACGCAGCCGCGCTGCCGGCCGCAGGCGTGGGCCGGTGAGCGCCCTCCAGGACGGCCCGTCGGCCCAGGACGGAACGACCGATTCCTCGCGCGCGCCCACCGCTGCGCAGTTCCGCCGCTTCATCAAGTCGCGGCCGTACGTACCGCTGCACGAGCTACGCCGGCGCTTCGAGCTCAACGGCGACTTCGACGACGTGGCGCCCATAGCCGGGCAGGACGGCTGCCCGGTGTACGTCGGGCTGCCGCCGCGTGAGGCGGGCTTCATTGCCGAACTGGCCCGCGAGGGTGACATCGGGCTGGAGCTCTCGCAGGACCCGTTGGTCCCCTGCGTCGTCGGCGTCTACGCCATGAGGCCGGTCGCCCGCGCCTGACCCACCCTCCGGCTCGGCTGACTTCCGCGAGTCGGCTGCTATACTCCCTGGGAGTATGTCTGATGAGCTGAACCTACCCGTCGAGGGGATGACCTGTGCCTCCTGCGTGAACCGCGTCGAGCGCTTCCTGGCGCGCACGCCCGGCGTGGAGCAGGCCAGCGTGAACCTGGCCACGGAGCAGGCCCACGTGCGCTTCGATCCTCAACGCGTTGGCCGGACGGAGCTCGTCCGCGCCGTCGAGGCGGCGGGCTACGGCGTGCGTCGGCCGGCTGAGTCAACGGCCAGCGCAGGTTTGGCGGCAGAGTCAGAGGCCCTCGACGCCGAGCGTGCCAGAGAGTCGCGGCTATTGGGCCTGCAGGCGCTGTTCGCCGTGGCCGTGGGCTTGGGCATGATGGCGCTCATGTTCTGGCCCGCTCGGCCGCTGGCCATGGAGCAGCTCAACCTGCTCTTCGTCGTACCGGCCACGATCGTCCAGTTCTGGGCCGGCGGCCGCTTCTACGCCAGCGCCTGGCGCGCCCTGCGCCACCGCGCGGCAAACATGAGCACGCTCGTCGTGCTGGGAACCAGCGCGGCCTGGGGCTACTCGACGGTAATCGCCTTCGCTCCCCAGCTGGTCATGCGCGCCGGTGTCGAGCCGGTGAACTACTACGACAGCGCGGCCGTGATCATCGGCCTGGTGCTGGCCGGTCGCTGGCTGGAGGCACGGGCCAAGACCCAGACGGCCGGCGCCGTGCGGCGGCTGGTGGGCCTGCAGGCCCGCACGGCGCGGGTGCTGCGCGACGGCCGCGAAGAGGATGTGCCGCTGGCCGACGTGCAGGTGGGCGACCTGCTGCGCGTTCGGCCGGGCGAAAAGGTACCCGTCGACGGGCGCGTGGTGGAAGGCTCGTCGGCGGTCGACGAGGCGATGCTGACCGGTGAGGCCATGCCGGTCGTCAAGGGCCCCGGCGACGAGGCCATCGGGGCGACGGTCAACACGTCGGGCAGCTTCGTGATGCGGGCCACGCGCGTGGGGACGGAAACGGTGCTGGCCCAGATCGTGCGGCTGGTGCAGGAGGCACAGGGTTCCAAGGCGCCAATCCAGCGCGTAGCCGACACGGTCACCGGCTGGTTCGTACCGCTCGTGCTGGTGCTGGCCCTCGCCACGCTGGCGGTCTGGCTGGCCTTTGGGCCGGAGCCGCGGGCCACGTTCGCGCTGATCACCTTCATCAGCGTGCTGATCATCGCCTGCCCCTGTGCCATGGGGCTGGCCACGCCGACGGCGATCATGGTCGGCACGGGCAAGGGCGCCGAGGCGGGCGTGCTCATCCGCGGCGGCGAGGCGCTCGAGCAGGCCCATCGCCTGGACACCGTCGTCTTCGACAAGACGGGCACGCTGACCGTAGGGCGCCCGGCCGTGGCGCGTGTCGAGCCGGCCGCGGGTGTCTCCCCGGAAGAGCTGTTGCGCATAGCGGCGGCCGTCGAGCAGGGCAGCGAGCACCCGCTGGGCGGGGCCATCGTGGAGCATGCCCGCGAGCTCGGCTTGGAGACCCCCGCGGCGCAGGACTTCGAGGCCGCCGCCGGTCATGGCGTGCACGCGCGCATCGGCGGGCTGCTGGCGGTGGTGGGCAACGGCCGGCTCATGGAAGACCACGGCCTGGACATCGGGCCGCTCGATGCGGCCCTCGGCGAAGAGGCACAGGCCGGCCGCACGCCAGTGCTGGTCGCGCTGGACGGCCGGCTGCTGGGCCTCATCTCGGCCAGCGATCCGGTCCGACCGGAGGCGACCGAGGCGGTCGCCGAGCTGCGTCGGCGCGGCCTGGGCGTCTGGCTGCTGAGCGGCGACGACCGCCGGGTGGCGCATGCTGTCGCGGCCCAGGTGGGTATCGACGCAGAGCAGGTCATGGCCGAGGTGCTGCCCGCCGACAAGGCCGCCAAGGTGGCCGAGCTGCAGCGAGCCGGCCACAGGGTCGCGATGGTGGGTGACGGCATCAACGACGCGCCGGCACTTGCCCAGGCAGATCTTGGCGTGGCCATCGGGACCGGCACAGACGTTGCCATCGAGGCCTCCGACGTGACCCTCGTGGGCGGCGACCCCCGTTTGGTCGTGTCGGCCATCGACCTCTCGCGCCGGACCATGCGCGTCATCCGCCAAAACCTGTTCTGGGCGTTCGCCTACAACGTGCTGCTCATCCCCGTCGCGATGGGCGCGCTCTACCCCGTCTTTGGGCTGCTACTCGACCCGGTGCTGGCCGCCGCCGCCATGGCCCTCAGCTCGGTGAGCGTGGTGGCCAACTCGCTGCGCCTGCGGGGGGTGAACGTTCGGCCCGGCGGCCCCGGCAGCCGGACGTCACGCACACCGCGCGCTTACCTCAGCGGAGCGCCCACAAGCCCACCGGCCTGAACGCGGGAAGGCTCCCTGGTACGGGCAGACCATGACTAAGGTGGTGTGGTCGGTTGGGCCTTCGCTGGCCTAGCTTCCAGCAGACGCCCCAGTCGTCGGCGCGCGCTCGCGTGCCCGGCAGGGGTGGTGGCTCCGCCTGGGAGGGGAACCGTTGGGCTTGCGAACGGCCGGCCGCCTGCTGTTTGGTAGCTTGGTGCTGTCGCTGGCCGTCCTCGTGCCCGGCCCCGGCGGCGAGGCGCAGGCCCTGGGCAGCGCGCTCCAGCTGACGCCCGCGGCCGACGCCTGGGTCAACAAGGCCAAGCCGGAAGCCAACTACAAATCGGCCACCGTCCTGCGCGCCCAGCAGGGCGCCTCGCACAGCTACCTGCGCTTCCGGCTGTCGGGCTGGCTGGGGCTGCCCATCGATACGCTGCAGCTGGAATTGGCCGGCGTGCAGGGTGATTCGAGCGGGCTGGCCGTGCACCACGCCGGAAGTTCGTGGAAGGAAGGCAGCCTTACCTGGCGCAACCGGCCTTCTGCCTCGACCGCCGCAGGGGCGCCAAAGCCCGGTGTGGGCACCGTGCGCTTCGGGCTGAAGGTGCTCTTCCCGCACGGCATCGTGGATCGCGAGGTACTCGATCTGCGCGTGACCGAGGCCAAGGGGAAGCTGGTCACCTTCGGCTCGCGCGAGAGCTCGACGCCGGCGCGCCTGGTGCTACAGGCCGGACCGCGGCTGGCAGCGGTCGGACTACCCGCGCTGGCCGACACCTTCGCCAACAAGGCCAAGCCGAATCGCAACTTCGGCGGCGCCAGCGTCGTGCGCGTCTCGAAGTCGCCGGCGCGCCAGGGCTACCTGAGCTTTGACCTGTCGGCCTGGAACGGGCAGGCCATCGACAAGCTGGAGGTGAAGCTGCTGCTCACCGACAGCGCCGGCAACGGCGTCACCTTCCATCGCGTGGGCACGAGCTGGCAGGAGAAGGGCCTGACCTGGAACAAGCGGCCCACGGGCGGGACGCTGCTGGCCACCACGACCAAGGCGGCACCGGCGGGCCTGCTGACCATCGACCTGAGCGCGGCCTTCCCGGGTGGTGTCGTGAACGTCAACAGGCTGGGCCTGCGCATCGCCACGTCCAGCTCCGACGGCTTCGCCTTCTCGTCCCGCGAGGGCGCCGCCCCGCCACTGCTCAACGTGGTGCCGGCCAGCGCCGCCGACGTGCCCGCCAGCCCCTCGCCCACGCCATCGCAAACGGCCGCACCGACGCCCAGCCCGACACCGACACCCAGCCCGACCCCAACTGCCACTCCCAGTCCGACCCCCACCCCCACGCCCGAGTTCTACTTCCGTGGCCACGGAAATGCCCACGGCGTGGGCATGTCGCAGCAGGGCGCCCGCGGCCGGGCCAAGGCCGGCCAGACCTACGACCAGATCGTCACCCACTACTTCACTGACACGACACTCGGGCAGCAGGACCCGTCCACCGTCGTGCGCGTGCTGCTGGCCAGCGATTACGTGCCCACGGACGCGGCCCCGGCGCGTGTCGTGGCTTACGCCGGCACGTGGTTCAGCGAGGTCTTCCCCGACTCACTGGTCACGCCCTTCCCTACGGGCAGCTGGGCCACGCTGGGCCAGGATCTGCTCGGCACCTGGACGGCCAATGTCTACGACTCCAACGGCCTGCTGCTGACCAGCGTGGTGACGGCCGATCTGCTGATGCAGCCCACCGACTCTTCCACGATCTTCTACATGAAGTTCCGCGACAGCCTGCGCAAGTACGATCGCTACCGCGGCCAGATGCGGCTGCGGGTGAGCGGCACGGACAGTCTGCAGGCGGTCAACATCGTAGCCATGGACGACTACCTCAGGGGAGTCGTGCCGGCGGAGGTGCCGGCCACCTGGCCGCGTGAGGCGGTCAAGGCGCAGGCAGTGGCGGCGCGCAGCTACGTCAGCTTCAAGCTGCGCACGACCAACACCTGGGACGTCAAGCCGGACCGCAGCCACCAGGTCTACGGCGGCGTGAACATCGAGCACTCCTCCTCCGACGCTGCCGTGCTCGCCACATCGGGCGTGATCGTGCTGGACTCGAATGGCAAGGTGGCCGAGACGCTCTTCCACGCCGTCGCCGGCGGCCACACGGAGAACAACGAGTTCGCCTTCGTCTCGAGCACCGGCAAGCCCGGCTCGCCGGTCAGTTACCTGCGCGGCAAGCCGGACGTCGACGCGGAGGGCGTGCCATACGAGCTGGGCGTGCCCGGTTACGCCTGGTCCACCGCTGTCTTCACGCTGGCCCAACTGTCCGGCATCCTGGCCAAGGATTCGCGCACGAACGTGGGGACGCTGAGCTCGATCACGTTCGATCGGGGAGTATCGGGCCGGGCCTACCGCGTCTACATCAGCGGCAACGCCGGCACCAAGACCGTCTCAGGCGGCATCTTCACCAACGTCTACAACAACCACAAGCTGTCGGGCGGCAACCTGCGCAGCAACCTGTTCTACATCGAGCCGGCGCCCTAGCTCCCTCGCCGGCGGGTGACTGGCTCACCGGCTCGCTCGTCCACGACGGTCACGCCCAGCCGGCGCAACTCCTCGCGCAAGGCGTCGGCCGTGGCGTAGTCGCGGGCGGCGCGTGCCCGAGCGCGCTCGCTGGTCAGGCGTTCGACGTGCTCGGAGGCAGGCTCCTGGGCTGAGCTGCTGCGCGATAGGCCCAGGCCCAGCAGCAGGTCCGCGTCGAGGACGAGCCAGCGCTTCTCATCGGCGGACAACTCGGCGCGCAGCGTGTCGCGCACGGCGGCCAGGGCGACGGGCAGGTCGAGGTCGTCGTCGAGGGCGGCCACGATACGCTCGTGCAGGGCGCGGCCGGTGCTCGACAGGGGCGCTGAGGGAGCGTGTGCCCGGTCGGTCAGCGGGAAGGGCGGATCGTCGGGCGTGCCGTGGCCGGCAGAATGTCCTGCCTGGCCGGTGGGCCGGTCGCCTGCTGGGTGAACCAGTAGCGCCGGTGGGGCAGCCCACGGGCCGTCGGTCGGCGGCGGCCCGAGCGCGCGCAGGCGAGCGCGCAGCGAGTTGAGCGCGGCCTGCGCGGCGCGCAGCGAGGTGTCCGAGGCGTGCAGCTTGTGGCCGTAGCGGGCGGTGAGGGCCAGGTAGCGCAGGGCGAGTGGCTCGATGCCGGCCTCGGCCAGCTCGGTCACGCGCACGAAGTTGCCGGCCGACTTGGCCATCTTCCGGCCGGCGGTGAGCAGGTGCTCGCCGTGCACCCAGATGCGTGCAGGCGTGCCGCCGGTCACCGGCTCGGACTGGGCAATCTCGTCCTCGTGGTGTGGAAAGACGTTGTCGACGCCGCCGGTGTGCAGGTCGAACTGCTCGCCCAGGTAGCGCAGCGACATGGCCGAGCATTCGAGGTGCCAGCCGGGAAAGCCGGTGCCCCAGCGCGGCGTGGGCCAGCTGAACTCGGCCCGGCCCGGCTCGGCCACCTTCCACAGGGCGAAGTCGGCATGGTCGCGCTTGCCGGGGTGGACGGGGCCGCGGTGGCCGGCGCGCAGGTGGTCGAGCGTGTTGCCGCTCAACCGGCCGTAGCCGTCGAAGCGCGCCACGTCGTAGTACAGCGTGCCGTCCGGCGCGCGGTAGGCGTAGCCCAGGTCCTCCAATCGCTCGGCGATGCGGATCATGTCCTCGACGTGCTCGGTCGCTCGCGGGAAGACGTGGGCGGGCAGGATGTTGACGAGCGCCTCGTCGGCGTGGAAGTCCGCCTCGTAGTGGGCGGCCAGCTCGGCCGCGCTTCGGCCCTCCAGCTGGGCCTGCACCAGCACCCGGTCGCCGCCGTGGTCGTGGTGCTCGTCGCGCATGTGGCCCACGTCGGTGATGTTCTTGACGTGCAGGACCGGGATGCCGTGGTAGAGCAGGGCGCGGCGGATGAAGTCGGCCAGCAGGAACGTGCGCAGGTTGCCGACGTGTACGTGGCGGTAGACCGTCGGGCCGCAGGTGTACATGCGCACTCGTTGGCCGTCGGACGGCTCCAGCGGCTCCACGCGGCGCGTCAGCGTGTTGCGCAGGCGAAGCGTCACGCCCTCACGTTAGCACCGCCCTCTGGCATGATCGGCAGGCATGAGTTCGCGACGTGAGGCCGTCAGCGGCGAGTTCCGCTACGAGCATCCCATCGAGGTGCGCTTCGTCGACACCGACGCCCTTGGCCACGTCAACAACGCGGTCTACCTTTCCTACTTTGAGGCGGCCCGCGCGGGCTATTACGCGGTCGTCGCCGGAGCGCCCTTCGGCACCGGCGAGCACGCCGCCGAGCGCACCTTCGTCATCGCGGAGGCGCGCCTCGTCTACCGCGCGCCGGCCTTTTTCGGCGAGACGCTGCTGGTCGGCTGCCGCTTCGCGTGGACCGGTCGCTCGTCGTTCGGCCTGGAATACCGCGTCAGGGCCGATGCCTCATCCGTGGCCGCGGCGCGCCTGATCGCGGACGGCGAATCGGTGCAGGTCATGTTTGACCTGGGGCGTCAGCGCGTCATGCGCGTGCCGGCCGACCTGCTCGAGATGTTCGAGGGTTATGAGGGGCGCGCAATCCCGCGCCGCTGAGGGACTTCCGGCGGTCGCCTTGCACGACGACTTGACCGACGATCGGTCGCAGTGAACTCTTCGCGCGCCGTTCGGCGGTTCACTGGTCGTTCACGGCGACGGATGACCGACGAGAGGCCCTCGATCCCAGCCGACAGATGGTTCGCCGGTCGAGTTGTCGTCCTGGGCGACACCGCCGCTCCGCCGACGCCGCCGCCGCGACGCCTGTCTGGCGGCGCTACGCCTCGAAGCGCCGGAAGACCGCCACCGCGTTCTGGCCGCCGAAGCCGAAGCCGTTGATCATCGCCGTCTCGACCCGTCGCTCCTTCGCCACCAGCGGGGTGTAGTCCAGGTCGCACTCGGGCAGGTCCGGCTCGTCCAGGTTGATGGTCGGCGGGATGACTCCCTCGCGGATCGCCCCCAGCGCGGCCAGCGCGCCGACCACGCCAGCGCCACCGATCATGTGCCCGACCATCGACTTCGGACCGCTGATGGACACGCGATAAGCATTCCCGCCCAGGGCGGCCTTGATGGCGCGCGTCTCGGTGACGTCGTTGAGCGGCGTGCTCGTGCCGTGGGCGGCGACGTAGTCGATCTCGTCCGGGGCCACTCCGGCATCCTGCATTGCCCGCGTGATGGCCATGCACTGGCCTCGGCCGGTCGGCTCTGGGGCCGAGATGTGGAAGGCGTCCGCCGTCAGCGAAGCGCCAAGCACCTCGGCCTGGATGTTCGCCCCGCGCTTCAGCGCATGCTCCGCGCTCTCCAGCACGACCACGCCGGCGCCCTCCCCGTAGAGGAACCCGTCGCGCTTCCTGTCGAACGGCCGTGATGCACGCTCCGGCTCGTCGTTGCGCTTGGACAGCGCGCCCATGTTGCCCAGCGCTGCGAAGCCCACGGGCAGCAGAGGCGCCTCGCTCCCGCCGGCCAGCACCACGTCCACCTCCCCGCGCTGGATCAGGCGCAGCCCGTCCAGGAACGAGATGACCGACGTCGCGCAGGCCGCCGACTGGGCGATCACCGGCCCCGTCAGGCGGTACTCCATCGACAGCTGGCAGGCGCCCATCGAGGCCGACAGCGCGGGGAAGGCGAAGGGGCTGACCGAGTTCGGGCCCTTCACGCCCAGCACTTCCGTACCGATCGTCACCTGCTCTATGCCGCCGCCGCCGGTGTTGACGATGACCGCCACCCGATCGCGCCGCTCGGGCGACCAGTCGGAGAAATCGAGCCCGGAGTGGGCGACGGCCTCCTTGCCGGCGGCCATCGCGAAGTGGATGAAGCGGCTCATCCGGCGGGCCATCTTGCGGTCCATCACCGTGGCCGGGTCGAAGTCCTTGACCTCGGCCGCGATGCGCACCTCGAACTTCGAAGCGTCGAAGGAGGTGATCGGGCCGGCTCCGCTGACGCCGGCCACGAGGTTGCGCCAGAACGTGGGATGGTCGTTGCCTATGGGGGTGATCGCGCCCAGGCCGGTGACGACGGCGCGGCGCGAGAGGTCCTTGTCGGGCATTGGCAGATTGTAGCGGCGGTGCTTGGCTCCCCTTGGCTCAGCGGAGCCGTTCGGCGGCTCGGCGCTCGGCGGAGCGGGCCTGGGGCATCGCTCGCCAACTCGGGGGCACGGTGCGCACCCAGGTTCTGATTGCCAGCCCAAGCAGGCGGGCCGCCCTTTCGTGTGCCGGCCCCCAACCGATTCCGAACTCGGCGCGCAGCCTGGCCGGTAGGAAGCGCAGGCCGGGCAGACTGAGGAGATCGACGACGGGCGCGGGCGCCAGCGGCAGCGGCGGTCTGACGATGAGCGGCGCGAACCGGCGTGCCGTGTCCGTGACGTGGATCGGCCCGTCCGGCTCCAGCATCCGGCGCCAGTAGCCGGACAGCGCCGGCCAGTCCGGCGGGCTGGACGACAGTGGGATGCCCAGCCGGACACCAACGCTGCGAGCCTCCTGCCAGAACTGCTCCCGCTCGGCAAGCGAAAGGGGCCGTACCCAGTGGCTATAGGCGCGCACGCTGGTCACGATCAAGGTGGCCTGCACCCACAGCAGCAGCTCCGGATCCAGAGCGCGGTAGGAGGCGGCCAGGGCGGTCGCCTGTGGGTCCACCGATTCTCCTCGTACCCGCGTGTGGATGCCGTTCAGCCGGCGCACCGACCGTTCGGCCGCAGAGCCGCCGCCAAAGACCAGGTCCATGGTGGTGCGAATGGTGCCGTGCAGGCGGCGGAACGGGTCGGCCTCGAAGTTGCTGTGATGCGCGACGCCCTCGGCGACGAGGGGATGGGCTATCTGAAGGAGCAGCGCGGTGGGCCCGGCACCCAGGAGCACGGCCTCGCGATTGATCCGCCACATCAGGCTGTCCGGCCCGTAGAAGCCGAGAACTGAGTGCGCGACGGGTTCCATGGCCGGCCCATGGTGGCATAGCCTCTGGAGCAGCCATGGCAGAGCACTTTGACCAGGTAATCCGCGGCGGCACGCTCGTCAGCGGCAGCGGCCTCCAAACGGCCGACGTGGCCGTACGCGACGGGCGCATTGTTGCCGTCGAGCCGCCCGGACGCCTTGTTGGCCGGGCGGAGCAGGAGATCGACGCGACGGGCCTGCACGTGTTGCCAGGCCTGATCGACGGTCACGTTCACTTCCGCGAGCCCGGCCTCGAGCACAAGGAGGACTGGCAGTCCGGCTCGCGGGCAGCGGTGATGGGCGGCGTGACGACCGTCCTCGAGATGCCCAACACGCTGCCGCCCACGGCCGACGTTGCGGCCGTCGCGCACAAGCGCCGCCTCGCTGCAGCCACCAGCTACTGCGACTTCGGCCTGTTCGGTCTGCTCGGGACCGACAACGCCACTGAAATCCGCCCGATGGTGGAGTCGGGCCACGTCATCGGCGTGAAGGCGTTCCTTGGCCCGACCACCGGCGAGCTCAGTCCGCCCACCGATGACGTCCTGCAGGCCGGGCTGTCGGTCGCACGGGGGGCCGGCTTGCGCACCTGTTTTCACGCCGAGGCCGCCGAGGTCATCGCCCGGGCCGAGGCGGCGCTGCGGGCGGCCGGCCGGACCGACGCCCTGGCCCATCTCGAGTCGCGGCCGGTCGAGGCGGAGGTGGCCGCCATAGACCGTGTCGGGCGGTTGCTGTCCCTCACGCGGGCCGCCGGCCACATCCTGCATCTGACCTCGGCCGAGGGACTGGCCGCCGTCGAGCGCTGGCGGGCGCGCAGTGTGGACCTCAGTTGCGAGGTGTCGGCCCACCACTGCTTCCTGTCGGCCGTCGACTACGCCCGTTTGGGCGGGCTGCTGAAGTGCAACCCGCCCGTGCGCGAGGCCGCCCACGGCGCCGCCCTGCTGACGGCTCTGGCCGACGGCCGGATCGACTGCATCGCTTCCGACCACGCCCCCCATGCGCCCGACGACAAGCGGGCGACCGACGTCTGGCAGGCGGCGGCCGGCATCGCGGGCGTCGAGACCACCTTGCCGTTGTTCCTGACTGCCGTGTCCGGCGGGGTCATGCCCGTCCAGCGGCTGGTCGCCGCCTTCGCGGAGCGGCCGGCCCGAATCTGGGGGCTGTGGCCGCGCAAGGGCGCGCTTGCCGTTGGTTCGGATGCAGACCTGGCACTCGTTGACCTCCGCCGGAGCGGCGTCATCCGCGGCCAGTCGCTGCACGGCAAGCACGGTTTCACGCCCTTCGAGGGGCGGCCGGTGCAGGGCGCGGTGGTCGGGACGCTAGTTCGTGGGCGCCTCGTCGCCTGGCAGGGCGAGCTGCTGACCGAACTTGGCTGGGGCGAACCCGTCAGTCGTTAAGCCTGATACGGCGGTTGTCGGGCTCGGGCTGCGGACCGACCTCGACCAGCAGCCAGCCGGGCAGCGGGTCGTGCCTGCGGCCGCCCTCGTCGCTCAGGACGGCCACCACCCGATCTACCAGCGCTCGGATCGCCGCGCGGCCGTCGGCCGGGAACTCGTCGACGATCTCGGCCAGGCGGCGCTGGACCAGATGCGTGGCGACGGCCGGCTCGAGGCCCTCGCGGTCGCGCCGCACGAGTTGCTCGGCCCCGTTGACGCCCTCGCGCTCGAGTGCTCGGATGAGCGCGCGCACTTCCGTTGCCTCGGCCCTGGGCAGGCGGTCGATCCAGCTGGGCGGGGGAGCCGGCTTTGGCTTTGGCGTGGGCTTCGTAGGCGCAGTGGCCGCCGTCGTCTTCTTCGCTGTCCGGCGGGCGGGCAACGGCCGGAGGTCCTCGCGGCGAGCCTCCGGGATTGCTTCCCGCGCCGCCTCTAGCGTTGCGAGCGGGCCGCGGACCAGCTCCTGGCCCAGCTCGTCCGTGCGCTGCGTGTCGACCAGGAACCAGCGGTTGCCGGTGCCGCGCACCTCGAAGCGCTCGTCGGCCGTGCGGTAAGTACCCGCCTCCTGGCGCACGAGCTTGTTGGGGTCGACCGGCGCCTCGTCCTTCTTGCGTGGCACATCCGCATGCTGCCACATGCCTGCTGTGGTGGCAGACTGAGGCCGTGAGTCACGAGGAAATCGGGCGTTTCTTTGATCGGGAGTGCTGCGCGACGCTCGAGAAACGTCCGGTCGAGGGCACGGATGGCCCCCCGCTCAGCCGGCAGCTGCTGGCCGCTTTGGCGGATGCCGGCTTCCTATCGGGGACCGTGCTCGAATTGGGCTCTGGTGACGGTTCGTTCTCGCGCGAGCTGTTGCGCCGCGGCGCGCTGGCGGTCAGCGGGCTGGACCTCTCCGCCCAGAGCGTCGGCTATGCCGCCGCGCGTGCCTCCGCAGCCGGCCTCTCGGAGCGCCTGCGCTACCGCGTCGCCGATGCCGCCACCGCCCGGCTCGAGCCGCACGACGCCGTCGTTTCGCAGCGCGTGCTGTGCTGCTTTCCGGACCCGGCGGGTTTGCTGGCCAACTCGCTGTCGGCCGCTCGGTCCGTCTATGCGCTGGCGCTGCCCGAGTCGCGCGGGTTGCTCGGCCTGGGCGCGCGCCTGTGGGTCAGGTTGGCCAATGGCTGGCAGTGGCTCCGGCGCGACCCCTTCCGCTCATTCGTCCACGACGTGGACGAGCTGGACCGGTTGATCCGCGAGGCCGGTTTCGTTCGGCGTTCCTCACGCCGGCAGTCGATCTGGCGGGTGCTCGCCTATAGCCGCGCCTGAGCGCGACGTCTGCGGGTTGTTCCGCCGTGACCTCCGCCGGCTCAAACCCCAGGCCTATGCTCCACATTCTTAAGTCGAGCGCAGCTCGCTGCGTATCGGGTCGTCCGGTCTCGGCTGAGCGCGGATTGTGCTGACTTGAGCGCGATTGGAGGCGTGGGAACGTCGGTGCCGCAAGGGCGAGGGCGGCCGCCAGCCCTCAC
>DATKBB010000065.1:0-5787 GCA_035514295.1 Candidatus Limnocylindria bacterium | reverse complement strand
TGTCAGGGCCACCAGCCGGCCGATGTCCGGCGCGACGATGGCGGCCACCACGTTGGCGCTGACCAGGTACGCCGCGTAGCCCGCCAGGCCCACACCGCTGGCCGCGGCGAACGGGGCAACCAGCTTGGCCACGTACAGCTCCGCGTCAGTGGTGGGCGTGTAGAGCAGCGCCTCGAGGGTCTTGCGCTCCTTCTCGCCCGCGAAGCTGTCCGCCGCGATGACCGCGGCCACCATCAGCGGCACGATCAGGAACAGGCTGGCGAACTGGTACTCGATCAGGTAGACGAGGAGCTGCTGCACGATCGGCCCGTCACCCAGCCGGTCGCGAATACTCAAAGGCATCACCACGAGCAAGGCCTCCAGCTCCCCCAGCTGGTCTCGGCCCAGCTGGAGGGCGGCGGCCAGCAACAGCGGCAGACCCACGAACAGGACGATGGGCACGATGATGATGGGCAGCACTACTGCCCGGCTGCGCAGCACGACCGTCAGGTCACGACGCGCGATGGCGGCCATCGACGGGCGGCCGGAGGCCCTGATCCGCCCGCTCACGCCTCGTCCTCCGCGTGGAGCGCGAAGTAGACGTCCTCCAGCGAGGGCTCTCCGGGCATCACCCGGAAAACAGACACGCCCGCCCCGGTCAGCGCACTCACGAGTTCCGGCAGCCGATGGCGACCCACGCCTTCCACCAGCAGCGTTTCGCCTTCGACCTCCACGGCTGCGTCGTCGAGCAGCGATCGCAGGCTGCCCAGCGCAACGTCCACGTCGTCTGCCCCCACGTCGATCTCCACCCGTCCGGCGGCCGACAGCTGGCGCGCAAGCTCGGCCGTCGTGCCCTGCGCTATGGAACGTCCCCGGCGCAGGATGACCACTCGGTCGCACAGGCGCTGGGCCTCGACCAGGTTGTGCGTCGTTAGGACGACAGTCCGGCCGTCATCCCCGGCGTAGCAGCGTATGAGTTCGTGGACGTCCCTCGCCGCGACGGGATCGAGGGCGGCCGTGGGCTCGTCGAGGAAGAGCAATTCGGGATCGTGAACCACTGCCCTGGCCAGCGCCAGGCGCTGCTTCATGCCCCGGCTGAAGCCGGCCGTCCGATCGTCCGCCCGCTCGGACAGCTCGAAGCGTCGGAGCAGTTCGTCCACGCGGGCGGCAACGAGCCGGCCGGGAACGCCGAACAGTTGCGCCGCAAACGAGAGGTTCTCGCGAGCCGTCAGGCGCTCGTCCAGCGAGGGTGTCTCGGTCAACACGCCGGTGCGGGCGCGAACCTCCGGACCGTCAGCGCCGGGGTCAAGGCCCAGCACGGTCGCACGGCCATGCGTGGCGGAGAGCACGCCGTTCAGGATCCGGATCGTGGTCGTCTTGCCGGCGCCGTCGATCAAGTTCGGGGAGCGGCCTGTCCGCTCAGCGCACGTACGCGTTTTCGGTGTAGCACCAGGCGAAGCCGAGCCCCGCGCCGGTCATCTGCTCGATCACCGGGTGATCCTCGCTGAGCGCGTGAGCAGGGGCGTGACCAGCCTGCGATTCGCAGCAGCCGACGTGCCCGCACTGGGCGCAGGAGCGCAGATTAAAGCCGCTCCCGCACTCCTCGCAGCTGTTCGTACGGGGAGTTGCGGGCTCCGAGGGTGAGTGCTCGCAAAGCGCGTCGCTGCCTGGCGTCGTACCAAGGGGGTTCATCCTCGTAGGGTACCTATGCCGCTCAGGAGATGCCGTGAGCGAGATCACATGAGGCCCGGCCGTCAGCTGGCCTCCAAGAACGCCAGCACCTCTGCCGCGAACAGTTCGGGTGGGAGGCGGCGGATGCTCGACGTGAGCTGCGTCGCTGGCAGCGAGCACATGCCGCCGAATGAGTGCCCCAGCAAGTCGACTTGCGAGCCACTGACCTCCGCCGCGGCGTCGACCACGGCGGAGATGTCCTGCCGAGGTGGCCCACGAGAGCCGCTGTTCGGTCATCGCGGGCTACTCGCCTCCGCCCTCCGTAAGCGCCAGCAGGCGCTCGGCGTTCTGGATGACGACACGGTGATGATCTGTCGTCAGCAGGCCCTGTCGGCGGAAGTCACCGATGGTGTGGGCCAGGGTCTCCACGGCTCCTTTCGGGCTGGTTATCTGCTCACGCGCCGCCGTGGACCGGAATCCGTGTGCCGTGACCAAGCCGGCTTCGTCGGAGCACAGCCAGAGCATGGTTGACGACAGCTCCTCGGGCCGGGTCCACGTGCGTGGCCGGCTTGCGTTGCCATCGGCCGGAGACTCGCTGGGGATGGAGCGCACGACCACGACATTGGCCGTCAGGCCATGCTCCCGACCTTCGCGGGCGACGCTCAGGATGAGTGCCTCGAGCGCGGCCTTGGAGGCAGCGTAGGCGGCGTTGGTCGCGCCGGGTTGCTGGGCGAAGGGTGTGGAAACGGCGACAACGCGCCCATAGTCGCCCTCGGTAAGTTGCAGCATGAAGCCACGGCGTTGACCATCATGGGGAGGGCTGGAGGAGACAACGGTCGCCGGTTGCGACGAACTCGTTCGCGCTCATGGGGTGCTGCTAGGGTTGGCTGGAAGATCGGCGCGCTCGCCTTCCGCCGTCGCGCCGGCTCATATCCTGGTTGCGCATAGGAGGGAGCCGTGCGTCCAACAGCGGTGGTGGTCATCGGGGGGGGCCAGGCGGGGCTGGCCATCAGTCATCTTCTGACGCTGGACGGCATCGACCACGTTGTGCTCGAGCGCGATTCGGTCGGCGCTGCTTGGCGCAGCCGCTGGGACTCGTTCACCCTGGTGACGCCCAACTGGACGGTGCGCCTCCCTGGCGCTGCCTACGGCGGCACGGATCCGGACGGTTTCATGCCACGCGACGAGATCGTCGCCCACCTTCAGCGTTATGCAGCGTCCTTCGGGGCACCGGTGCGGACCGGCGTCACGGCGACAGAGGTGACCGCAATCGCCGATGGAGGGTACCGCGTGGAGACCACCGCCGGGCCGCTCGACGCCCGCGCTGTAGTCGTCGCAACGGGTACATTCCAGACCCCGCGGCGGCCGGCATTGGGCAGCCTGCCCGAAGGCGTGCTCGACCTGCACTCGAGCGCCTATCGCAACCCCGGCGCGCTGCCGCCGGGCGCTGTACTGGTTGTGGGCAGCGGTCAGTCCGGCGCGCAGATAGCCGAGGAACTGCTGGAGGCCGGGCGGCGGGTGTTCCTGTCGGTCAGCCGTGCACCGAGAATCCCCCGCCGCTATCGCGGCCGGGACCTCGCGCGCTGGTTCGAGACGATGGGCTTTGTACGTACCGTCGACCAGCTCGACTCGCCGGCGGAACGCTTCAGCGCCAACGCCCATGTCTCAGGCAAGCGAGGCGGCCATACGCTCAACCTACACCGGTTCGCGCGAGACGGCATGACGCTTCTCGGGCGCGTCGCTGAGATTCATGGTGGCACGATCAGCCTGGTCGATGACCTACACGCCAATCTGGCGAGGGCCGACGCCTCCGCCGCCGAAATCAGGCATGTCGTCGATGGCTTCGTCGCTCAAGCCGGAATCGACGCCCCGACACCCGATGATGAGAACTCGGACGACTACGCCGGCGACGACGGATTTCACCAACCGCGAATCGACCGAATCGATCTGGCGAGCGAACAGGTGACCAGCGTGATCTGGTCGGCCGGCTATGGATTCGACTTCTCGTGGGTCAGACCGGTTGCGCTGGACGAGACCGGCTATCCGGTCCACCGGCGCGGGGTGACGAGCAGCCCCGGCTTGTACTTCCTCGGCCTGCACTTCCTCTACACGATGAAGTCCGGCCTGCTATGGGGCGTAGGTGATGATGCCGAGTATCTGGCCGGCGAGATCCGGCTCCACCTGGGGACCGGGAACTGAAGCCGGCCAGGGCTGGGGACGATCGGGCGTTTCGACGGCGGTCACGAGCTCCGCATCAGAGCATCGACGCGTCTCTGGAAACGCTCGAGGCGCACGCCGGGGGCAACTCCTCCCGACTCCCGCGGCGCGCCAAATGTGGGCAAGGCCACAGACCAGCCGCCCCGGCAGGTTGGACGATAGTGCGGTGCCAGAGGCCCGAGTACCGGAGAGGAGAAACGTCATGACATGCGTATCGCTGGTGCCGAAAGCTCCGACACGACGCGCTGGCTCGTGCACGGCGTCGTTGGCGGGATCATCGCGGGCATCGTGTTTGCGGTGTTCGAGATGATCATGGCCGCGATTCAAATGGGCGGCGAGGCGTTCTTCATGCCGCTGCGCATGACAGGTTTGCGCGGGCGCGCTAATCAGACCGCCGTCTGCTCCCGGGGATGGGTCTCGTACATGCGCGCGAGAACGATCACACCGGAAACTGCCGTCAGCGCGCTGACCGTCCAGATGGCCGGGACCATGCCGAGTCGGTCGGCGATAGCACCCGCCACCAGCGCCCCCACCGCAAAGCCGATGTCGCGCCAGAAGCGATAGACGCCGACCGCTGAAGCTCGCCAGGCTGGATGAGCTACGTCACTCACAGCAGCCAGCAGCGTCGGATACACCATCGCTGTCCCGAGGCCGAGTACCGCGGCGGCAACTGCCCAGGCCGCGAAGTCCGCACTGGCGGCCATCCAGCCCAGCGCGACAGCCTGCATCAGCATTCCCCACGCAATCAGGCCTTTTCGGCCGATGCGGTCAGATAACGCACCCGTGAACAGCTGCGCGGTCCCCCACACGGCGGGGTAGAGCGCTGCCAGGAGACCAATCTCGCCAACGGACAGGCCGGCCGCCGCGTAATAGATGGGCAGCAAGCCCCACGCGAGGCCGTCGTTGAGATTGTTCACCAAGCCGGCCTGGCTGGCGGCGGAGAGTGCCGGCTCGCGCAGCGTCGCGAAGGGAAAGACGCGGCGCATCGACGTGCCCTGCGCAACCCCGTTCCCGTGCCGCGCATGCCCGCGGGTCTCCCCAACGAAGAGGACGGACAGGCCCAGGCCCAACCCGGCGTAGGCGAGTCCGAGCAGGAAAGGTGCCGGGCGCAGCCCGTAGGCCTCCGCCAACAGTCCCGTGACAAGGGCGGTGAGCGCCAGCGCACCGTAGCCGGCCGCCTCATTGAAGCCCATGGCCAGGCCACGGCGGGCCGGGCCCACCAAATCGATCTTCATGATCACGGTCGTCGACCAGGTCAGGCCTTGGTTCAGACCGAGCAGCACATTGGCCACCACGACCCACTCCCAGGTGGGCGCCCAGATGATGAGCAGCGGTACCGGCAAGCCGAGTAGCCATCCCGCGATGAGTACGCGCTTGCGCCCGAAGCGATCGGACATGGCGCCGGCGGCCAGGTTGGTGGCCGCCTTCACGAGCCCAAAGGCAACCAGGAATGTGAGCGCTGCGCTGACGGCCTGCAGCCCGAACTCGGCCTCGGCCAGCAGCGGGAGAACCGTGCGCTCCTGGCCTACGAGCCCGCCGACCAACCCGTTGACAGCCACCAGCAGCGAGAACTGGGCCAGGTTCGCTCGAAGACCCAGGCGGAGCGGGCGACCTTTGCGATCCTGAGGCACGCTGGGCGACACGACTCGACCTCAAATGGTTCACCCCGCGGCCCGGCCGCGTGTCACACACGGAGGAAGGCATGGACCAACAGGCTGACGTGATCGTAATGGGCATGGGCACGGGCGGCGAGGAGATCGCCGGTCGCCTGGCCATGGCTCGGCCGGAGGCCGAACCTCGCAAACCTCGGGCTCGAGGAGGCCGGCATAGACACCTCGGGCGGCGCCATCGCGGTGGACGAGCGTATGCGCGCCGGCGAAGGCATCTGGGCAATGGGCGACGTTGCGGGCAAAGGCCTGT